>JBBQNU010000262.1:0-1519 GCA_038330285.1 Hyphomicrobiales bacterium | reverse complement strand
GGGCCCCGCCCGTGTGCAGTTCGCCAAGCTTGCTCCCGTTGCCCTCATTGAAAACCAGGTGCAGCTCACCTTTATTGGCCATTCCACCTTCCTGATTGAAAGCTCCGGCGGCCTTCGCATCGCCACCGATTTTTCAGGGGCTGCCGGCGGCGTGGTGCCGGACGTGATCACCATGAACCGCGCCCACCGCTCGCACTACACGCCAACCCCCGATCCCGCGATCAAGAATGTCCTGCGCGGCTGGAACGACGACGGCACCCCGGCCCGGCATGACGTCACGTTTGGCGACGTCCATATCCGCAATGTCACCACCGACATCAGGGGCGGCACGCTTGGCCGCGTGCCCGACGGCAATTCGATTTTCGTCTTCGAAGTGGCGGGCCTCTGCATCGGCCATCTCGGCCATCTGCACCACGAGCTCACGCCCGCCCATATCGGCCAGATCGGGAGGTTGGATGTGGTGCTGGTGCCCGTTGACGGCGGCTACACCATGCCGGTCGCCAACATGATCCAGGTGCTGAAAGACCTGAAGGCCCGCATCGTCATCCCCATGCATTACTTCGGCCCAGAGACGCTTTCGCGCTTCATCGCCAATGTTCGGGGATCCTTTGAACTGGAAATGGCGTCTTCGCCGGTGGTCATCGTTTCGCGTGAAACCCTGCCCGGGCAGCCGAAACTGATCGTGCTGCCGGGCTATTGAAATGGTTCACTGCAAGTCCCGTTCCCATGCTATTCTTCCACCATGCGCATAATCCAGAGCTTTTTGTTCCCGCGGTTTGATTTCGATCAATTCGGGCGGAAGTTCCAGGCTGTAGCATTTCACAACGAAATCCGGATTCAAAAAGGAGAATGACGATGACGATCAACATGGGAACCTTTGACCGCATTGTGCGCGTGATCGGCGGCCTTGCCCTCCTCGTCTGGGCCTATATGGGCACCAGCGAGTGGCATATGCTGGGCTGGATCGGCGTCGTGCCACTGGTTACCGCCGTCATCGGCTGGTGCCCGCTCTACACGGTCTTGGGCCTCAGCACCTGCCCGGCGAAAAAAGCCTGAACACGGCAACCGGGTCAATCATTCATGCGCATAATCCTGAGTTTTCTCGTTCTCGCGGCAGCCGGTTCCGCGGCCTATGCCGACGACATTGCGGCGGGCCGCAAGCTGGTTGAAGCCAATTGCAGCCGCTGCCATGCGGTTGGCGGGACCGGCGACAGCCCGCTCGCCAAGGCGCCGCCCTTCCGCGAAGTGGTGACGCGCTATCCCCCGGAATCCCTGGGCGAAGCGCTCGTCGAAGGCATTGTCACCGGCCATAATGAAATGCCGGAGTTCGTCTTCGAGGCGGACCAGGCCACGGAAATCATCGCTTATCTGGACAGCCTCAAGGCGAAGTAAATTATTCCGGCAGCGCGACGTAATCAATCTCCATGAAGTCCGCCACCTCCGGCAGCCAGCGGTCGCGCACAAAGGCCACATGGGCCGGATGATTGTTGTAGCCCTGGTAGGCCGCGTCGTCGGCAAA
>JBBQNU010000261.1:0-1682 GCA_038330285.1 Hyphomicrobiales bacterium | reverse complement strand
AAGGCCAGATGGGTGATGCGGGCGGGGGCCACGACCGCAAGCCCCGGCCGGCCATGGATTTCGTCGTTAAGGATATGGCGAAATTCGTGATCCTGCATTATTTCCCAGTGTTATGGGCCGGTTCCTGGGCGGTCAATGCGGTGCAAGCGCCGTGAGAGGGATTGACGCAGGCTGTATTCCCGCTAGCTTTGCTGAAGTTGAGTTCAACGTGAGGCGCGTGTGACGGCAACCATCGAAACGGCAACACCCCCAACTAGCCGCAAGGCCTCCAGGCCGGTCCGGCGGCAGCAGCTCATTGACGCCACCATCGTGGTTCTGGCGCGGAAAGGCTATTCCGCCCTCACTGTGGCGGACGTGGCTAAAACCGCGGGGCTTTCCGTCGGCATCATCAATTTCCATTTTGAGAGCAAGGAAAAACTTCTCGCCTCCTGCCTCAGCCATTTGGCCGAGGAATATTACCGCAACTGGCAGGCAGCCCTCGCCGTGCCGGGCGCCAGCGTGGCCGAGAAACTCCAGATGGTTATCCTTGGAGATTTCAATGACAAGATTTTTACCCCCGACAAGCTCGCCGCCTGGATTGCCTTCTGGGGCGAAACCCAGGGCCGGCCCATCTATACGGAGATATGTTCGGCCTACGACGAAGAGCGCGCCAAAACTGTGGGCAGCCTGTGCGAGAAGATCATCAAGGATGGCGGCTATAAGCTGGCGCCAGCCACGGTGATGCGCGCCCTTGAGTCGCTGGGCGATGGCTTGTGGCTAAGCGTGGCGGCGGGAAATTCTCCCGCAAAACTCACCATCAACGCCAGCCAGGCGCGCCAGGCGCTGCAGGCCATGCTCGTCTCATTCTTTCCAAAGCATTTCCCGTCATGAGTTATGAGTTGCCAGCCGAGACGCTGCAGTGGCGCAGGAAAGTAAGGGCTTTTGTCGATAGCGAGTTGCAGCCGCTGGAAGTGCAGGCGGAAATGAACGAAGGCCGTATTCCCGCCGAGGCCCGCAAGCGCCATGAAAAATTCGCCATTGATGTCGGCATCACGCTCATGGATACGCCGAAAGCACTGGGAGGATTGGCGCTTCCGCTGCTCACCCAGGTGGCCATCGTCGAGCAGTTCGGCCGGGTGACCAATGCGCTGGGCTGGTGCTACGGCGAAGTCCAGAGCTGGATGTTTGAAGCCTGCAATGCCGACCAGGTGAAGCGCCATATCTTGCCGACCACGCGCGGCGAGGTTCACCTCTGCTACGCCATCACCGAGGAAGACGCGGGCTCCGATCCCGGCGCCATCAAGACCACCGCCGCCCGTCATGGCGACCACTATCTCGTCACCGGCGAGAAGTGGCATGTCACCAGCTACAACCTGGCCAATACCATGGTGGTGCAGGCCAAGCTGCAGAGCGGCGAACACTGCCTGTTTTTCTGCCCCATCAAGGTGCCGGGCGTTCGCATCGTGCGCACCCCGCTCTATGCCCATACCTATGACCACCATCATCCCATCGTTTCGTTCACCGATGTGAAGATCCCCATTGCCGACCGCATCGGTGAGGAAGGGGCGGGCATGGATTTCACCCACGCCTGGTTCCGCCGCGAGCGCCTTATGATCGCGGCGCGCTGCTGCGGCGCCATGGCCCGGCTGATCGAAGAGGCAACCGGATTTGCCAAAACCCGTGTTGTCTCCGGCGAGGCCATC
>JBBQNU010000260.1:0-2418 GCA_038330285.1 Hyphomicrobiales bacterium | reverse complement strand
ATTAAGGGCCAGAGTGGGACGCCCGGCGGCGCGGGAAATTTCGGCCTGGTCGGCCAACGCCTGGGGGGTAATGCGCAGATCCTCCATAGTCACCCTGCCCGCCACGACGGCGTCCAGGGTAATGTCATCGAGGGACTTGCCGCGCTGGCCGCGAATTTTGTCGCTCATGGTTTCGGCCAGAGGATAGTCGGCGATGGTGAGTTTGGCGGTCATGATTTTGCCCCGGTGAATTTCACTTCAATGTCTTCGGGCGCGGCACCTTCGGCCGTCAATCCGGTTTCAATGGCGTAGATCAGGGCCACACGCGCGTGGTAGCGCGAGCCCATGGCTTCGCCGCGCGTCGGCACGACAACGGGTTCGGGCATTTCGCCCAGAGCGTAAGCTGCGGCATTGGCGCCAAAGCCCTTGTAGTGTTCGAGCCGGGTGATGGGCGCGTTGGACAAGAGTTCGAGATTGTTGTGGGGCAAGCGGTCCCGGCTGTGGATCACGGCGGTGCCTTTCGCCTGAATGCCGATGCCGATACCGGAGCCGGACAAGGTTGCAGCCGAAATGCCGAGGAATGACGTGTCAGCCGTATGCCTGAAGCGCACGATGCGGGCTTTAAGGCCGCGCTTTTCAATGGCGTCGATCATGTCCTTGAGAACATCGGAGAGGCGATGACCTGCGGTGGTCTGGAACAGATTCAGGCCGAAGGCGGGGCTGATGCCGATCACCACTTCTTTTTTGTCCGTCCCCTGCCCGGCCGGGCCCATGACGCGGTACTGGATGCGTTTGGCCTCGTCCTTTTCATGCAGCGCTTCCTGGCGCAGCACTTCCTTCTGATCCAGCACATCGCGGATGGAATTGAGTTCAAGGCGGCGCTCTTCCGATACGCGGTAGCCGGTGCCGGGGCCGAGATAGGTGTTGGGATCGTTCACAGCGCTGATAACCTTGCCTTTTCGCACCATGGCGGAGGTTTGCAGGTAATCACCGGAGACACGCAGCTTCACGAGGCTGAGCAGGTTCTGCGCTTCGTCGGCAAAGTCTCGCTTCACCAACGCCTTGATCACGTCGATCACGGTGATCTCGCGCTCCTTGATAGCCTCGCTGATTTTCGCCACATCGCGGGGCGTGTAGCTTCGGGTTTCATCGGAGCCGGAAGCCACCACCACGCTTTGCTTCATGTCTAATGTCGGTGTGCTCAAGCCCAGTTCCTCGAACACGGCGGAAATGGCTTCGACGGCGCGGCTGCGCAAATCGAGGGCGCGCTCCTCGGGCAGCGGCGTCAGGCCGCCGTCGGCTTCAAAGTCGCGCTGCAGCACGAGGAAATCTTCCATTTCCTCGCCATTGATGAGCGATGGATTGAAGGAATTGTCATAGGCGAGGATTGAACCAAAGCCGGAACAGATAAGATCAGAGCCGGAAATCAGGAACGGCAGGATCTTTGCGCCGACGCGAATTTCGGATTCGGTTGAGCGTGCGTCATTGCCGGAGGCGCATTCCAGATCGAGCCAGACGGCCAGAAGATTTTCCGCCATCAGTTCGCGGATGCCACCGGGAATGGTGGCGGTGAGCGGTGCGCCATCAATGCCACCGTTCTGGGTGCCTTGCGCGCCCATGCCTCTTTGCAGGCACAGGCAACGGGCTTCGAGGTAAAGCAGCGACTTTGATTCATGAAAGCCCATGAGCAATTCCGAACCGGCGCCGGACGTGCAGCGCATCTTGATACCACGCGAGGCATAGGCCGCAGCAAGGAAGGCCTTGGACCACGGCGTGTCGTCACCATCGATGAAGGTTTTTTCCGTCCCGTAAACGGACACGGTTTCGGCGTAGGAGGTAAAGCCCGCCATGCCGATGCGGAGTTCCTCCGCCTCTTCGCTGGAACACTGGAAAAGCGCGCCCCAGCGGCCAACGGCGCCGCCCACGGCGCAGGCCACGGCGTTGGACCAGGCGTTGCGCGAGACCCGCATGGTGGTTTCGATTTCATCAAAGCCGAAGGCAACGGCGGTTGCCGCGTCGGCGGCAAGCTGCAGGGGATCATCCTTGGCATTGGTCACGTGCGCCTGGTTGCCGGGCGTCTTGCGGGCCCGCATCTTTGAATAGGCGAAGGCAATTTCCAGCGCATTGAGGCGGGAGACGACATCGGCCAGTTTTGCCGGCGTCATGCCGTGGGCCAGGCGCACCAGTTGTTCGCGCGGCACGTTCATATCCACCAGCATGCGCGCCACCTCGCCCGAATCCATCGCCATGGCTTCCGGGGCAATGTCGGGATCAAGATGATGGCGGGCGATGAATTCATCGATCATGTCGAAGTCATGGACCAGCACGCCGTCCATGCTGGCAATGCGCCCCGCCTTTATGGAGATGCCTGGCTTCGGATCGGCGGGGCTGGTGAAGGCGGAAAAACCATTGGCCGCGTCTTCCACCGCGAACTTGTCC
>JBBQNU010000259.1:0-2540 GCA_038330285.1 Hyphomicrobiales bacterium | reverse complement strand
ATCATGGTGATTGAAAACGCCGAACGCTTTGGGCTGGCGCAGCTTCATCAATTGCGCGGGCGCGTGGGCCGCGGCACCGCCAAATCAACTTGCCTGCTGTTGTATCAGGAGCCGCTTGGCGAAACGGCCAAGGCACGGCTGACCATCATGCGCGAGACGGAGGATGGTTTCCGCATAGCGGAGGAAGACTTGCGCCTGCGGGGCGCTGGCGAGATGTTGGGAACGCAGCAGGCGGGGCTTCTCCTGTTCCGCATTGCCGACCTATCGGCGCATGGCGATTTGCTGGCGGCTGCACGCGATGATGCGGCGTTGATATTGGCGCGCGACGCTGAGCTGAATTCGGAACGCGGCGAGGCGCTGCGCACCCTGCTCTATCTTTTCGAGCGTGACGAAGCGGTCAAGTTGCTTTCCGCCGGGTAGGTTTCCTGCGCGCCGGTTTTCTGGCCAGCTTCATTTCCGTTTCCTGGGCAAGCGGCCCATCGGGAAACACCAGGCCCATGGAGATGACAAGCTTCAAGGCATCCTCAACGGTCGTATCGAGAACCACGACGTCGCCGATATCGCAAAAGAAAACGTAGCCACCGGTGGGATTGGGCGTGGTCGAGACATAGGCGGCATACATTTTCCGGCCCTTCTCAAGGCCGATCATCGCACCGTCGATCTCGCGCGAGATGAAGGCCAGCGTCCAAATTCCGTGGCGCGGCCATTCAACGAGGCAAGCCTTCTGGAACGAGGTGCCCTTTTGCAGGAACAGGGTTTCGAAAATCTGTTTCGAGCCCTTGTAGATGGAGCGCACCACAGGCGTGCGGTGCAGCGCCTTATCCCACAATCCGATCAGGGTGCGGCCCACCAGATTGGCGGCCAGGGCACCCACCAGGGTGATGGAGAGGAGCGCGAAGATCAAGCCAAAGCCTGGAACCTTGAAAGGCAAGTAGGTGTCGGGATTGTAGTAAGATGGAATGTAGGGCTTCAGCCAGGCGTCGAAAATATCGATGAACCAGAGGGTGGCCCAGATCGTGATGGCGATAGGGGCGGTGATGGCAAGGCCGGTGAAAAAATAAGCCCTGAGCCGCCCCAGAAAGGGAACGCGGGCTGCAGGTGTTGCCGGGATATCGTTGCCGTTTGAACTTGCCATTGTTTGCTGTAAATCGCATGAACGGCCTTGAAATTGCAAGGGTTAGACGAAAATTGGACGTCCGGCGGTTAATTTACCTCGCTGTTGGCTGGCTTGGCCTTGGAATGGCGGTTGCCGGCGGCTACCTTGCTGATCATCGCCATGATGGCTGGCGCAGGGGTCTTTGTGGGCACCCGTCCTGGTGTTCCCGACTAGGGCTTATTCCTTGAAGGAGTTGCCGTCAGCCGGATACTGGTCCGCCCAAACACGGGCGCGAGCTTCAGCCTCAAGCCGTTCGTCTTCCTTCGCCGCCGAATTGAGCTCGTTGTAGCGGTCAAAAATCGACGGGTACTCCGAGGGCTTGGTGGACTGCTGGGCGAGGATGTACCACATCAGGCCCCGCGTCCGGTCTCTCTGCACGAGCTTTCCATCCCAGTAGAGGTCGCCGAGATAGGCTTCCGAAAGGGCATGGCGCTTCCTGGCGGCGGCAATCAGCCACTTCAAACCCTGTTGCGGATTCTTTTTCACGCCCTGGCCCTTGATGTTCATCAAGCCCAGCGAATACTGCGCACCGGGATGGCCGTAGGTCGAGGCTATCTTCAGGTAGCTGCGGGCAGCGACCTTGTAGTTCGCCTTGATGCCTGCATCGGCAATGCCAACGCGGTAGTAGTCCGCCACGCGCAATTGCGCATCCACCATGATGCGCAAGCGGTTCTGGTCGCGTTCATCGGGATCGTAGGACTCGGACACCCGCGAATAATAGGAGAAGGCGGTCGCATCATCGCGCGGAACGCCGCGCCCCGTGCGGTAGATATGGCCGAGGTACCAGTCCGCAACGATGTTGCCCTCTTCCGAGGCCTTGCGGAAAAACTTGATCGCCCGATCAAAGTTTCCGTTGTTGTAGGCCTTCTTGGCTTTCTTCAGATCATCGGTCCAGAACGGAATGTCCAGACTGGGCAGATTGAGCTTGGGAGCGGCGGGCATGTAGGAGAAGAAGCCGGTTCCCTCCTCAGCCTCCTGAGCACGGGCGGCCGGCGACAAGCCAAGCACCATCACGGCCAGAAGTGCGATCATTGCACCTTTGGCAGACCGTGAAGCTGCCTTCACGAAGACGCTAGATGTCGGCGTAGCAAACACCTTCAGCACTTCCTCCGGGATGGGTTACGGCACCAGACACAGCGGGGCCAACCTGTTGGGCATATTTCCACAAAGCGCCGGACCCATAGCCGTGGTCCTTGGGCTTCCAGCTTTTCTTGCGGGCAGCGAATTCGGCATCGCTCACATTGCATGTGAGGGTGCCTTCGATGGCATCAAGGGTGATCATGTCGCCATCCTTGAGAAGGGCGATGGGTCCGCCCAACTGCGCCTCGGGGCCGACATGGCCGACGCAGAAGCCGCGGGTGGCGCCGGAGAAGCGGCCATCGGT
>JBBQNU010000258.1:0-2653 GCA_038330285.1 Hyphomicrobiales bacterium | reverse complement strand
CGATGACGAGCGCCTGCAGAACCTTACCCATGTGGCACGTGCCTTCGACGAGTTGCTGAACCGCGCCCCCAATGCCCAGGCACCTTATGTGGGCAAGAGCGCCTTTGCCACAAAGGCCGGCATCCACGCTTCCGCCATTGTCAAGGAACCGGAAACCTACGAGCATGTGAAACCGGAAACCGTGGGTAATCGCCGCCGCATGCTGGTCTCCGACCAGGCCGGAAAATCCAACCTGATTTCCGAACTGAACCGCGTCGGCTTGAATGTGTCCAAGGATGACAAGCGCCTCGACGCGCTGCTGCGCGAAGTGAAGGAACGCGAAGCTGTGGGCTATGCCTATGATGCCGCCGATGCCTCGTTCGAGATTCTGGCGCGGCGCGCCCTGGGCAGCGTGCCCCATTATTTCGACGTGCTGTCCTTCCGCGTGATTGTCGAGCAGCGCGGCAACGAAATGATCTCCGAAGCCGTGGTGAAAGTGAAGGTGGAAGGCGACACCTTCATCAACGCGGGCGAGGGCAACGGCCCGGTGAATGCGCTCGACGTGGCGCTGCGCAAGGACCTCGGCAAGTTCCAGCCCTATATCAACGACCTCGAACTGGTCGATTACAAGGTGCGTATCCTCAATGGCGGAACCGGAGCCACAACCCGGGTTCTGATCGAAAGCCGCGATGGCAAGGGCGACCGCTGGTTCACCGTGGGCGTTTCGCCCAATATCGTGGAAGCCTCGTTCCAGGCCCTTTCCGATTCCATCATCTACAAGCTGCTGCGCGAAGGCGTGACCGGCGATAGCTGACATGCGGGATGCTCATGTGACCCATGCCCGTTCTCTGATTGCCGCGCCGGAGTGGCGCCGTTAAACCCCGGGGCATGACAGCCATCGAACAGACAACCAAAACCGGACTGACACCAGCCGAAAAAGGCGTTCTTTACGCGGTTTTGGCCCATCTCACCTGGGGGGCCATGGCCGTCTATTTCGGCTTCATGCGCCATATCTCGCCGATTGAAATCGCCGTGCATCGCGGCCTCTGGGCCATTCCCTGCGCCGCCCTCATTATCTGGTGGCTTGGTCAGTACAAGGATGTCTGGCAGGCCGTTTCCTCGAAGCGCAATCTGGCCATTCTCACGCTCACCGGCGCCATCATCGTTTTTAACTGGGGCTTCTATGTCTGGTCCATCGAGGTGGGCCGCACCCTGGAAGCCAGCCTCGGCTACTACATCAATCCGCTGCTGAACGTGGTGATGGGCTACCTGTTTTTGGGCGAGCGCTTTAACCGCCTGCAGATGGTGGCGCTTGCCCTTGCGCTTGTGGCTGTCCTCATCCAGACCTTCGCGGCGGGCGTGTTCCCCTGGCTTGGCCTGATGCTGGCCGCAACGTTTTGCCTCTATGGTTTCCTGCGCAAGACCATCGCGGTGGGGCCCACCCAAGGCTTTTTCATCGAGGTCTGCATCATTGCCATTCCGCTTTTGCTCACCCAGGTTTGGCTTGTGAACAACGGCGAGGCCCATTTTGGCGGCACACTGCCCGACACGCTGCTGCTCATGGGCCTTGGCCTGATGACCACATCGGCGCTGGTTTTCTTCGCGCTGTCGATAAAGTTGCTCCGCTATTCAACTGCCGGCCTGCTGCAATATATCTCGCCAACCCTCGTGTTCCTCACCGCCGTCTTCATCTTCGGTGAACACATGGATAGGTGGAAACTGCTGTCCTTCGTCGTATTGTGGATAGGTCTCGCGATCTATTCCTGGTCGGCGCTGCGCGACGAAAGAAACCGCAGGCGCGAAGCCGAAACGCTGGTTTAGAGTCATGCCTATTTCCTTCTCCCCAGCGGGGAGAAGTAGGGCAGGGTGAAGGTGTAGATCCTAAAGAACCTTGCGGATCGGCTCCAGCGGCACTTTCTGGTGGCTGTTGGCCAGGCGGTATTCAAAGGCCGGCACCACATCGTCGGCCGTCTTCACCACATCCATCTTGAACTCCATGCCCTCGCGGATGAAATTTTCCGCCCGCATGTGTTTCAAGAGCGTGAGATAGGGCTCCCAGTAATTCTCGATGTTGCACAGGATGATCGGCTTGGCGTGCTGGTCCAGTTGCGCCCAGGTGGAAATCTCGGTGAGCTCTTCCAGCGTGCCGATGCCGCCGGGCAGCGCCACAAATCCGGTGGAGTGCTCGAACATCGTCATCTTGCGCTCATGCATGCTCTTGGTGACGATCAGCTCGTTGACGCCGGTGAGCATGCGCTCCTTGGTGCCCAGGAATTCCGGGATGATGCCGGTCACGTGGCCGCCCGCCTCGAGCACGGTTTTGGCCACTTCGCCCATGAGCCCCAGGCTGCCGCCGCCATAAACCAGGCCAATGCCGGCCTCAACCATGGCGTTACCCAGGCTTCTGGCCGCGGCCATGTAAACGGGGTTTTTGCCAGGGCCGGAGCCGCAGTAAACACACAAATTCTGGGTCGGTTTTATCAAAACTTCTCGCCTCATTTTGCTGGCTGCAGCAATCCTTTGCAGATTTGCCGCATTGGCCTTAATAATGTGGATGATTCCTATTATCTAATAGCCTATTCGCCGCAGCTGCGGCTATGTTCTTATATTCATGATTACGGACGGCCAAAGATGAAATTGAACCCCCTCGCAGTCTTCACCGGCCTCACACTGG
>JBBQNU010000257.1:0-2732 GCA_038330285.1 Hyphomicrobiales bacterium | reverse complement strand
TGGTGATCAGCGGCGAGATTGTGGCAATCATCGAGGTGGATTGCGGGCTGATGCGCGAGAGCCCGGAGTTCACCAGGAAGGACGGCAGGACGGTTGCGAAAAATCCGGTGCCTGCCGCCAGCCAGAAGAACCTTGGGCTTGAGGAGAAATCAAAACTCCGGCTCACGACAATGTAGTGGATGATGCAGGCAAAACCCGAGCCCGAAAGGGCAATGGACGTAAACAGCGCGCTGCCCATGGCGGTGATGAAGTTCTTGGCCAGCAATTGGTAGACGGCAAAGGTGAGCGCGCAGCCCAGCACGAGGGCGGTGCCGATCACCGTCGCCATGCCGCCCGCCGGAAGGTCGGTGAGAAACACCACGACGAGGCCAATATAGGTGATTATCGCCGCCACAATGCTCATCCAGGTGAGTCTCGCGCCAAAAAACAGCCAGCCGAGGAACATGACGAATATCGGATAGGTGAACAGCACCAGGCGCTCAAGCTGGGCGGTGATGTAGACCAGCCCCTCAAAATCCAGCAGCGAGGAGATGTAATAACCGATGAAACCGGCGAGAAGGGCGCGGATGGTCAGGCTCCAGCCGGGCAGCGGCTTTCCGGCCTGGCGGAGCTGGTACACGGCATAGAGCCCAACGCCGATAAAGAAGGGCAAGGCGGTGGCCATGCGCAGCGCCAGCATCAGGGCGGCGTTGGCTTCCTCCATGTAGGCAAGCTTGATGAAAATGGCCTTGGTAGAAAACAGGGCCGCTCCCGCCGCCGCAAACAGGTAGCCTTTCAAGACGCGATGCCGTTCCATGGCCATCGCTTTAAAGGCTCGCCCTGTACTTGTCTGCGTCTTTGGGTAACATGACTGGCATGCACATAAAGCGATGGGGCCCGGTTAATGACTGAATTGCGTTTTAGTTCTGCTCTGGAAATGGCGCGCCTGCTGCGAGCCCGGAAAATCTCGGCAAAGGAGCTTCTGGAAGTCTGCCTCGATCAGTATGCCCTGCACAATGACACGCTCAATGCGATTGTTGTCACCGATCTGGGGCGGGCCAAGCATGCGGCCATGGCTTCCGACAAGCGCCTGAAAAGAGGCACGCCGCTGGGGCCTTTTGACGGGGTGCCGATGACGGCCAAGGAATCCTTCGACTGGAAGGGCACGCCATCGACCTGGGGCGTGCCCGCCTACAAGGAAAACATCGCCACGTCCGATGCGGTGGCCATCACCCGGCTTACGGATGCGGGCGCGGTGATCTATGGCAAGACCAATGTGCCCTTGATGCTGGCGGACTGGCAGAGCTTCAACGACGTCTATGGCACAACCAACAATCCCTGGGATGTGACACGGGCTCCCGGCGGCTCCTCGGGCGGTTCGGCGGTGGCGCTGGCCACGGGGATGAGCGCCCTGGAGATCGGTTCCGACATCGGGGCGTCGCTGCGAAACCCCGCACATTACTGCGGCGTCTATGCCCACAAGCCAACCTACGGCGTGGTGCCCTATCGCGGCCACCTTCTGAGCACTGTGCAGCCCAGCGACATTTCGGTTGCCGGTCCCATGGCGCGCTCGGCGAAAGACCTCACCGCCATGCTGAAGCTGCTGGCGGGCACCGACGGCATCGAGGCGCGGGGCATGAGCCTGCATCTTCCGGACCTCAAACAAAAGACCTTCAAGGATTTCCGTGTGGCGGTGATGCTGAGTGACCCGGTGAGCGAGGTGGACCAGCCGGTGCAGGACCTGATCGCAAAACTTGCGCAATTCCTCACCAAAAAAGTGAAGAAGATTTCGCATGAGGCGCGGCCTGGGTTTACGACACGCGAAGCCATGGATGTTTTCATTGCACTCCTGCGTTCGGCCACCAGCCGCCGGCAAAGCAAGGACGAGTTCGAAGCCAACGAGGCGCGAGTGGAGAATTTTGCATCCGATGACGACAGCTATTACGCCAAGATGACTAGGGCCTATGTGATGCCGCACCGCTCGTGGCTTATCGCCAATGAGCGGCGGCACCAGATGCGTTTGCTGTGGGATCGTTTCTTCGACGACTGGGACGTGATGATCTGCCCGGCGGCAGCGTCCGCCGCTTTCCCGCATGACCATGTGGGCGACCGGCACGAGCGCACCATCGCGGTGAACGGCAAGCGGGTTCCGACGACGGATCAATTGTTCTGGGCGGGCTATTCCTGCGGTTTCTATCTTCCTTCGACAGTGGCGCCGCTTGGCCTCACGCCGCAGGGCCTGCCGTCGGGCGTACAGATCATCACGCGGCAATATGACGATTACACCTCGCTGCGCTTTGCCGAATTGCTGGAAAAGGAATACGCCAGCTTTGTTCCTCCGCCGGGGTATTGATGGAATGAGGCGCGCCACTCCGGCTGATGCTGCGGCTGTCCGTGACCTGACACGGGCCGCCTATGCGCAATGGATTCCGCTTATTGGGCGTGAACCAAAGCCAATGACCGCAAATTATGAGCGGGCGGTGGTTGAACACATCGTCGATCTCTACGAGGAGAACGATCTTCCCGTCGCGCTGATTGAAGTCATTCCCCAGGCAACCTGTCTCCTGATTGAAAATATCGCTGTCCATCCCGACCAACAGGGCAAGGGTCTTGGCGATTTGCTTCTGAACCATGCCGAAAAGATAGCGCGTTCCCTTCATCTCAACGAATTGCAACTCTATACAAATGCAGCTTTCGCCTCGAACATCGCGTTCTACGCCCGGCGCGGCTTTGAGGAATTCCACCGCGAACCC
>JBBQNU010000256.1:0-3026 GCA_038330285.1 Hyphomicrobiales bacterium | reverse complement strand
CAGTTATCGAATTGGAGGGGGGCGGGATTTTGTCATTGAAGGCGACGAGTACGACAGCGCCTTTTTCGACACTAATTTGTCATTCCGGCGCATGCCGGAATCTTTCCAACGTCAATGGGATTCCGGCTTGCGCCGGAATGACGGACTTGGGATTAGTCCGTAGACGGATGAATTATGCTTCAGCTTGTGTCGGGCTCCATGGCCCAGCAAGCCAGCCCATGGCAGTCCGTGAGAATTTCATCGACTTCGTGAGTATGTTTCTTCCGGGAGCCGGGAGGACGGCCCGGCCGGAGCGGTGATTTGAACTTTGGGCTTTTTGCTGTTTCCCGCCTGACCCGCCAGCGGGCCATACGCCGGGCCTGGCGCGGGAGATCATCCAGTGCCAGCTTGAGGGCCTGGAGCCTGCGGCTGAGGCGTTCGGAATTAACAAGGCCATCGGACGGCGGCGGGGCGGGAGCGGCTGCGGGTGGAGGTACGGGCCATAGGTCATCCACCCGGGAATCGTCTCCGAAGAAAAGGATGCGCGGAGGATGCTTTGCGTATTTTACGCGGGGTTGGCGCAGTTCCGGGAAATCTTTCCGCGTGTCGTAGAGCTGGAAGGAGGGGAGCCTGCTCCCGACACCGTTTCTGATTATCTGCCCCTTGGGCATGGGACGCGAAGGCGTGACCTTCACCACAAGGCCACGGGCCGCGATGACAATCAGGCGGCGGACAGCGGACTCTGCTGGCCGCAGCACGCCAAGCACGGCACTGTGCAGGGAACGGGGAATCCGCGAAGCCGCATCGGCGCAATCAAGCCCCAGCAGGGCGAACAGGGTTTCAATGATACCCCTGAGCGCTTCGCTCTTGCGTTTGATGGCCAAGTCCCAGTCCATAGTGTTTCCTGTAAAGAGCAAAACAGGAACATATACCTGAAGTAGGAACGAGTCAACAGGAGTAGGAAAATAAATCCCAAAGCCACCCGGCGATCGAGAAAAGAAAATGGCGGTGGAGGCTTGGCCTACATCAGCCAGTTGCGTCCGCTCATGCGAACCTTCGCATTCTCAGTGTAGATAGCGCTGGCTGTGGGCTCGAACCGGACCATGCCCTTCAGGAAAAGCCACAGCTTGTCGGTAGCGCCAACTGGTGCGTAACCATAACGAGTTGGGGCGGTTTGGCTGCTGGAACGTGACATGATATTCATCTTTCATTAATATTTGTTGATGATCGCAATCTATATGATTGTAATCGTTCGCACAAACGACTAGTTTTAACCTCATCTACAAATCTTGTTTGAAGATGCACCATGCTCGAACTGTTTCCCGGCCTCCGTTCCCTCCGCGCCTTTGATGCCGCCGCCCGGCAGTTGAGCTTTACCCGCGCGGCCTCCGACATGGGCGTCACCCCCGCCGCCATCAGCCATCAGATCAAGGAGCTGGAGGAACAGATTGGTGCTTCGCTGTTTGCCCGCACCAGCCGCAGCATGCGGCTCACCCGCGAAGGCGAAATTCTGCTTGCCGCCGCCGCTGAATCCCTCGATTCCCTCAACCGCGCCCTGCAGAAAATCCGAAAACTCAAGAACACCAGGCAGTTGAAGGTTTCGGCCTCGCCGTCAATCGGCGCCAAGTGGCTCGTGCCCCGGCTCGACCGGTTCCTCGCTGTGGTGCCCGGCGCCGACGTGCGCATTGACGTCTCCGCCACTGTCCTTGATTTTGACCGGGACGACATCGACATCGCAATCCGGTTTGGCAACGGAAAATATCCGGGCCTGCGTTCCGACCTGCTGTTTCAGGATCAGGTGTTTCCGGTCTGCAGCCCTAGCCTGATCACTCAGGACAAGCCCCTGAAGACACCGCGTGACCTCATTCAGCATCACCAGCTCATTCATCTGGATTGGGAAGCCCAGGGCCTGCCCTGGCCCAACTGGCGCATGTGGATGCTGGCGGCCGGCATCCGTGATTTCGATGATTCCGCCGGCCTGCACTTCAGCCAAACCTCCCTTGCCGTGCAGGCGGCGTTGAATGGTCAAGGCGTGGCGCTGGGGGACTCAAACCTCGTGGCGGATGATCTTGCCGCCGGCCGGCTGGTAAAGCCCTTCGAGCTCTCTCTGCGGGCCCCGCCGCAATTTGCCTACCATGTCATCTCGCCCATCGAAACGGCGGACACGCCGATGGTGAAAGCCTTCCGCGAGTGGGCACTTAGGGAAGCGGGCGTTACGGGCCAAACCTCATGACCCGGCGCGGCCTTTTGAAATGGCTTGGCGGCCTCGCTCTCGCAGGCGCTTCAGTCGGCACCTATGCGCTGGCCATCGAACCGGGCTTCCTGCTGCGCACCCAATACTACGCCCTCACCCCGCCGAACTGGACTCCCGGCCTCAAGCTGCGCCTCGTGCTGATTGCCGATCCCCATTTGGGCGAACCCTACATGAGCCTTGCGCGCTGGAACCGCATTCTTGATCTGGCAAACTCCCTCGAAGGCGATCTGAATCTGTTGCTGGGGGACTATGCAGCTGGCCATCTTTTTCTCACCGCGCACGTAAAGATAGCAGACACGGCAAAAGCCGCAATGAAGCTCAAGGCTCCGTTAGGAACCTTTGCCATCATGGGCAATCATGATTGGTGGGACGACCTTACCGTCCAAAAAATTGGGCATGGCCCCATTCTTGGCCAGCGCGCTCTTGAAGATGCGGGAATTCCGGTGCTGGAGAACAAGGCGATCCGGCTCGCCAAAAACAATATTCCATTCTGGCTGTCTGGAACATCAAGCATCGTAGCCATAAAAACAAAGCGCCGCGGCCGGTTCGAAGGCCGCGATGATCTCCCCGGCACTCTTGCGCAAGTCACCGACAACGCGCCCATCATCCATATGGCCCACGAACCTGATCTGTTCACTGTAATCCCCGACCGTGTCTCCATTACCTTGAGTGGCCACACCCATGGCGGTCAGGTGCGGCTGATGGACTGGTCACCCGTTGTGCCATCCCAGTTCGGCAATCGCTTTGCCTACGGCCATATCATTGAAGAAGGCCGTCATCTCATCGTATCGGG
>JBBQNU010000255.1:0-3092 GCA_038330285.1 Hyphomicrobiales bacterium | reverse complement strand
CGTCGAGCGCTGCTTCAACAAACTCAAGCAATGCCGGCACGTCGCAACCCGATATGATCGCCACGCCTCAGCCTATCTGGCCTTCGCAAAACTCGCCGCAATCCGCCTATGGCTCAGGTTTTATGAGTCTACAGCCTAGTTGACTTGATTCCCTGCTGCACCCTGTAGGTGCTATCGATTTTTTCATAAAATTCCCTGCAACCGAATTTAGGGAATTTGCAACGCAAGCGCCTGATCTTGTGGATGAATTCAGGGCAATTTCTGGCAATAACGCTTAAAAACGCGCGTTTTCCCTGCAGATTTCCCGTTAACAGGGAAAGGATAACAGAGACAAGTTCGCAGCAGTCTGCATCCACCGCCAGTCATTTAATCCTGCTAATAAGAATTTTCTACTGGTGCGAGAAAATGCGCAAAACACCCACTAACCGGGCCACTTTTGCGAAGTGTACAGTTCGAACTGTCGAAGTGGACCAGAGAGAACGCGAGTTGCAGCGCCCAATTCGCCAAAACTCTCTGTTCGCCCTTTCCGTGGTCAACGCGCCCCCGAGGCACAATCACGATTTGTTGAAGCTAACAGGGGATCGGCCGATTCTAATTGCGGAAACACAAGTATATGAGGATCGCGATATGAAAACCGCTAAAATACCCTGGATCGGCACCGGCTGGAAAATGAACAAGCTCCGCGCCGATGCGGTGGACTTTGCCAACACGCTTAAAGCATCTGCTATCGCCAATAGCGCGTTGGCCCAGACCTACGTGCTCCCGCCCTTTCCCTACATTGCCGAGGTGGCTGATGTCCTGAAGGACACGCGCGTGAAAGTCGGCGCGCAGAACATGCACTGGGAAGAGCAGGGCGCCTGGACCGGCGAAATCTCCGCCGCGATGGTGAAGGATTGCGGAGCCACCATGGTGGAACTCGGCCACAGCGAGCGCCGCACCTTCTTCAACGAGACTGACGCGACCGTGGCCCTCAAGGTGAAAGCCGCCGTGAAGCATGGCCTTCTGGCGCTGGTGTGCATCGGCGATACCAAGGCCGAATATGACGCGGGCCAAACCGCCGAAGTCCTGGAACGCCAAACCCGCGCGGCGTTGAGCCATATAGGCAAGGCCGCAGCAGGCAAAGTCATCTTCGCCTATGAGCCCGTCTGGTCCATCGGTGAAGGCGGCATTCCCGCCGATCCCGATTTCGCCAACCAACAGCATAAGCACATCAAGGCGGTCGCTGCCGCCGAAACAGGCGCGGCGCTGCCCGTGCTTTACGGCGGCAGCGTCAACCCGCAGAACTGCTGCGCGCTCGCCCGCCGGTCCCATATCGACGGGCTTTTCATTGGCCGCGCCGCGTGGAATGCTGCGGGCTTCATCGGCATCGTCGAGGCCGTCATTTCAAACCTGGGAGAACCATCATGAAAATCGCATTGGGCGGCGACAGCGCCGGAAAGCCCCTCATCGATGTGATCGAGGCCCACCTCAAATCAAAGCCAGGCCATGAGGTGACCAATCTCAGCCAGCCCGGTTTCTACGCCGATCTTTCCGCCACCATTGCCAGGGCAGTGAAGGCCGGCAAATACGAGCGTGCCATCCTCTGCTGCGGCACCGGGATTGGCGTGTCCATTTCCGCCAACAAGGTGCCGGGCATCCGTGCCGCGTTGACCCATGACACCTATTCGGCCGAACGGGCCGCCAAATCCAACAATGCCCAGATCATCACCATGGGGGCCCGCGTCATCGGCCCCGAACTCGCCAAGGCCATCGTCGATTCCTGGCTGGCCTCGGAATTTGACCCCAAGGGCGCTTCCGCTGCAAACGTCGAGGCCATCAACAAGCTCGATGCCCCTGCCAGTTGATGCTTAATCGCTTAATGACAGATTACAGAATATGAAGCAGGGCCAATAGTGTTGTTAATTTCGGAAGGGCAAGTGATTTCTCGCATTCCTTTACCTGCGACCCATTCACCATCAAGATATATTCAGATCCAAAATTTCGCCCTTTGATATGCCGTGTGGTTCACTAGGGCGATGTTCCGCCATCCAGTTCCGGTCGTTTCCCGCAAAAGCGAGATCAAGCATCGGGGTATCTGTATCGCCGGGACAAATGGCATTCACCCGGACGCCATGCTGGGCATGGTCAGGTGCGAGGCAGCGCGAAAGCTGGCCCAACGCGGCTTTCGAAACGCAGTAGGCTACGGCACCTTTGGCCCCCATCAAGGCCCAATCCGAGGCCACATTAACAATGGAGCCTTTGCCCCGGGCCATCATGTGTGGAATGGTGGCGCGGCACATCCGAAAGACTGCTGACAGATTAACGTTGATCACTTGATCCCACTGGGCATCGGTTGTCTCGACAGCCGTCCCGTTGATCAAAATTCCTGCACTGTCTATCAGCGCATTAATGGAGCCAAACGCGTTGAGAGTCTGATCAACAATTCGGGCAGGCGCAGCGTGATCTAACATGTCCGCCTTGATAAACAGGGCGTTTGTCCCCTAGCCACGAAAGACTCTTGTAACGCCAGTCCATTCTCTTGGTTGCGTCCAATCACTCTGGCTTGATAACGTCACAGTGGAAGCCAGAGACTCAAGGCTCAGGGTCATCACGCTCACGGGCTATATCCACTGCGCAAAACGGAGCATAACAGCAACCAATGAGGTCCTAACATCATTGCTGAAGAACGCACACTTCGCCGATATCCGTTTTCAGTTGAACAAGGCTGAAAGCAATTACAAGTAGCACAAAATCGGCGTGCCTGATGATGGAGTGATCGTTGTCTGGATAAAGCTCAGGTCGTATGTGGCGGTTGAAACGGAAACCAAGGCACGAGAACTCAAAAATATTTCAAGTCTGGTTCTGGCAAAGCTGTCGCCAAGAAACGGTTTTTGTGAACGGAAAGCCTGGTGGTTCGTGCAAAGATTCATCAGCCAATGGATAGATGTTTTAACCCCATACGCTACTGCGCCGGGATTTTCGTGCTCATGATCGGCGTGGCCGAGCCATTCACGTGATATTTGTGGCATAGCAAGCAGTCTTGGCGGGCCTCGCCGCTGGTGTGGCAGGTCTGGCAAAGTTCCTTCTTCACCGCGCCGAAACTGGCCGTAAAT
>JBBQNU010000254.1:0-3113 GCA_038330285.1 Hyphomicrobiales bacterium | reverse complement strand
GGTGCCGCAAATCCCTACCAGCTCACCGATGATGACTTCGCCAAGATCAAGCAGAAGCTGATCGACCAGAAGAAACTGTAGCTCAGCTATTATGCGGGCTTTGATGACGGGGTGAATCTCTTCGCCCAGAATGGCATCAAGCTGATGTATTCCATGGGCGAGCCGCAGGTGCCCGCCCTCGTGAAGAAAGGTGTCAAGGCCGCCCTTACGATCCCCAAGGAGAAGGCCGTGGGCTGGCTCGATTGCTGGGAACTCAGCGCCGGCGTGAAGGACAGCGAACTGGCCCATGCCTGGGTCAATTCCTGCATGGACGCCGCGGTTGGCAAGGCTCTCACCGAAAAAATGAACTACGGCAACACCACCAATCCCGACATCAACACGGCGGCGAAGCTCACCTATGGCGACAAGCTGTCGTGGCTCGAGACGGCGGAAAACTACGAAAAGCGTGTTGCCCTGTGGAATGAAATCAAGGCAGGCTGATCTCTCAGTTTTCCTGATCTCCAATCAGGCCGGGATATGCAGGTCCCGGCCTTCCTTTCCTTGCAACAACTGGAAGCGCCATGCCCCTTGAGACCATCTCCCCCATCCTCAAATCCACGCCACCCCGCCTGAAGATCACCGGGATCGAGTGCCATGCGCTCTTGGCTCCGGATTATGACAAGGGCAACACCTCTTCCGCGCAAGACAGCTTCGTCGTCGTCATTCACACCGATGGCGGTGTTTCCGGCGTGGGCGAATGCGATGCCAATCCCTGGATGGCCAAGGCCTGCGTCGAGGCGCCGGGCACCCACACCATGGGCCTTTCCATCCGCGACATGCTGATCGGCGCCAATCCCTTTGAGATCGGAGACATCTGGCGGAAGATCTATCTCGGCACCGCCATGAATGGCAGGCGCGGCATGGTCATTCATGCCCTGAGCGCCGTAGAAATGGCGCTTTGGGATTTATGCGGCAAAGCCGTGGGCCTTCCCGTCCACGCCTTGCTCGGTGGCGCGACGCGTGATTCCATCACGCCCTATGCCTCGCTCCAGCCGGCCGGCGGGCGCTTCGAGGATTACCGTGACGCGCTTTGCCTTTCAGCCGAGCGGGCCCAGAAATTGGGTTTCAAGGCCCTTAAGACCGAAATCACAATGAACGGGCCCTACGCCCACGGCGGCATGCGCGAAAATTATGACCGCCACACCGACGTTCTGGCCGCTGTCCGCAAGACCATCGGCAAAGACATAACCCTGATGGTCGACGTGCAATATCTCTGGGAAGACGCCGCGACCTGCCTTTCCGTCGTCAAGGATTGGGCTGAGTTCAACGTCTATTTCCTCGAAACGCCGATCTGGTCCGATAACGTCCATGAGATGGCGAAACTTGTGGAGCGCGCTCCCATGCCCATCGCCTGCGGTGAATGGCTGGCCACCCGCTTTGAATTCGAAGAGCTGATGGATATCGGCAAGGTCCAGGTGGCCCAGCCCGATGTGGGCCGTGTCGGCGGCATCGGCGAAGCCAAAATCGTCTGCGACATGGCCAAGGCGCGGGGCCGCACCATTGTGCCCCACTGCTGGAAAACCGGCATCTCCATTTCGGCAACGGCGCACCTGGCCTTCGTCACCAATCACTGTGCCTTCATCGAATATCTGCCGCCGCAGCTCTGCAACGAGCGCCTGCGGCGCGAACTGGCCCAGGAAGAGCTTGTCTTCCGCCCGGATGGCACCATCCCGCTGCCAAACAAACCCGGCCTCGGCGTGGAAGTCGATTGGGATGTGGTAAAGCGCTATAAGGCCTCGTGAAGAGGCAGAGGGTGATGGGGTTAGAACTCAGGAACGTCAGCAAGCGCTATGCGCATCAGGAAGTGCTTCATCCGCTGTCGCTTGAAGTGGCCAATGGAGAGTTCCTGACGCTTCTCGGACCTTCCGGCTCCGGCAAGACCACGGTGCTGCGCCTCATCGGCGGATTCTCCGAAGTGTCGGGCGGAAACATTCTCTTCGAAGGCAAGGACATCACCGATGCGCCGGCAAACCGCCGCCCCTTCAATACGGTGTTCCAGGACTATGCGTTGTTTCCGCACATGACCGTGGTTCAGAACGTGGGCTATGGGCCGCTGGTGCAGCGCCGCGCCCCCGAAGCCGCACGCAAGCTGATTGCCGAAACATTGGAGATCGTGGGACTGTCTGAACTGCAGGACCGCTTCCCCGCCCAGCTTTCCGGTGGCCAGAAGCAGCGCGTGGCGCTTGCCCGCGCCATCGTCTGTGAACCGCAAGTTATTCTTCTCGATGAACCTCTGGCAGCCCTTGACGCCACGCTGCGCCGCCAGATGCAGGTGTTTCTCAAGCAGATACAGCGCCGCATCCAGACCACCTTCATCTTTGTCACCCATGACCAGGACGAAGCCATAACCATGTCGGACCGGATCGTGGTGATGAGCCAGGGCCGCATCGAGCAATTGGGAACCCCGCGCGAAATCTATTTCCAGCCCCGCACCCAATTCGTTGCCGGTTTCTTTGGCGACAACAACCTGATCCCCGGCACAATGGCCGGAGCGGACGCGGTCGATACACCCCTGGGCCGCCTGCCCATTGCTGCCAACAAACAGCATGTGACGGGCGCCCAGGTGCTGCTCGCGATCCGGCCGGAATCCCTGAGCCTTGGCGCGGGCAAGGTTTCCATTGCGGCGGAGGTGGTGGAAGCCATGTTCGGCGGCGCGCTCACCAAGCTGCTGCTGCGCTGCAAGAATGCGCCTGACATCACGCTGAACATGCGCCTTGCCGGAAATGACCGCGCTTCCGTGCTGGATGTGGGCACGCCGGTTACCGTCACCTATGATCCCGCCGACGCCGTTGTGATCGGAGGCTAGGGCTATGTTGCCACGCCTCACCGTCAGATGGCTGATCTTCCTGCTGATCGCTTCGGTGCCCGTGGCCTTCATTGTGGCCCCCATCTGCTCATTCCTGCTCATCTCGTTTTTCCGCGCCGACAAGCATGAGATCATCCGCGAGCTGACGCTCTTCAACTACGTCAATTTCTTCGGCAACTGGACCTATTTGGGAACCTATCTCGGAACCATTCTCCTCTGCCTCGAAGTCGTCGCCGTGTCGGTGCTGGTGGGCTATCCCATCGCCTGG
>JBBQNU010000253.1:0-3114 GCA_038330285.1 Hyphomicrobiales bacterium | reverse complement strand
GCAAATGCACAATCCCTGCAACGGCTATAACCCCACCCCCATCCGCGTAACCGTCACCCGCCGGAGGCCTGAAGGACTGGGCCATAAATTGCCTTCGATAGGAACGAGTTTATGACGCCGGTTCGATGTTCTGATTCAAGCGGAAAAGATTTGTGGGATCAAAACGCGCCTTGAGCTTGGCAAGCCGGGCGTATTTTTCTGCTCCATAGGCGTTTAATGCAACCTCCTTTCCGAGGTCCGCCTGTTCGTTGATGTAATTACCGCGCATCGAAATAGCAGCGAGGTTCTTCGCCGCCTTTCTTCCCCAGCCCATGCAGCGGGTATCGTCGGCAGGTTCGTTCCATACGGAATTTGTCATCCAGTAATAGCTGGCAGCGCGTCCGGAATAGGGCGTGGCGCTCTCGTCAACGTCGGCGATGGCGCCGCCGAGAAGCAGCATGTAGATATCCGACTCCGCCATCGGGTCCGCGATGATTTCTTTCTTCAGGGAGGCAATGACTGCATCGTCGATTTTTCCGAGAAAGCCGCCTTTGGAATAATAACGCTGGCCCCAGGCCATCTGTTCGTCATGCCGTGTCTGGAGATCGACGTAAGCCATGGCCCTAAATGAGCCAGAGAGCGGCGCTGCAAGTTTTCCAAACGGCGCGACGGCCGCTTCCGCTTCTTTCGTGGCACCGGACCAGCGGCCGTGACCGTCAGTTGAGTTGAGGTAAACGTGAAATTGCTGGTCAGCTCGCGCGGTGCCTTGGCGGAGAGCCTTTCGAAGCCTTGAAATACCGTGTCGCAATCATTGGCTGAATAAGCCCAGGTACCCACGACAAGCGGCCCCAGCGGATGCATGCGGAATTTGAATCTTGTCACCACGCCGAAATTTCCACCGCCGCCGCGCAATCCCCAAAACAGCTCCGGTTCAGAATCGGCGCTCGCCCAGAGCAGCCGCCCATCAGCGGTGACCACTTCCGCGCCAAGAAGATTGTCGATGGTCAGTCCGAACCTCCGGCTCAGCCAGCCCATGCCGCCGCCCAGCGTGAGCCCCGCAACCCCGGTATGCGATACCACGCCTGCCGGCGTAACAAGCCCGGCTCGCGCGCCCGCCTTGTCGAGATCACCGAGCAGCGCCCCGCCGCCAACTTCTGCAACACCTGCCGCGGCATCCACCGCAACATTGTTGATAAGCGACAGGTCGAGCACGATTCCATCGTCGCAGGTGGACAGCCCGGGAAGACTGTGCCCGCCGCAGCGCACCGCAAGCAAAGCGCCTTGCTCAGCGGCAACCCGAACAGTTTTTCTGACATCATCAACAGTGCGGGCCCGCACAATGGCCGCGGGCCGTCGATCTGCCAGCCCATTCCATATCCTGCGGTATTTGTCATACTCGGTATGGCTCCTGTCTACGATCAAACCGTCCATCTGTGCTTTGGACAATTCACGATCCAGCAAAGTGCCGCCCATGGTGTTACTTCCCCGCCTTCAATCTCCTGTCAATTGCATAGCATGATAATTTTAACCGTGTCAGCTCTGCTAAGAAGCAAAAATTCCACCCATGACAACCGCCCCGCCACCCCCTACATTATCCCCATGAGCATCATTCCGCCCCGCCCCCTGTTTGACGACAGGCCTTCGGGCCTTGCCGATCTTGACCAGCGCTCGCGCAATATATTCAGGCGGCTGGTCGACACCTATCTGGAGACCGGCGAACCCGTGGGCTCGCGCACCATCTCGCGCATTTTGCCTGCGAGCCTTTCGTCGGCCTCGGTGCGCAATGTGATGATGGATCTGGAGGATTCAGGCCTCATCTATTCGCCCCATACCAGTGCGGGCCGCGTGCCAACCGAAGCGGGCCTCAGGTTTTTTGTCGATGCCCTGATGGAAGTGGGCGCCGTCACCCCCGATGAGCGGGCCCGCATTGACGCCGAGATTGCCGCTTCCAACCGCCCGCGCCGCCTTGAGGATGTGCTGGGCGAGGCCTCGACGCTTCTCTCAGGGCTCTCGCATTGTGCCGGGGTGGTGATGTCGCCCAAAATGAATGCCAGGCTGAAGCATATTGAATTTGTGAACCTGGCCCCGGGCCGCGCCCTGGTCATTCTGGTGGGCGAGGACGGCGCCGTTGAAAACCGCATCATCGACGTGCCGCCGGGCCTGCCGCCGTCAACCTTCACCCGGGCTTCCAACTATCTCTCCACCCGCTTCCAGGGCAAGACCATCGCCGAGGTCCAGCTTTTCATGAAGCTGGAAATGGATACGCTGCGCCGCGAACTCGACGAGGTTTCCGCCAAGATCGTGGAAACCGGCATTGCCGTCTGGTCCGGCGAAAGCGACGCCGATTCCAAGACCCTGATTGTCCGGGGCCAGGCCAACCTGCTGGAAAACACCAAGGCCTTCGACGAACTGGAGAAAATCCGGAAACTCTTCGAAGATATTGAAAACAAAAAGGAATTGGTCCAGCTTCTGGGCGCTGCCGAGGGCGGCGAAGGGGTCCGGATCTTCATTGGCTCGGAAAACAAGCTGTTTTCCATGTCCGGCTCCTCCCTGATCGTGGCCCCTTACAAGAACAGCGACGAGAAAATTGTGGGCGTTTTGGGCATTATCGGGCCCACCCGGATGAATTATGCCCGGATCATTCCCATGGTGGACTACACCGCCAAGGTCGTGAGCCGTCTCCTCACTTGATTTTTTGCCCGTTCCAGCCGATATGCCCGTTATCCCGCACATGAATTGAGTTTGCCATGAACGACGAAATACCACTGTCCGATCCAAGCCTGGAAGGCGTCGAAATGGAGTCCCCCATGGAGGCGGCTCCCGCCGATGAGCGCGATGCGGAGATCATCGTCCTTAAAGAGGAAACAGCTGCCCTGAAGGACCGCCTTTTGCGCCTGGCGGCCGAGATGGAAAATCTGAGGAAGCGCACCGAGCGCGAAAAAGCCGAAGCCACCCTTTACGCCGCCACGAATTTCGCCCGCGATCTTTTGAGCGTGGCCGATAATCTGGGCCGCGCCCTGCAGGCCCTGCCCGAAGAGGAGCGCGAGCGCGCCGGGGAAGTTGAAAAGAACCTGATTGCCGGTGTCGAAGTCACCGAGCGTGAATTGCTGAACGTGTTCCAGCGCCACGGCATCC
>JBBQNU010000252.1:0-3158 GCA_038330285.1 Hyphomicrobiales bacterium | reverse complement strand
TGTAGGAAGCCTCGGCGCGAACCGCCGAAGACAGATAATCGGCAATCAGGGCGCTGTGGTAGGACTGGAAATTGGCGAATGAATCATTGCCGTCGAGCTTGTTGAGCGCAGCCAGCGCATCGTTCAGGCTGCCTTCGCCGGCAAAAGTCCAGGCCGTCAAAAGGGCCGAGGTCAATTCGCCAACCGGCGTATAGGAGGCCTCGGCGAAATTCCGGCGGGCATCGGCATAGTGGCGGACGCGGAAGTCACGGAGGCCAAGAACAATGCGGGCCATGCGGTGCTGGCTGTTGAACGACAAAACCTTGGTGGCCAGCTCTTCCGCATCGGGCATGTTCCCTGACGAGACCTCGAGCAGAAACAGTTTTTCTATGAGCACGGGATTGTCAGGATCTTCAATGAGGGCCTTGGCCAGATAATCGGCGGCAATCTCATTGTCGCGCTCCTTGCCGGCCGAGCGCCCGGCGAGATAGTTGCCCGACAGGCTGGTGACCTCGTCAATGGAAAACTCGGCGCGCGAGGGGCCTGCGCTGACAAGCATCATGAAGGCAGCCGCGCTGGCGAGGGGTAATGAAATTTTGAGCATTGGCATCCGTCCCGGGAAAAAGCGGCCACGTCCGCCGCTCAGTTGATTCATGGCTATAAAATGGGGTTTTTTCGGGATTGCCGCAATAGCAAAACGGCGGGCCTGGGCCCGCCGCTGATTTCGCGCAGAATCGGCTTATTTGCTGACGTAAATCGACTTGTTCAGCACGTCCTGGCCGATGTGGTTGAAAAAGGCGCTGAGATCGGCGCTTGACGTAGCATGCTGGTAATTGTCAGCATCGGTGGCGCAGGCCTGCAATTTGGCCTTTGTCGACGCGGAAACGCCGGAACCGAACGACGTGACATAGAGTTCAATGCCCTCAGCCTTGGCCTGGGTGCAAGCGGCGGACATGGCATCATCGAGCTTGCCCATGACGCTTGAGTCCGACGTCGTTCCGAAGCGGTTGTCGGCAAGCGTTTCCTTGCCACGGCCATAGGCCGTGTAGGTTGTTCCGTTCAGGGTATCCAATCCGGCGCTGATGTCATTGTCGCCGTCAGTCATGATGACCATGATTTTCAGCCAGCGTGGATGGTTGTAGGTGGAAATCGTGTCAGCCGGAAACGAGGTCGAGGCTTCGACCTTGGTAAAGGGCTCGGTTGGCGAAAGAACACGCCAGCCCCAGGCCACGCCCTCGGCGATCAGCGTGTTGCCGGCCGCAACCATGGCCGTGATGCCCGCTTCCACGTTGGCGCGCTTATAAGTCAGCGGCACGATCGCCGTCTTGGCGCAGCCCTTCCATGGACCTTCCGTGGCAGACGTAAGGGATTCGCTGCCAATGTTCCGGTTGAGGTATTTGGCCTGGTTTTGCTGGCGGTATAGAGGGTCATTTTTTTGCGCGGTAGTGAGTCCGGCAATTTCACTCGGCGTACCGCTTTCAGGAATGTAAGTTCCGCTCCAGCTCTTGTTCTGATTGACACCATATGCGCTCAAGTTGGCGAATGAAGGGGAGTCCGGCGCAAAATAAGCCGGGAAGCGCGTTACACCTGATGTGGGCGCCACGTCATTCACGTTGTAGTCGGTGTTGGCAAGATCATCGCCGCGCATGCGCGCCTCGACGCAGCCATTCCAGGTATGATAGGTGGAGCTGGTCTTTTTCAGCTTGCCCCAGGTCGTATAGTTGTTCCAGGTTGCATCATTGAAATTGACCTTCGACAGCGGATTTGCGCCGGTTGTGTCAATCCAGTTCAGATTGAAATCATAGGCACTCGGGTTGAGCCTGACACCGGCCGCGAAAGGCACAAGCGCCACGCGCAGGTATTCGCTTTCCGGAACCGACGCGGCTGATCCGCCATAAACCGTGTTCAACAGATCCCTGGCGGCGGTCTTGGCGCCATCCAACTTGCCGCTGCTTGACATGGAGCCCGTCGTATCCATGACCAAAACCATTTCAATCGGCCGCATGGCCTTCATGATCTGCGAATGGGAGGTCAGATTGAGTTCGTCGATGCCCGTGAGGCTCATGATCGTGGTGGGGAAGGTATGGCTTGCCTCCAGATCAATGGCGGCGCCGGTGATCGTGATATTCACGTCCATTTCCTGGCTGCTGCCATACTGCGGTGTGTAATTTTCGGCCATGTATTTTCTGGCAAATTCCTCAAGCTCGGCGATGCGGGCGGTCACTTGAGTGGAGCTCAGGCCCGCAAGGCTGGCGCGGTCATCGGCGGCAACGGCCAACGCCGCGGAGTCCACTGCGGCATCGAAAGCAACCTGCTCGCGGTTGATGCGGACCGTATCAATGGCGGCGCCTGCTGCGATCATCATGGGAAGTGCCGCGACTGCGGTAATCTGGGTCACTGACCCCAGACAATTGTTGCGGAACGCTTTCAGTTTGCGGCTGGTGGAAACTGTAAAAGCATCGATAATATTGCGCATTGCGAGCCTCTCCTGAGGAATTTGGATGGGAGAGGCTTATTCCATGCCGGTGAAAGACATGTTTCAGACATAGGTTGCATTTTAGACACTTTGTAGAATGTCAAAAGAAAACCATCCAAGGCTAACCCGTCCTTAACGGCTCCACGAAAAACTGACCCCGCACGTTACATGTTTGGATAGTTTGGCCCTTCGCCGCCCTGCGGGACGACCCAGTTAATGTTCTGTGAAGGATCCTTGATGTCACAGGTTTTGCAGTGGACGCAATTCTGGTGGTTGATCTGGAAACGGGGCGGCTTGCCATCCTCCATGATCACTTCATAAACCCCTGCCGGGCAATAGCGCTGGGCAGGTTCCGCCCACATGGGGAGATTTACCGCAATCGGGATGCTGGGGTCCTTCAATTTGAGGTGGACGGGCTCATCTTCCTCATGGTTGGTGGCGGAAAAGGCAAGGTTGGTAAGGCGGTCAAAGGACAGCACGCCATCGGGCTTGGGATAGTTAATAATCCTTGAATCGGCGGCGGGCTTGAGGGTGGCGCTGTCGGGCTTGCCATGTTTCCAGGTGCCGAAGCCAAAACCAAACAGCGTGTTGAGCCACATATCCACTGCTCCCAGAACAACGCCGCCGACGAGGCCAAGCCTTGACCACATGGGCTTCACGTTCTTCACCCGCTTCAGGTCCTGATAGACCCAGGAATTTTCGT
>JBBQNU010000251.1:0-3211 GCA_038330285.1 Hyphomicrobiales bacterium | reverse complement strand
GGCCGAAACGCCTGCCAGGGAATTCAGGGTGAAACCAATGCCAAGATCAAAGCTGCTAATGCCCGCTGCGGCTATGACGTGGGGAATGGCCCCCGCCCAGCAGCCAACGGCCGCGCCAAAGGCTGCAAAAACCATCATGATCGCGGCGCGGGGCGTGTGGACGTTCATCATTTGCGTGGGTCGTATAGACTAGCCGACGCGTGCTCCGCCACTTGCTTCTGCGCTTTGGCAAAGGTCAAGGACCCTTTGCAAGTCTGCCCCGCGCCGGAAAGATGGCTCGCATGATTTTTGGGCAAGAGCGGCGGTCACGAAACGGCGGTGGTTGGTTTCCACCGGAGGCGCGTTGATGCTGTGCCAGGTCTGGGTATGGACATCCGGGCCTGAACACAGGCGCAGCGTGGTTCCCTCCATGCCGTGATGAACCTCTAATGCACCCCGGGTTCCGAACACAGCCAGTTTCAAATCATTGGGGTAACCGGTCATGAAGCGGCTGGCGTGTATGACGCCCAGGGCCCCGTTGGAAAACTCCACATTCATCGTGGCGCTGTCATTGGCGTCAAGGGCGTATTCACCGATCCGGTCCGCGGGGGCCTTGTGAAAGGTTTTGAGGCGGGCCTGAACCGACACGGGCATCATGGCGATGGCGTAGGCGGCAAAATCCAGGATGTGAATGCCCACATCGCCGAGCACGCCCTTGGAGCCGTGTTTTTCCGAAAGCCGCCACAGCCATTTGGGCTCGCTGCGCCAATCGCCCCATTGGTTGCTGACCAGCCAGCTCTGGCGGTAAGAGGCCTCGACATGGCGGACCTCGCCAATTTCGCCGGAAGCGATGCGGGCGCGGGCTTCCTGGATTTCGGCCACATTGCGGTAGCTCAGGTTCACCATGTTGACGAGGCCTGCCGTGTCGGCGGCGGTCGCCATTTCATCGGCAAAGGCAAAATTTTCAGCCAGCGGCTTTTCGCACAGCACGTGTTTTTTTGCAGCCAAGAGCTTCAGGGTGGTTGGGTAATGAACGCTGTCGGGCGTCACATTCATGGCGGCGTCGAACTGGCCCCAGGCAAGGGCGTCCTCAAGTGCGCCAAAGGCCTTCGGAATTTTATGTTTTTTGGCGAAGCTCGCGGCGCGTGACACATCAACATCGGCGGCAGCAACTATGGCCGCGCGGGAATCCTCACGCAGCAATTCCACATGGCGGCCCGCCATGCTGCCCGTGCCGAGGATCAAGATGCGAAGCTTGGGCATCAGCGCATTCCCGGCTTGCCTTCTTCATGAAGGCGCGGGCCCTTGACCTGCAAGGGAACCGGCGCCTTGTCGTGGGGCACGTTCGGCGCGTCATCGATTGACGTCCATGCTGCCGCGGGGTTGTAGGCCCAGCGGGTGGCGTTCCGGATAACCTGCAGAACTTCCCTGTTGTGATAGGTGGGGTAGGCCTCATGGCCGGGACGGAAATAGAAAATCTTTCCGGCGCCGCGCTGGAAGGTCACGCCGGAACGGAACACTTCGCCGCCTTCGAACCAGGACACGAAAACGGTTTCGAGGGGTTCGGGAATGGTGAAGGGTTCGCCGTACATTTCCTCGTGTTCGAGTTCGATGTATTCGCCGAGCCCGGCGGCAATGGGATGATTGCGGTTGATCACCCAGAGGCGCTCCACTTCGCCCGCCTCGCGCCATTTGAGCGAACAGGGCGTGCCCATGAGCTTGCGGAAAATTTTGGAGAAATGGGCAGAGTGCAGGACGATGAGCCCCATGCCTTCCCAGACGCGCTTCTGCACGCGCTCGACGATGGCATCGCTGACCTGGCCATGGCTGGCATGGCCCCACCAGAGAAGCACATCGGTATTTTTCAGGCGCTCCTCGCTCAGGCCATGTTCCGGCATGTCCAGCGTGGCGGTTTCAACGGTGATGTCCCTGGCGCCGTCAAAGGCCTTGGAAATGGCGCCGTGGAGTCCCTGCGGGTAGAGTTTGGCTACGAGCGCGTTGGTTTTTTCGTGCTGGTTCTCGTTCCAGATGAGGGCGCGGATCGTCATCGGTGCGGCCTCAACCCCTGCCGATGAAGGGCATCTTGGTTGCCATCACGGTCATGAACTGGACGTTTGACTCCAAAGGCAGGGAGGCCATGAAGACAACGGAGCGGGCGACGTCCTCAACATCCATGGTGGGTTCAGGTGCTGTCGTGCCATTGGCCTGGGGCATGCCCTTGTTCATGTTGGCCGCCATGCCGCTTGCGGCATTGCCGATATCGATTTGGCCGCAAGCGATATTGTATTTCCGGCCATCAAGCGAAGTGGAGCGAGTGAGGCCGGTAATGGCATGCTTTGTCGAAGTATAGGGCGCGGAATTTGGCCGCGGCACATGGGCCGAGATCGAGCCATTGTTGATGATACGGCCACCCATGGGCTTTTGCGCCTTCATGATCTTGAAGGCTTCCTGGGTGCACAGGAATGGCCCGGTGAGATTGGTGTTCACCACGCTCTGCCATTGCTCGAAGGTCAGGTCTTCCAGATTGATGGTGCCGGGGGCGCCGGTTCCGGCATTGTTGAAGACGACATCAAGCCTGCCGAATTTCTCCTTGGTCTTTGTAAAGAGATTGGCCACGGACTTGGGATCGCCCACGTCGGTTGCCACGGCGAGCGCGTTCTTGCCGATCTCCTTGGCCACCGCGTCCAAAGCGTCAGCGCGGCGTCCGGCGAGGACGACGGCATAGCCCGCCTTTGCCAATGCAAGGGCGCTGGCCTTGCCGATGCCTGAGCCTGCGCCTGTTACCAATGCGACTTTCATGATTTCAATGCTCTCCAGGCTGTGATGAATTCCGTGGCCGACTTTGCCACTGTGGCGGCTGTGGCCCCCTGCTTATAGATATTTGAGCCAATGCCAAAGCCTGCAACGCCCGCGTCAACCCAGCCTTGCATATTTGCGGGCGTGACGCCGCCCACGGCGTAGATATTGACATGCTTTGGCAGAACGGCGCGCCAGGCCTTGACGGTTAGCGGGCTTGCGGCTTCGGCCGGAAACAACTTGAGATGGGTGGCCCCGGCGCGGATGGCGGCGAAGGCCTCGGTGGGCGTGAAGACGCCGGGGACGGGTTCCAGGCCCAGTTCCCGGGCGCGGGCGATCACCGCTTCATTGCAATCGGGAGAAACGCTGATCTGGCCGCCATGGGCTTTCAGCACATTGACATCCTGGACGCTGAGAACGGTTCCGGCGCCGACGA
>JBBQNU010000250.1:0-3215 GCA_038330285.1 Hyphomicrobiales bacterium | reverse complement strand
AACAAGTGCTATTTCTTCATCATCCATATGCTCGTGCAAAATCCCATTGGCCTTGCACTGGCCGCCATGCTGAGCCTGCCGCGGCTGCGCTTTCGCGCCACCTATCGCACCCTGATCTTCATGCCCACGATGCTGTCGGTTGTGATCATTGGCTTCAGTTGGCAGTTGATTCTCTCGCCACTCTGGGGCATTTCAAAAATGTTCCTCAATGCCCTCGGGCTGGGGTTTCTCTTTGCCCCGTGGCTTGGCCAGGAATCCACCGCCCTCATAACCGTCTCGCTCATATCCGTGTGGCAGTTCGTTGGCATTCCGATGATCCTGATCTACACCGCCTTGCTGGCGATTCCCGAAGAGCTTGTCGATGCGGCCACCGTCGATGGCCTCAACCAGTTCCAAGCTTTCATCTGGGTGAAGCTGCCACTGATTTTCCCCACCATTGGCCTCGTGTCGGTCCTCACCTTCGTCAACAACTTCAACGCATTTGATCTGATCTATGCCATGAAAGGAGCCTTGGCCGGGCCAAATTTTTCGGCCGACATCATGGGCACCCTGTTCTACCGCACCTTTTTCGGAAACCAGCTTCAGCTTGGCAATCTCTCCATGGGCTCGACCATTGCCACCATGATGTTCCTCATCATTCTCATGGGCATTATGTGCTATCTTTTCCTCATTCAGCGCCGCATGCAGCGCTATTCCTTTTGAGGCGGTGATGCGGAAGCCAGCCAGCGCCGTCGCAGTTCACGGCATCCTGATCCTCTATACGGCGCTCGCCCTGTTCCCGATCCTTCTGGTCATCATGAACTCCTTCAAGGCGCGCAAAGCGATTTTTGGCGCGCCGCTGGCCTTGCCCACACCTTCGACTTTCTCGCTTATCGGATATGACAAGGTTTTCGGCGACAGTTCAATTGTCAGCTATTACCTCAACTCGATTACCGTAACGGGCGGCACAATTTTCTTCACGCTCCTCTTTGGCGCCATGGCCGCCTGGGCGCTTACCGAATACAAGTTCCGTTGGAACACGCTGCTTGCCCTCTTCCTCGCTGTCGGCATCATGGTGCCAATCCGCCTGGGCTCGGTTTCAATTATCCAGCTCATCGTGGAATTGAACCTGATCAATACCCTGACCGCATTGATCCTCGTTTACACGGCGCAGAACCTGCCGCTGTCAATTTTCATCCTGTCAGAGTTCATAGCCCAAATCCCGAAAGACTTGCGGGAGGCAGGGCGTTGCGACGGTCTCAGCGAATACAGCATCTTTTTCCACATTATGTTGCCTTTGATCAGGCCTGCCATGGCAACAGTTGCCGTGTTCACGATGATCCCCGTATGGAACGATCTGTGGTTTCCACTCTTGCTGGCTCCCACAGGCGTTAAACAGACGATCACGCTCGGAATCCAGCAGTTCCTTGGCCAATACATCACCGACTGGAACGCCGTGCTCTCCGCACTTTCCACGGCGATTATTCCGGTCCTCATCCTTTACGTCATCTTTTCGCGTCAATTGATCCGGGGCCTCAGCTCGGGTGCAGTCAAATGAGTGCCCAATGTCAGAAGTGAAGATCGAAAAACTCTGCAAATCGTATGGCCCGGTCGAGGTGCTGAAGGACATTGACCTTACGGTGGAGGATGGTTCCTTCGTGGTGCTCGTCGGCCCCTCCGGCTGCGGCAAGTCCACGTTATTGCGCTCTATTGCGGGGCTTGAGCCCGTCGACTCCGGTCAGATGACGATTGGTGGCAGGCAGGTGAACGACCTGCCGCCGGCACAGCGCGAAATTGCCATGGTGTTCCAGTCCTATGCCCTCTACCCCCACATGGATGTGTATAACAACATGGCCTTTGGCTTGAAATTCGCAAAAACGCCCAAGGCGGAAATTGATGCCCGGGTGAATGAAGCTGCTCGCATACTGCAGCTGGAACCCCTGCTCAAGCGCAGGCCCCGCGAACTTTCCGGCGGCCAGCGCCAACGTGTCGCCATTGGCCGCGCCATTGTGCGCAAGCCACAAGTGTTCCTGTTCGATGAGCCCCTCTCGAACCTCGATGCAGCGCTCCGCATCAACACGCGCGTTGAAATCGCCAAGTTGCACAAGATGCTGAAGGCCACCATTGTTTACGTCACTCATGACCAGGTGGAAGCCATGACGCTTGCCGACAAGATCGTGGTGATGAACAAGGGCCGCGTCGAACAGGCGGGAAAGCCGCTGGATCTCTATTACAAACCCAACAATCTCTTTGTTGCCGGTTTCATCGGCTCGCCAGCCATGAATTTCCTACCCGCACAAGTGAAGAAAGCAGGCATCCTAGCATTGTCCGATGGACAGGAATTAAAGGCAACACTCCCCTCCTCGTGCAAGACGGGCGATAAGATCACGCTCGGCTTCAGGCCGGAGCACATGACACTTGGCGGAACGGAAAATTTCGCGCTTACGGGGATAGTCGATATCATTGAGCGGCTGGGAGAGTCGGGCTTTGCCCATGTACGGCTGCCTTCCGGCCAATCAATGGTCGCTGAAGTACGCGGTGATCCTGGCGTTCGGTCCGGGGATGCAGTGCGCATAGGTCTCGAAGCCAAGCAACTCCACTTCTTCGACGAACACGGCCATCGCATAGTTTGACAGCGGCAGCATAAGCTTCAGATTAATACAAAATGCAAAAACAATAATCAACAGAATGAATTGTTTAAGGTGGCTGCAGAGCCTTATCTGCCACGCATTCGCACAAATTATCGATATTAGGGGCCTATCCGCCGCCAATCGCCGCTTTCACTGCATTGGCAAGCTGCTCCTGGGTAAAGGGTTTAGAGAGACGGGGCAACGTCGATCCAAGTCCTTCCGGCAGTTCGGCATACCCGGTTGCAAGGATAATCGGCAAGCCGGGTCGGCCTGCCAGGATTGCTTCAGCAAGTTGAACCCCGGTCATTCGCGGCATTGCCTGATCAGTGACGACCAAATCAATTTTGATTCCTTGCGCGAGAATTCTCAGCGCTTCTTCACCGGAATTTGCTTCCTTAACGGTGTGTCCAAGATCTTCAAGCATTGCCGTTGTGCCCATCCGGACCAGGACATCGTCATCAACGGCAAGCACCACGAGTTCAAGCGGTCGAGAATCCGTTTTGGAGAACGGCGCGTCCGCCGGCTTCGGTTTGTCTACCGCATCAATTGCTGGGAGCCATAACTCGGCCTTCGTGCCAACATCCTTGTGGCTTTTTAGCCTCAAGC
>JBBQNU010000249.1:0-3218 GCA_038330285.1 Hyphomicrobiales bacterium | reverse complement strand
CGACACGGCGGACATGCTGGTTGCCTCGATGCCCTACAAGCTCAAACCCAAACAGCAAATCGAGGTGTTCAAGGAAATCGCCAAGCGCGACGCGGATTTTTATGCGCGGCTGGAGAAGGCGGGCTTCATGCATGACTGGGGTGATGACGGCTCGGGGCTTGGCACGAAATACATGCGGCGCGGCTCCGGCTATTACATCGACGTGGGCGCGTCCGAGCTCATCTGCAATGGCAGCATCAAGCTCAAGACGCGCGTCAGCGTGAAGGAGATCAAGGAGCATTCCGTGGTTTTCAGTGATGGCAGCGAATTGCCGGCTGATCTCATTGTCTATGCTACGGGCTATGGCTCGATGAATGGCTGGGCGGCGGAGCTGATCAGCCAGGAGGTGGCGGACAAGGTCGGCAAGGTCTGGGGCCTCGGCTCAAACACCACGAAGGATCCCGGCCCCTGGGAAGGAGAACCCCGCAACATGTGGAAGCCCACCCAGCAGGACGCCCTATGGTTCCACGGCGGAAACCTGGCCCAGTCGCGGCAGTATTCGCAGTTCCTGGCGCTGCAGCTCAAGGCGCGGAAAGAGGGGATCGCCACACCGGTTTACGGGAAGGCAGCGGTGCATCATACGTCTTAAACAGACGGGCACATTCGTAGTCCGGCATTTTTTAATACTGTTCGATCAATCGGACTATTTCGTTGAAACCGCGTGATTTTGCGTGGTCCAATGGTGTCACGCCGTCGTTGTCGGGGATCTTCACGTTTGCACCACCAGCGAGCAATAGCTTGACGATGTCCTGATAAACCGGGCTGCCATCACCGAGGATCACCGCTTCGAGCAATGCGGTCCAGCCGAGATTGTTCACATGATCCACATCAATGGCGGTGGCCAGCAAAAGGCGCACGGTTTCCGGATGGCCATGATGGACGGCGGGAATAAGGGCTGTGCCACCATAGCGGTAGGTATCGCGCAGATTGGCTTTCTCCGTCGCCAGGATCAATTTCAGAATATCGTTCCGGCCCTCGGCGCCCGCGTATAAGAACGGCGTGTCTTGGAGATTGTCCTTCGCGTTCACATCCGCTCTGGCGCGGATGAGGGCACTGGCAATCTCGACCAGATTGGCATGGGTGGCCAGGAGCAACGCCGTCCGATTTTCAGCATCGCGTGCCTCAAGCGGGGCACCCCCGGACACGAGCTCCAACGCTTTGCCTGTATTTCCCGCTTGCACGGCTTCGATCAGCAACATTCCCGGATCTCCCTGCGCGTGACTGTTTGCGCCACCTGCGAATAGGATTGTAAATAAAAGCATCAAGCGCGCAAACAACGCTTTTGGGGCATTTCCTGAATTTTTCAGTGGCATTTTCATTAGCTGACATTATCCTATTTGTGATGCTGCGGAGACCATTTTCCAGACTTTCAATTTCCTGTTGAAGCCGTAACAATCCCATGCAACCTTGCCGTGACATGGTTACGAGCCAGCAGGGGAAGGTTGGGGTGCCAGAGTTTCGGCAGGTTTTGAGTCTTGTGCTGGTGCTGGCGTTATTGCTGGTTCAGGCTATCACGGTTGAATCCGCCACGACCAAGAAGAAGCCCATCGAAAAAGCGCCAGTTTCGCCGCATATGGTGTTTGCCATTGTGCGGAGCGCGATTGTCGGCTGCGAGCCCAATTGCCCGCAGTGGATTTCCGCCGAGGGGCAGATCATGCCGGGATCGGCCAGCCAGTTCCGCAAGATTCTCAAGCAGGCGGGCAAACTGCGCCTGCCCGTGGTGATCACCTCGCCGGGCGGCGATGTGGAGGCGGCGCTCGCCATCGGCCAGATGATCCGCGAACGCAAGCTTGACGTGCTCGTGGGCTGGACGCTTTTCACCGGCTGCAACCCCACCACGGTCAAAACCTGCAAGCTGCCGAAGGCGCAGAAGGGGGTTTACGCCGGGCTCGTCATGACCAGCCGGGGCTATTGCCTTTCCGCCTGCCCATTTATTTTCGCTGCCGGGCAGAAGCGGATTCTGGGGTCCGGCGCCTTTCTCGGGGTGCATGAGATCACCACCCAGCCCATCACCCAGCGCATCCGCTACAGCGAGACGTACAAGATTGTGAACGGCAAGAAAAAGGTGCTGAACCGCAAGGTGGTGAGCCGGAAAAACACTGTCGGCAAACCGACAACGAAAATGAGCAAGTCATTCGACAAGAAACTGAAGGCCTACCTGAACTCCATGGGTGTCAGCCTCGCGATGCTTGATCTCCTGCATCTGGCACCGCCGTCCTCGATCCACACCCTCACCACGGAGGAAATGAAATCCACCAATCTGGTGACGGCGTCGGGGACTGCGGGGGAGCTGGTTTCCAACAGCCTGTGCAAGGCCGCGACGCCGGCGGATAACTGCAAGGTGGAGAAGAATTTTGTGGTGGCAGCGCTCGCGCCGCCAGTCCCGGCTCCAGCGAAGAATGAACCAGCCTATTCCCCGGGCACTTCTCCCATGGCCTTCGTCCTGGTCCGCAGCGACAGCCCGGGCTGCGAACCTATGTGTGCCGAGTGGATTTTCGCAGAAGGAATCATAACGCCGGCCACACCGGGAATATTCGAATGGTTTCTGGAAAAGACAAAGAGCCAAAGCTTGCCAATTGTCATCCGTTCGAATGGCGGCCATGCAAGGGCTGCCATGGCGCTGGGCCGGAGCATCCGCAAGCATGGGATGCACGTCGCAGTCGGCGCCATTTCCTTCGCAGGCTGTTCAACCGCGAGATTTTTCTGCCGGTCGCCGGTTGACCAAATGGGCCGTTACCACGGAACCATTACGGAATCATACAACTACTGCAATTCGTCGTGCATTCTTGTCCTGGCGGCGGGCCAGCGGCGATTTGTGGGAAGCGCCAATGAAATCGAGGCACAAAAACTTGCCGCTGAAGAAATGCCCGCCATTCCCAATGCCCTGATAATCTCCACGAAGGCGGATCAGGAAAAAGCATTCCAGAGTGATCTTGGCAAATACCTTGATGACATGGGTATTGACCGCAAACTCATGAAGTATATCGGCGGCAAGAGTGCCGGAATCCATGCCATGGCAATCAATGAGCTGGTAGCCATCAAGCTTGCCACGAACCATTCACATGGAGCGAGCTTCATGAACAATGCGGTGTGCAAATCTTCGCCGCCGGCCGACAACTGCATCCAGCGGTGACGTGCTGAATGGATCAACCGCCCGTCTGGTCCAGCAGGGCGAGATC
>JBBQNU010000248.1:0-3245 GCA_038330285.1 Hyphomicrobiales bacterium | reverse complement strand
TGTCCTGGTCGGATTACTGTTGGCGCTCTTTGCCTATGTCGGATTTACCTATGGGCTTGGCCTGCAACTGCCGCCGGGGATATTGAAGGGATTGCTCTGAGATGGACTCCTTCCTTGCCCTGATGGATGGCTTTGCCACGGCGATCACGCCCATCAACCTGATGTGGTCGCTGATCGGGGTGACACTTGGCACGCTCATCGGGATTTTGCCCGGCATTGGCCCGGCGCTGACCATTGCGCTTCTCCTGCCGGTGACGCGGAACCTTGATCCTACCGGGGCCTTCATCATGTTTGCCGGGCTCTATTACGGCGCGATGTATGGCAGTTCCACCACCAGCATCCTGCTCAATACGCCGGGTGAATCCGGATCGATCATGACAGCGGTGGAGGGTAACCTCATGGCGCGGCAGGGGCGTGGCGCGGCGGCGCTTTCGACGGCGGCCATCGGCTCGTTTGTTGCGGGCACGTTGGGAACGCTGGCGCTGACGTTTCTGGCGCCGGTCTTTGTCAAGCTGGCATTGCTGTTTGGCCCGGCCGAATATTTCGCGTTGATGATTCTGGCGTTCACAACGGTTTCCGCCCTGCTCGGCGCCTCCATAAGCCGAGGCGTTGCCAGCCTGCTCCTCGGCCTGGCCTTCGGGCTTGTCGGAACCGATATTCTGACGGGCCAGCCGCGCCTGGATTTCCATTATCCAAGCCTGCTGCGCGGCATTGATATCGTCGTGGTGGCGGTTGGCCTGTTCGCGGTGGGCGAAGCGCTGTTCATGGCCTCGCAGACGCATCTGCGCACGGCGGAAATCCTGCCAATCAAGGGTTCGCTGTTCATGACGCGGGAGGAATGGCGAAGGTCGTGGAAGCCGTGGCTGCGCGGCACGGCACTCGGCTTTCCCTTTGGCGCGCTGCCGGCAGGCGGCACGGAAATTCCGACCTTCCTGTCCTACTTCCTTGAAAAGAAGCTCACCAAGCATCCGGAGGAATTTGGCCGCGGCGCCATCGAAGGCGTTGCGGGGCCGGAAGCGGCCAACAATGCGGCAGTGGCCGGCGTGCTGGTGCCGCTGCTGGCCTTGGGACTTCCGACTTCGGCCACAGCCGCAATTCTGCTGGCGGCCTTTGAACAATATAATCTCCAGCCGGGGCCGCTGCTGTTTTCGGGGTCTTCCACTTTGGTCTGGGGCCTGATTGCCAGCCTCTATATCGGCAATGTCATGCTGCTGGTGCTCAATCTGCCGCTGGTGGGCCTGTGGGTGCGGCTGCTCTCCATTCCGCAGCCGCTGCTCTACGGCGGCATTCTGGTGTTCTCGACCCTTGGGGTTTACTCGCTCAACAACTCGACCTTCGATCTGGTTCTGCTGTTCATCGTCGGGATTATCGGCTTCCTGATGAGGCGCCATGAATTTCCGGTGGCACCCTGCATCATCGGCCTCATCCTCGGCCCCCTTGCGGAAGCCCAGTTCCGCCGCGCCCTGTCAATCAGCCAGGGTGACCCTTCGGTTTTCGTCACCCACCCGCTTTCGGCGGTCTTGCTGGCGCTTGCGGCGGCAGTGATCATTGTGCCGATTGTTCTCCGCCGCTTCAAGTATGTTTGATGCCGGATATTCCGTGTGCTTGGGAGTGCTTGCATAAACTCGCTAATGCTGCGTAAATCCGCACATCGATGGGCCAACGTTTTGTGCGACACCGGATCATCCGGTAAACTTGATTGTGGAATGACGTGACCTGATGGCACCCCCACTACGCGGTTCACTGTTTCGCTCCGAAACCCTGGCTACGGCGCTCATTCTTGCTTTTCTGATTTTCCTGCTTGGCGGCACGGCGCTTGTTCTCAGGAACGCGTATCAGGCAGCGGAAGAGATTGCGCGCGTCCGGGCGGTTTCCTCGGCGGAAGTCGTTGCAGCCAACTTCGAATGGGTGGGTGAGACCTCGCACCAGCTGTTGCAGCGGGTTGATGATTTTGTCGGACCGGACCTGGATGCCCTGCCCGCAAACGCCTTGGGATTTCTCAAGGAGGCGGTGTCGACCCTGCCCGGCTCACCGCGCATCTATCTTGTGGGAGCCGATGGAGGCACGCGGCTTACGACCGATCCTGATTTCAAGCCTATCGACATCCGCGACCGGGATTACTTCAAGGCCGTGGCGGATGGCGCCAAGACTTTCATCTCGCCGATGCTGGTGAGCAGGCTCAATGGCGAACAGATATTTGTTATCAGCAAAAGAGTTGAGCGAAACGGCACTTTCGTGGGGGCCGCGATTGTTTCGTTTAACTCTGACCTCATCAAGAAAATCTGGACCACGCTTCGCTTCGATCCGATTTCGACGGTTTCGCTGGTTCAGGAGGATGGCCAGATTGTTGCGCGCTACCCATTGCTGAAAGGCCCGATGAACATTAGCGATTCGGTGCTTTTCACAACCTACCTACCGCAATCGGACCATGGCAGCTATGAGACTGTTTCGGTAGCGGATGGGGTGAGGCGCATCGTGGCCTATCGCCGTTTGGAGGGCACACGGCTCATCGCCATCGCATCCATAGGGCATGATGCGGCCTTTGCGCCGTTCTATAATTTCTCCGTCATGAGTCTCGCGGTCGCGCTGCCGCTTGCCCTGTTTCTGGGTTTTCTCGCGTGGATCACGTACCGCTGGCTGGCACGGGAAGCGCGGCAGCGGGACCAACTTGCCGCGGCCCTTGAATCAAACCAAATGCTGTTCCGGGAAATTCATCACCGGGTCAAAAACAATCTGCAGGCTGTGAATTCGCTGGTCAACCTGCAAAAGATCGATCCCGGCGCGAAACAGGAAATGAGCCACCGCATCCAGGCGATGGTTGCGGTGCATGAGCAGATCTACCGGAATGACCAGTTCGGCCTGGTCGATGCCTCGGCCTATCTCCCTGCGATCATCGGAAAGCTGGTCGAATCCTACGGGCGCGAGGTGAAATTGAATTATGATCTTGAGACCATTGAGGTTGACCGCGAACATGCGCTGCCGCTCGGGCTGGTGGTGAATGAAGTGGTTTCCAATGCTATGAAATATGCGTTCCCGGACAGCAGGGACGGCGCGCTGAATATTACCCTGAAGAAGACGGAAGACGGGCAGACCGGCATTCTGACGATCCATGACAATGGGGTTGGATTTGATCCCGAAACATCATCAAAAGGCACGGGAAGCAAACTGATCAATGGACTGGTGGCGCAAATCCAGGGCGAGACGGGATATAACGTCGAGCAAGGCACAAAATTCGAGATGCGCTT
>JBBQNU010000247.1:0-3247 GCA_038330285.1 Hyphomicrobiales bacterium | reverse complement strand
AGCCGCGTTAAAAGCGATGCGCTGCAGGCCTTCCTTGCCGGCAATGGCTTCTCGCGGGTGGGCACGGTGGTTGATCCCGGCGACTTTGCGGTGCGCGGCGGCATCATTGATATCTTCCCGCCCGGTTCGGAAAATCCGGTGCGGCTCGATTTCTTCGGCGATGCGCTGGAATCGATCCGCGAATTCGACGCCCAGACCCAGCGCTCCAATGCGACCCTGCGAAACCTGACGCTGAATCTCGCCAATGAAGTTCTCCTGTCAACCGAAGCCATAGGCCGTTTCCGCATCGGCTATGCCGCGGCCTTTGGCGGCCTGGACCTGAATGATCCCCTCTATGAGTCGGTGACCAATGGCCGCCGCTATCAGGGCATGGAGCATTGGCTGCCCCTGTTCCATGACCATCTCGAAACCCTGTTGGACTATCTGCCTGGCTCCCTCATTTCTCTCGACCACGCCGCCGATGAATCCATGGTTGCGCGCCACGAACAGGTCGCCGAGTTCTATGATGCACGGCGCGAGGCGCGTGAGAAGGGCTCCTTCGGTGCCGCCCCTTACAAGCCGCTAAGCAGCGAAAGGCTCTACATCAGCGAAGCGGAATGGAAGCAGCTTCTCGCTGACCGCACCAGCCTTGCGCTCTCCGCCTTTGAAAGCCCGGACTCCGCCAGCATTTCATTTGGCGGCAAGCGCGGCCGCAGCTTCGCCGCCGAACGCACCCAGACCGGCTCAAGCATCTATGACGCCGTAAAGCTGCACACCGAAGACCTGCGCAAATTCGGCAAGCGCGTTCTGATCGCCAGTTGGACTGAAGGCTCTCAGGAACGCCTGCACACCATCCTGAAGGATCACGAACTGGCGCCCCTGGCCAGCGCCACCACCTGGGCCGACGCCAGCACCCGCGATAAGTCCATTGTCAGTCTCGTCGTACTGGGCCTCGAGGAAGGCTTTGAAACCAGTGACCTCGCCGTCATTGCCGAACAGGATATTCTCGGCGACCGCCTGATCCGCAAGGCCCGCAAGAATCGCAAAGCCGCTGATTTCCTCTCGGAACTTTCTTCACTCTCGGTGGGTGATCTGGTCGTCCACGTCGATCATGGCATTGGCCGCTTTGAAGGCCTGAAGACCATCGAGGTGCAGGGCGCGCCTCATGATTGCCTGTTGCTGATTTATGCCGGCAATGACCGACTGTTCCTGCCTGTTGAAAACATCGAACTGCTCACCCGTTACGGCGCGGAAGATAACGGCACACAACTCGACCGCTTGGGTGGCGGCGCCTGGCTGGCCAAGAAGGCCCGCCTCAAGGAGCGCATCCGCGAAATCGCCGAAGACCTGATCAAGACGGCAGCCGCCCGCGAACTCAAGTCGGGAGATATCCTCCCCCCGCCCGATGGCGCGTTTGACGAATTCTGCGCCCGCTTCCCCTACGAGGAAACCGAAGACCAGCTCACCGCCATTGAAGCCGTTCTGAACGATCTGCAAAAAGGCCGACCCATGGACCGCCTGATTTGCGGCGACGTGGGTTTCGGTAAAACCGAGGTGGCGCTGCGCACCGCCTTCATCGCCGCCATGAATGGCAAGCAGGTGGCCGTCGTGGTGCCCACAACTCTTCTCGCCCGCCAGCACTACGCCACCTTCACCGAGCGCTTCAAAGGCCTGCCGCTGCGCCTGGCGCAGGCCTCAAGGCTTGTTGGCCGCAAGCAGATTGACGCAGTGAAAGCCGGGCTTGAAGCCGGCGACATTGATATCGTCATCGGCACCCATGCGCTGCTAACCGGCAACATAAAGTTCCGCGATCTCGGCTTGCTCATCATCGATGAGGAGCAGCACTTCGGCGTGAAGCACAAGGAGCGCCTCAAGGAACTTCGCGCCAACGTGCATGTGTTGACGCTCACCGCCACGCCCATTCCCCGCACCTTGCAACTGGCGCTCTCCGGCGTGCGCGAACTCTCGCTCATCACCACGCCGCCCTTGGACCGTCTCGCGGTGCGCACCTACATCTCGCCCTTTGATCCAGTCATCATCCGTGAATCCCTGTTGCGCGAACATTTCCGCGGCGGCCAAAGCTTCTATGTTGTGCCCCGAATCACCGACCTTGAGGAAATTGCGGAGTTCCTACGCGAGAACGTGCCCGAGATAAAGTTCAGAACCGCCCACGGCCGCCTGGCGCCTACTGAACTGGAAGATATCATGTCCGGCTTCTATGACCGGAAATTCGATGTGCTGCTCTCAACCACCATCGTGGAATCCGGCCTCGATATCCCCACCGCCAATACCCTGATTGTCCACCGCGCCGATATGTTTGGCCTCGCCCAGCTCTATCAGCTGCGTGGCCGTGTTGGCCGCTCCAAGCAGCGTGCCTATGCCCTGTTCACCACCCCGCCAAACCGCGTCCTCACCGAAGCCGCAGACCGGCGCTTGAAAGTCCTGCAATCCTTGGATTCCCTCGGCGCGGGCTTCACCCTTGCCAGCCACGATCTCGATATCCGAGGCTCCGGCAATCTTCTGGGCGAAGAGCAGTCCGGCAATATCAAGGAAGTGGGCTACGAACTCTATCAAACCATGCTGGAAGAAGCCGTCATCAAGATGCGCTCCGGCGTTGAGATGGAAGAGGCCGAAGGCACCTGGTCGCCGCAAATCAATGTCGGAACCTCGGTTCTCATTCCTGAAAAATTTGTCTCCGACCTGCAGGTGCGCCTCGGCCTCTATCGCCGGCTTGCCGATCTTCAGGAGCAATCCGATCTCGAAGCCTTCGGGGCGGAGTTGCATGACCGCTTCGGCCGCCTGCCCGAAGAAGTCCAGCATCTCATCGAGGTTGTCTCCATCAAGCTCCTCTGCCGCGCCGCCAATGTGTCGAATGTTGACGCCGGGCCAAAAGGCGTAGTGTTGGGCTTTCGCAAGGACACATTCCCCAATCCCGCAGCACTGGTGCAATGGATCGCCGGGCAGGGGACTCTCGCAAAGCTCCGTCCCGACATGAAGCTGGTCATCCTGCGCACCTGGAAGACCCCGGAAGAGCGGCTTAAGGGCACACGGCAGATCATGCAGAATTTGGTGAAACTGGCGGCCTGATCGGGTATAATCCCGCGCTGAGGTGTTGAATGTTTTCCGACTTCGATGCACTGACGCTCGCCCGGATGCAGTTTGCATTCACCGTGTCGTTCCACATCATCTTCCCCGCCTTCTCCATCGGGCTTGCCAGCTATCTCGCCGTTCTCGAAGGCCTCTGGCTTTGGAAGAAGGAGCAGGTCTA
>JBBQNU010000246.1:0-3279 GCA_038330285.1 Hyphomicrobiales bacterium | reverse complement strand
ATCCGGTTCCAGCGTGGTGGCCAGCTCCTTACCTTGATCTTCTGCCACGGCCCGGTAAGCGCTTGCGACACGTTCAAAAATGCTGGTGAGGCTGGTCGTCTTGAACCCGGCTTTCCGTGATCCCGACTCAATTTGGGCTATGCGCAGCAGCGCGGCAAACGTTGCCAAAAGCTGGTCGGATTCGATGATGGCAGAATCTATGGCTGCCGCATAGGCTTTGCTGTCGCCGGTTTTCGACCTTGCTTCCTCCAGGCCCTGGCGCAGGCGGCTGAGGGGCGTTCTCAGGTCATGGGCGATATTGGCGCTGACCTGCTTGAGGCTTTCCAGAAGCGACTGGTTGTTGTCGAAAAGGCGGTTCAGGTTGGCCGACAGCCGGTCGATTTCATCCGACGTGCCTCGGACGGGTATCCTTTCCTTCAACCGGCCATCGATGATTGCGAGACTGGTATTGTTGATATTGTCAATGCGGTGAAGGAACCCGCGACTAACTACAAGGCCCGCCAGTGCCGCAAGCAAAATCGCTATGACGGCGGACCAGGCAAACGAATTGATGATGGACTCCTGGGCGGACAGGATGCGAAACGCGTCTTGCCCAACAAGCAGGAATGACCCATCGAATAGATAGACTCCTTGCCCCCAGACCTGGTGGTCATCATCAGCCTGGTTGTCAGTTTTTGCCAACATGGAGTCGCTCAGTCCGGATTCCCGCCATCCAACCCGCAAGGAAATTCCGTCCAAGTTTCCAGCCAGTTTATTGCCATTGCCGTCACTTAAGTAATAATATTCAGTTATTCGGCCTGATGGCGCGGGCCGTTCATTGATGTCCTGGATAATTGTCTGGATGCCATCGGACTTTGCTTCAATTGCCATCACATTGAGCTGCGATAGGATTTCCGTTTGCATCTGGCCCCGAAGCGCGGTGGTGGTGGTCAAATAGGTGATAACCAGAAGCGACATGAAACAAAATGCAAAAATTAGGCTGAAGAATACGGTCAGTTGAAAGCTGGCTGTCTTGAAGAGCCGCTTGCTAAGCACGGAGGGAGTATCCCACGCCGCGCATTGTCTTCAGCATTTCCGTGCCAAACCCCTTGTCGATCTTTGCCCGCAGGCGGCTGATATGGGTTTCGACAACGCTGGTTTGCGGGTCGAAGTGAAAATCCCAGACATTCTCAAGCAGCATGGTGCGCGTCACAACGCGCCCTTCGCTGCGCATGAGATATTCCAGAAGTTTGAATTCCTGCGGCTGAAGATCGACGACCTTGCCCGCGCGTGTCACAATGCGCTTCAAAAGGTCAATCTCCAGCTCGCCGACTCGCAGCGTTGTTTTGACATCATTGACCGGCGGGCGCCGCATGAGCGCGCCAAGCCTGGCCAGCAGTTCCGCAAATGCAAACGGCTTTACGAGATAATCGTCAGCGCCTGCTTCCAATCCTTCAACGCGGTCGTCAATGCCGCACATTGTTGTCAGAAACAGCGTGGGCACATGATTACCAGTTGCGCGAAGCATTTTCACGATGCTGAGGCCGTCCAGTCCCGGCAGCATGCGGTCTGCAATTACCGCGTCATACTTCTCGCTGGCCGCAAGAAACAAGCCATCCTTGCCATTCGCAGCATGTTCCGCCACATGGCCATGCTCCTTGAGGCCACGCAGAATGAATTCCGCCATGCGTTCGTCGTCTTCTATTAGGAGCAATTTCATTCCAACCCGTCTATCTGACAATGAGACTTTAAGCAGCGGTGAGTGTTTTAATTCAGATACTGGCAGGCTTTCAGCTTTGATTTCGGTGGAAGGTCTTACCATAAATTTGATCACCATTCGATTTTTCTTTGCTGCTGCCTGTTACCCATAAATGAGTGAAGCAATAGAATTTTTCAGATAGTTATCCTAGCAGTTGAATCCCGGCCCCATCCTTTCTGCTAACTTACGAAATTGTAAGTATACCCAGTTGTAGGCGGCACACCCACTGCAGAGCTAAAGCAAGTTGTTGGGGCAATTATCTAGTTTTTGATTCGTTGGAACAAATTCTCGCACTAGCTTCCGATCGACCCTTGGCCACGGAACGCACAGATGCAAGTCCAAAATCAAATTTCGATAATTCCTGGAGAACACAAAATTGTAATCTGACCGCCTTCATTCCGACAGCGCTGAAAAACATACCTCCCCCGTTGGGAAGGTATCTTGGCAGATTCGTTTCCATCGCCAACTTTCAAAAAAGGATTATAACCATGAACGTGTTTTCGAAAGCCAGCATCACAACACGGGCACTCTGCGCCACGATTGGCATCGCACCGGTATTTGCCTCTGCTCCGATAACCAAGGTCCATGTTTCGCTTGATGGAGAAGCTGACCAGCCTATGAAGATTGTCGTTGATACGCCCAGCGTCAAGGCGGGTATGATCGAGTTCGATGTCAAAAACGATGCCATCGGCACGGATCATGAGGATGTACTCGTCAAACTGCAGAAAAAGGGCCAACAGATTGCGGCCGATACCAAGACTCACCGCATTGACGAAAACAAGTTCAAGTCTATGGGTGAAGTCGGGGGCCTGAAGCCAAGCGACTCCTGCATCCTAAAGGTGAAGCTTGCTGCCGGCGACTATGTCCTGCTGTGCAATCACAAGGCCCATTATGAACTGGGGATGGCAACGCCCTTCACCGTTACGCGATAAGAATAGAGTGGGTCATCTTTCTACGGGTGAGTCAATTGGCGGATCCAGTTAGAGGTAAGGGGCGAGCTCATCACGCCTAACCGAAATCATAAAAGGACCAGTTCCGTGACAGAGCAGCAGCGTGTGCGCCGAGTCGTCATCATTGACGATGAGGCGGTTCTGTCCGCTATTTTGGCAGAAATGGTTGGCAGTTTGGGATATGAGCCAATGGTTTTCCCGGACTTAAGGTCAGGCCTTAACTGCGAGCTCAGAGACAGTAACGTCGTTTTCATTGATGTTCTAACGCCTCGGGTGAGCGGGTTTAAAATCCTGGAGCAGCTGGCCCGTGAGCATGTTAAGTCCGCGATTGTGCTTAAGAGTGCCAAAGAGGAGGGGCTTTACAAAGCAGAAAATTGGCTATGATGCTGAATCTATAACTCATAGGCGTGCTCACAAAGCCCTTCCGACTGGCTGACATTAAGGGAATTTTGGAGGGAGTTTAAAATCGGTGCCTAGATCACTGTTGTTTTCATTGGTCAGATTGTCGAATGTGCATTAGGATTTGGCGATCATGGCTACGCGTCCTGCCAGCGCCTCAATTCCGCGACCTCATAAAGCGCAGACGCACCT
>JBBQNU010000245.1:0-3355 GCA_038330285.1 Hyphomicrobiales bacterium | reverse complement strand
GGCGGGCCCGCAGAATATGCCACTCGATTTCTTTGCGCAAAGCCTGCACGTCGCCGGCGGCGAGAAGATCACGTATACGGCGGTGCTGCGGCGCCATGACCTCGGCATCGCGCTCGTCGCGGATCTCATGGCCGAAAATTATGAATACGTGGCGCGCCAACGTCTCCCACAGGATCTGCACGATTTCATTTCCCGAGACCCGGCAGATTTCCCGGTGGAAACTGAGATCGGCCTTGCTCACTTCGATCCATTCCAGGCGCTCGGCTGACAGCTCCATCGAAGCGATGATCCGGTCCAGTTCTGCAAACAGGCTTGGATCCGATTGATAAATGGGTGCGGCGGTGGAGAGCGCGATCTGTTCAAGGGCAATGCGCGATTCGCAAATCTGGTTCACCCGCTGGTCATCAAAACTCGCGATATGCGTGCCCCGGTGCGGAATGCTTTCCACAATACCTTGCGATTCGAGAATCTTGAGGGCTTCTCGCAGCGGCACCCGGCTGATGCTGAGCAGGCTGGCAAGTTCCGTCTCGTAAAGCCGCTGCCCCGGTTTCAACGCCCCGGCGGAAATCCCCGTGACAATGGCGTCCGCCGCCTGTTCCGACAGGCTCGCCATCCGGGCCATGCGCAACGGCGGCGGAAACAACAAAGGGAGCGATTCGACTTTTGTCATGAGGCTTTCTACCGCATTCTTGCCACTTGCCTAACTCATATAATTGTATACAATTAGCACAACGAGCGAGAGAGTTCAATTCGCCGGATTGCAGGGAGCAGGAAATGACGGGATTGCTGGCGGGCAGGCGCGCCTATGTCACGGGTGGATCAAGCGGCATTGGTGCCGCCATTGTCGAAACCTTCGTGAAAGAAGGCGCCCACGTGGCCATTGGCGCATCGCGCCATTCGGACCAAGCAGCAGCCGCTGCAAAACGCTTGGCAACCGACGGCCAGCGCGTTGTCGTGATCCAAGCTGACTTGCATGACCGCGCCGCAACGGACCGCGCCGCAGACCAGGTCATCAGTGCCTTGGGCGGACTCGATATCTTCGTGCACTGCGCCGGGATTGATGTGACCCAGACAGCCCCTACTCACGAAACCCCCGACGACACATGGGACCGCATGCTGGCGCTACATCTGACCGCTGCATTCCGTCTTTCAAAGAAACTTGTGCCGGCCTTACTGAAAGGCACGAAACCCTCCGTGACTTTTATCGGCTCTGTTGCAGGGCTCGTAGCCTGGGAAGGAGACGTTGCCTATAACGTCGCCAAGGCCGGGCTTCATCATCTTGCCCGCTGCATCGCGGCTGACTATGCCAAGGCCGGCCTCCGCGCCAATGCCATTGCGCCCGGCGTAATCGATACGCCGCTCACCCGCGGCTATGCCTCGGGCATGGAGGGCGGCGAAGCAAGCGGCATGAAAATTTTAGCCGGGCTTCATCCCATCGGCCGTTATGCAACCCCTTCGGAAGTGGCGGGCACCGCCCTCTTTCTCGCCTCCGACCAGGCTGCCTTCATCACCGGCGTCGTGCTGCCGGTCGATGGCGGCATGACAATGATCTGAGGAAAGCCGCGATGGCCAAACTGAAAATACTGGCAGCGATCTGCGATGAACCGGGCGAAGGCGACGTGCTGAACCTGCGCCACGTGATGATCGATGATCCCCATGAAATGGAAGTGCGCGTCAAGATCGAAACAACCGGAATTTGCCGGAGCGATATTCATTATCTTCGCGGTGTGTGGGTTCACCCGAAGCCGGTCATCCTTGGGCACGAAGCTTGCGGAGTCATTGAGTCCGTGGGCGCTGGTGTGTCAAAAAACCGGATCGGCGAAAAAGTTGTCCTCACCTTCACGCCTTCCTGCGGCCAGTGCCGCTTCTGTGTGATAGGCCGCAGTGTGTTGTGCGAGGAAGTGGCCCGTGCCGCCGCACTTGGCACCATGTGGGACAACACCACGCGTTTCTTCGAAGAGAATGGCAAGCCCATCCATCATCTCAGCCTCGTCTCATCCTTTTGCGAATACACCGTGGTGCCAAGCAACGGCGCCATCAAGATCGACCAGGAGACATCATCGGAACAGGCTTGCCTGCTGGGATGCGGCGCCCTTGCAGGAATTGGCGCGGCACTGAACACAGCCGAGGTCAGGCCCGGCGATAGTGTTGCTGTTTTCGGTTGCGGCGGCGTGGGCCTCAGCGTCGTGCAGGGCGCAAAGCTCTGCAATGCCCTGCCCATCGTGGCGGTGGATGTAAGGGCCGACAAGGAAGCCGAGGCCCGGCGCTTTGGTGCCACGCATTTCGTTGACGCCTCAAGCGGCGATCCCGTGGCGGCGGTGCGCGAAATCACCGGCGACGGCGCCGATTTCACCTTCGAGGCAACCGGCCGCACCGAAATCGCCGAGCTTTGCTACAAGGCCACCAGGCGCGCCGGAACCACCGTGCTCATTGGCCAGCCCACGGAAAATGCCATGGCCGGCTTTCCGCCCTACTGGATCGCCCAGGATGAAAACCGCGTCATCGGTTCAAGCTACGGCTCAACGCGCCCGATGATTGATTTTCCAAAAGTCCTGCGGCTGGTCAAGCACGGGATGCTGAACCTTGAAGCGCTGGTCTCAGAGGTTTGGCCATTTGAACGGATCAACGAGGCAATCGCCCTTGTTGAAACTGGAAGCGTGAACCGCATGGTTCTGCGCTTCAACGACAAGACTTGAACGCATGAAGTCAGGCTTGCAAAGAATGAGAGATAACAGCTTGGGCCGCGCCCCGCGGACCGGCACATAAAGGAGGAAGCTCATGACCAAATTAACAAGACTTAACCGCAGGAATCTTCTGGTTGGCTCCGCTGTCACCGTGGCTGCCACCCTTGGCGCCCCTGCCATCATCCGCGCCGCCGGCCGGGAACTCCGGATGCTGACCTGGGAAGGCTACGCCGAACCGGAATGGCTGGATGGCTTCAAGCAAGCCACCGGCGCCACCGTGAACATTGTTTATTCCGGCTCCGCCGATGAAATGTTCGCCAAGATGCAGGGCTCGCAAGGCGCGGATTTCGATCTCGTGTCTTTCGACACCTCGCTGTTCCCGCGCTATGTTGATGCCAAGCTTATCCAGCCCTTCGACATGGCGAAGATTCCAAACTTCAAGAACATGGCGCCGGAATTTGCTTCCGTGAAATCGGTCATGCGGGGCGATGACCGCTACGGCATGCCCTTTGCCTGGGGCTCCCTGCCCCTCGTCTATGATACCGAGGCCTTCCCGACGCCGCCTGAATCCTGGGAAGTGATGTGGGATCCGCAGTATGCCCAGCAGATGCTCTGGATGGACGACGCCAACAATTCGATCACGGTTGCTGCCTTGATCGTGGGTGCCGCAA
>JBBQNU010000244.1:0-3378 GCA_038330285.1 Hyphomicrobiales bacterium | reverse complement strand
AATGGGCCCCTGCTCAATATGAAGCTCAAACATCGCCTGAAACTTGTGTGAGCCAACAGGCTCGGAGCCGAGATAGCCAATGCGCTTCAATTCATCGCCAAGCTTGATGCCGTCGCGGTCTTCCCGCGAATAGGCAAACTCGGGCGTGAATACGCCCGCATAAACGCCTGAGCACAGCATGGCCGGCGCAAACCGCGAACCTTCCTCATTGGTCCAGTTCACGATCATCAACGGCGCATTGCTTTCATAGCCCATGTCCACCAGCGTGCGCAGCGCCTCCAAAGCGCCGAGCACTCCCAGCACGCCATCAAACTTGCCGCCCGTGGGCTGCGTATCGAGATGCGAGCCCAGCGCAATCGGCAGCAAATCCTTGCGCTTAGCCGGCCGCGTTGCAAACATGTTGCCAACGCTGTCAACCTTCACGACACAGCCCAGCGCTTCGCACTGCGCCGTGAACCAGTCGCGCACCCGCTTGTCCTCATCGGAAACCGTCAGCCGCTTGATGCCGCCCTTTGCCGTGCCGCCAAACTTCGCCGTGTCCATAAGGCTGTCCCACAGCCGCTGCGGATTGATCACAAGATTGGATTTCGAAGTCATGAGGTTCCTCAAGCAATACGAATGTCGGTATGAATGAAATCATTGCCTTTGAACAGCAGGGGCACATGATGCTGGCGCGCACAGGCGTATGAAAAGCAGTCCCCCATATTAAGGGCGGCCTTGTGCCTGCCCTTGCCGAACCTGTCGAAAGCAATCAAGGCCAAGTTGGAAGTATCTTCTGAAATCTCAACAACTGCAATTTTTTCGGAATTGACAAAGTCAGCAACGTCGTCTTGAGCTTCAATAAGTGTTGAATTGCCTTTCCGCGAGATGGCAAGTGCGGATTCAAAAATCACGATTGGCGATATCAAGGCCGATTCAAACTTGACCAGTTTACCGGCAACGATTTCGGCATCTTCTTCGCGGGTCAGCATGGCCACCAACGCTGAAGAGTCGACAAATACTTTCACTGGCCGCTCAACTCGTCGTAAAACGCCTTATCCGCTTCCAGCCCAGTTTTGCCCCGGGCGGCAATCCGGTCTTGTATGGGTTTTATGCGCTCAAGAAACGTGAGCTTTTTTTCACGGGTTTGCTCGGCAAGGGAAAGCTCTACCGCCTCGCGAATCGTCTCGGTCAGCGTCTTGCCCTTTAGTTTGGCAAGCCTGCGAACTGCTTTGTCAGTTGCCGGATCTTTCACATAGAAAGTCATGATCATTCTCCGTATATATAAAAACATAATTGGTATATACCAAAATGTCAAGCGTCCTCACGGCCCATCAATCTTCTTGCCCATGATGGCAATGGCTTTTTGATAAACCGAGGCCGCGTTCCAGCCTTGTATGGCGCCGAAATTGCCCTGCCCCGGTTGGTAACCATCACCGGCTGACCAGCCATGCCCGGCGAGAAATTTCGCCGTCGAAGCCAGCGCGTCAGCCTTGGAATTGAGATTGACCGCACCGTTGCCATCGCCATCGGCCCCATAGAGCAGAATGTTCTTGGGCAGGAATTGCGTCTGCCCGACTTCGCCATGCATGGCCCCCTTGGACGAGGCGGAGATCGTGCCGCGCTCGACAAGCTTCAGTGCTGCATAGAGCTGTTCGGTGAAAAACGCGGTGCGGCGGCAGTCATAGGCGAGCGTTGCCACGGCTGACAGGGTGTTCTGGTTGCCCAGAAAACCGCCAAAACCTGTTTCCATGCCCCAGATAGCAAGCAGCGGGCCGGGGGGAACCCCGTAGCGTTTTTCAAGCGCTGCAAAGAGGCCCGCATTGGCGTTTTTCAGAGAACGGCCCCGGGCGATAATCCCGGCGGCGCCGCGCTTTGCCATGAAGGCATTAAGCGACAGCTTGAAACTGTGCTGGCCCCGGTCGGCCCGGATGGTGCCGTTTGAATAGCTGGTGCCCATGAGAGCGGAGATCGCCTTGGGCTTCACTCCCTTGGCTTTTGCCTCAACTGCAAAACTTTTTTTCCACGCTTCAAATCCGCCGCCCGTGCTGCTGCATTTGGCAGCTTCAGCCACGTTCGCCATGAAAACTGACGCCACAACCACAACAAATCCTGCCTTCACCCAGTTCATTACCACTCCATTGTCCGCCTGTTCGATTCCCAGACTGCCACTATCGCCAGCCCTTGTCAGCAGGGGACAAGCTGATTAAGGGACAGCCATGAAAAGCTCCGTGGAAAGCCTGTTTCCCACCCTGGTTTACCGGGCCGAGGTGGCCGATGCCCAGCGCCTCAACATTGATTTGGAGGATGCCGCCCTTTCGCTCAGCCAGCACGATGCCAAGGGCCGGCGCTGGTGCGAGAAACACGGCTATGCGGGGTACACTTCTTATGCCTCGATTGACGACCTCAGCCGGCGTTCAAAGCCCTTTGCCCGGCTGGAAAAAATCATCCACGCCCACGCGGCGGAATTTGCCAAATCACTGCAATGGAATTTGCGTGGGCAGAAGCCTGTCTGCGATTCCCTCTGGGTGAATGTCCTGCCGCAAGGCGGCTCGCACACCTCGCACATCCACACCAACGCGGTTCTGAGCGGCACCTATTATGTGACGGCCCCGGAAGGCGCCAGTCCCATCGTCTTCGAAGATCCGCGCCACGCCATGATGATGGCAGCCCCGCCGCGCAAAACCAGCGTCTATGAGAGCCGCACGCCAAAGGCCGGCACCCTCATGCTCTGGGAAAGCTGGCTCCGCCACGAAGTGCCGATGAACCGCGCAAAAGAAGACCGCATCAGCGTGAGCTTCAACTGCGTGATTGGCTAGTCAACACTTTTCCGTGAGCAGCCATCTCACCATTTAAATTTCTGCCATAATGGAAGCGCGCTATAGGTTCTGATCTTCCATTGCCGGGGAGCTGCCGATGCCATTGAGGTTTCTTGCCGCGTTCTGTTTTGCGATTTCCCAGCTTTCCACAATTGGAAATGCCCAAACCCTGTCGAGCGACTGCCTCGCTATCGCGCAGGGCCCCGCCCGTGTGCAGTTCGCCAAGCTTGTTCCCGCCGCCCTCACTGAAAGCCAGGTGCAGCTTACCTTTATCGGCCATTCCACCTTCCTTATTGAAAGCTCCGGCGGCCTTCGCATCGCCACCGATTTTTCAGGGACCGCCGGCGGCGTGGTGCCGGACGTGATCACCATGAACCGCGCCCACCGCTCGCACTACACGCCAACCCCCGATCCCGCGATCAAGAACGTGCTGCGCGGCTGGAACGAGGATGGCAGCCCGGCCCGGCATGATGTTAGCTTTGGCGACGTTCATATCCGCAATGTCACCACCGACATCAAGGGCGGCACGCTTGGCCGCGTGCCCGACGGCAATTCAATTTTCGTCTTCGAAGTGGCGGGC
>JBBQNU010000243.1:0-3380 GCA_038330285.1 Hyphomicrobiales bacterium | reverse complement strand
AGAACACCAAGATCTAGAGCGCGATCAACTCTGCTTGAAGCGAAATTCCCCTGCTTTCCTTCTCCCCGTCGGGGAGAAGGCGGGGCCCGCCGCGGAACGCGGTGGGAGGATGAGGGGGATCAGCTGATTCAATTGCGAGACCTGCTCCCCCTCACCTTCCCAACACTTGCGTGTTGGGCCCCTTCCTCTCCCCTACGGGGCGAGGAAAAATAGAGGCCATCGCTGCATATAAAGATGATCAGGCTCTAGTCGTCGTCGGAGAGCTTTTCGAGGTTCTCGTTGGCGCGGCGGGTGGCGGCTTCGAAGCGGTCTTCAAAGGTGACCATCTTCTTTTTCGGTTCCTGGAAATAGGCCGTGAGCTTGAGCAAGTGGACGAAAGTCCGGTTTACCAGACGACCCCAGAACCGCATGGGCCGGTCGAAATCAAAGAGCAGGATCACGCGCTCTTCCGTTGTATCATTCCAGACTTCGTGATCGTAGGTATCGTCGAACACAAAGATTTCACCGGGGCGCCAGACATTGATGGTGTGGCCCACGCGCATACGGCATTTTTCCGCTTCTTTGGGGATGATCAATCCCAGGTGAGCGCGCAGGATTCCCTTGCTGACGCCACGATGGGCGGGAATGTGATAGCCCGGACCCAGAATTGAGAACCAGGCGGTTTCCAGGTTGGGGATAGCCTCAAGGAGGCGCGTGGTGACCGGCGCCTGTTTGCAGTTTTTCTCCAGCTTCTCGCCGAAGCCGAAGAGGATGAAGGTGCGCCAGTTGTTGCCTTTGGAAATCTTCATCTGGTCGACGGAGACATCCTGAAAGAGGGGGATCTCTTCCCGGTGTTTCAGGATTTCCATCACTTCGGACTTGATTGCCTGCCAGTCATCGGTGAAAGTTTTCAGGAACGGGAAATGCTTTGAGTCCAGCACCGGCGCATCGCCCACCAGGGATTGACGGCCAAGGAAATTGGCCAACCCCCGAATCAAATTCTTGCCAGAATTCTTGATGCGCTTGCGCCGCGCGCGCTTGAAGCGCTGCCGCAGTGTCCTGGGAGGGCTGTTAGCTGCGTATGCCATCGGCATGTCAATATACATGAATATCCCGCCGGGCTCAACCGCAGCGGGAAACCATGCCTGCCCTGACTGGTCAAAAGCATTTTTTGCAGCTAACTCAGTCAGGAATAAGGATTTCTCCCATGTGGGTCCGGACGCAGATGAAGATAGGTTGGAATGACCTGTTGCTGGGAGCGTTGCGTGGCTTGGTCCCCCCGCAGCGCGACGCCGAATTGAAGAAGGCAGAAGGCTTTTTTTCAGGTGACGGAAGCTGGATGGCGGCCTATTCGGTGCGCACCGGTTTTGAACTGCTGCTCAGGTCCCTGGACCTGAAGCCGGGTGATGAAGTGATTTTCTCGGCGGTCAACGTAAAGGGCATGGTGAAGATCGTTACTGAACTGGGATTGGTGCCGGTGCCAGTGGATATCGGCTTTGACGACATGTCGCCGTCGGCGAAGTTGCTTGAGGCGGCAATCACCCCGCGATCGAAAGTCTTCATCGCGGCACATCTCTTCGGAACGCGAAGCGAGTTGGACAAGATTTTCAAGCTGGCCAAGGCGCGCGGGCTTGTGGCTGTTGAAGACTGCGCCCAGGCCTTTAATGGCCGCTCCTATGCGGGTGCGGCCGAGGCCGATGTGGTGATGTTTTCCTTTGGGCCGATCAAGACGGCAACCGCGCTGGGTGGCGCGTTGCTGCGGGTGAAAGAGCCGGCACTGCTGGCCCGCATGCGGAAGCTGCAAGAAGCCTATCCCCTCCAGTCCGACAAGAAGCAGTTGAAGCGTCTTGTCTCGGCGGCGGGACTCAAGATTGTGTCGTCGCCGCGCATCCTTGGTTTTGTCTACCGCTATTACAAGAAGCGCGGACGAAATTATGAAGAGGAGCTTGCCGACAAGGTTCGCGATGTGGCCCCGTTGAAGCAGAAGGGTGGCCTCCACTACCAACCTTCGGCATCGCTCGTGTGGATGATGAACCGGCGCATGCGGCAACTGTCGGAGGACAATATTTCACTTCGCACCCAGAAGGGCCAGTATCTCGCCCAACTGCTGAAGGGAACGGCGGCTCTTCCGGGCCAAACGGCGCAACATCATGATTATTGGCTCTTCACCATTGTTACGGAAAAGCCCGATGCATTCCTGAACGGCTTGCGGGAGGAGGGTTTCGATGTCGGCGGCCTGCCGCGGTCGCAATACATTACGGCGCCGGGGGACCGGCCCAATCTGGAACCAGCAATGGCAGCGGGCATGATGCACGATCTGATCGTTGTGCCGTGCTATGAAGCGATGCCGGACAATGAACTGGCGCGGCAAGCCGGCGTAATCAAGCGCATTGCAGCTGAACAACAGGCACGGGGACAACCCTCTCAATGAAGCGGATCATTGTCGTCGGAGCAGGCATCATTGGAGCCTCCATTGCGTGGCATTTGGCCAAGGACGGGGCGGACGTCACGGTGATTGAGGCAGGCGAGCCCGGTGGTGTGGCGACGCGCAATTCCTGGGCCTGGATCAATGCCAGCTGGGGCAATCCGGAAGTGTATTTTCGCTTGCGCACCCGCTCGATGGCGGAATGGCGGCGCATTGACCGGGAGGTGCCGGGACTGGACGTCACCTGGTGCGGCGGGCTGACCTGGGATTTGCCGCCGGACAAGCTTGAAGCCTATGCGGTAGAGCATATCGCGTGGGGTTATGGCATTCGCCGGGTTGACCGGGCGGGCGCTTTACGCATTGAGCCCAACATCAAGCAGCCGCCGGACTTTGCCTTGCATGTGGCCGAGGAGGGGAAAGTGGAGCCCCTTGCTGCGGCTGCGGCCTTTCTTGCGGGAGCCGAGGCCATGGGGGTCACGGTCTTGCGCAACAGCCCGGTTAGATGGCTGGAAGAAAAGAATGGCCGCATTACCGGCGTTTGCATCAATGACGGCGTGCTGCATGCGGATGAGGTGGTGATCGCCGCTGGCGCCGGGGCCGCCACGCTGCTGGGCAGCATCGGCCTGTCCTATGATATTGGCGCACCGGCGGGGCTGCTGGTTCATTCGAAACCGACGGGCGAGATTCTGCATACGCTTCTGCAAACACCTGAAGTGCATGTCCGGCAAACTTCCGAGGGGCGGCTTGTGGCCGGAGCCGATTTTGCCGGTGCTGACCCGGCCGACAATCCGCGCGGTGCGGCTGCGGCGCTCTATCAGAAAGTGCAGGACATGGTTGTGGGGGCGGACCAGGTGGAGTTGGATTTTCACACGGTGGGATTCAGGCCAACGCCTGCGGATGGCTTCCCCATGATTGGCCGCCCGCAAAACCGTGAGGGACTTTATATTGCGGTCATGCATTCGGGCATCACACTGGC
>JBBQNU010000242.1:0-3389 GCA_038330285.1 Hyphomicrobiales bacterium | reverse complement strand
CGAGAGGGAGAATCTCACAATGACCATGCCGCAACGAAACTGGTGGCACGAACTCAACACCTGGGAACCGGAAATTGCGCTCGCCTTTTATGGCCGCACCCTGGGTTGGCAATTTGAAGCATCCCCGCTTCCCGATGGCGCGGCCTATTGGATTGCACGCAAGGATGGAAAGCCCGTGGGCGGCATCTTTGAATTGACCGCACCGGACTATTCGGGGGTCCCCTCGCACTGGATGACCTACATGTCAGTGGGCGATATCAACAAGGCCGAGAACGACACAGCCAAGGCCGGCGGTGAGGTTATGCGGCCCAATACGCGTGTGCCAGGTGTGGGAAAGCTTGCAGTGGTGACCGATTCGACCGGTGCCCTGATTGGCCTGATCGAGCCTGACAACTCGCATGCCCTGGCCGCGGTCACCCACTAGACAGCCCCAACAGCCTTTAAACCCTATGAGTTTACCACGTCAAAGTTAGGCGCCAGCTTTGCTTTGGCTGGATGTCGGGATCCAGCTTTCATCACGCGAATTTCAATCAGTTCAGCGTAGTCGGGTGGAAAGATGGGTCCCGGCCTCTTTGGCTTAATAAACCGTATCCGGCCAGGCATGGCCCAGCGTTAAGTGTCCTCTGGAACTAGTGCCTCCGCCCTTGGCTGACTACTGTGGCAGGCCAGGCACGGGAGGCAGATCATGGCAAAGCTCAACACGGATTGGTCAACAGCATCAATCGTAGCCCGGCGCGAAAAATACTACGCCGCTTCCCAGCGCGCCTTTGTGCCGTACAAGACCCCTCTCATCTTCGCCAAAGGCGACCGCCAGTATCTTTGGGATGAAACCGGCAAGAAATATCTCGATCTCCTGGGCATGAACGTGTGTGTTTCGGTTGGCCACAACCACCCCACGGTTACGGCCGCGGTGAGGGAGCAGATTGAACAGCTCCAGCACTGCACCACCATGTTTTACCATCCGGTGCCTGCCCATTTTGCCGAAGAGCTCGCCGCCCACATGCCCAAGGGCCACGACTGGGTGGTGCATTTTACCAACAGCGGCACCGAAGCCGTCGATCTCGCCCTCGTCATGGCCCAGCAGTTCACCGGCAACATTGACATGCTGGCGCTGCGCAATGCCTATCACGGCGCCACTATCGGGGCTCAGTCGCTCACCGGCATCAGCGGCTTCCGCCACAACATCCCTCTCCTCACCGGAATTCATCACGTGGCCAATCCCGATCCCTACCGGGGAATATTCGGCGATGACACGGACGCCTACCTGGCGGAAATTGACCGCACCATCCAATACTCAACCTCGGGAAAACTCGCGGGCTTCATTGTGGAGCCCATCCAGGGCTATGGCGGCGTTGTGGAAACCCCTGATGGCTATCTGACTGCCGCCGCTGCCAAGGTGCGCGAACGTGGCGGGCTGATGATCATAGACGAAGTCCAATCAGGCTTTGGCCGTACTGGCGACAATTTCTGGGGATTCGAAGCCCATGGCATCGTTCCCGAAATCGTCGTCATGGCCAAAGGCATCGGCAATGGCTTTCCACTGGCCGCCGTTGTCGCCCAGCGCCATGTGGCCGACGCGCTCGCAGGAAAATTCTCCTTCCATACCTATGGCGCAAGCCCCACCTCCTGCGCCGCCGGCCGTGCCGTTCTGCAGGTTATCGACGAGGAAGGCCTGCAGGCAAATTCCAAGAAGGTTGGAGACCAACTGCGCAAGGTGCTGGACCGCCTCCACCAGAAACATGAAGTCATTGGCGAAGTGCGCAGCCACGGCCTCATGCTGGCCATCGAACTGGTAACGGACCGCAAATCAAAAACGCCTGCAGCGGCGGTGACCGCCGACATCTTCGAAAAAACCCGCGAACATGGCCTGGTCATGAGCAAGTCCGGCGCCGACAAGAACATACTGCGCATGGTGCCGCCGATGTGCATTCAGGAAAACGACGTGGCCCAAGTGGAGCATGCCCTGGATCGGGTATTCTCCGGCTACTGAAAGTGTCTCTCACAGCGGCCATTGCAATCGTTTTCCTTGCCGCAATCGTGCGGGGTTATTCCGGCTTCGGATTTTCGCTTCTCGCCATCACCGCCCTGTCGCTCCTGTACGCGCCCGCCATAATCATTCCTTCAATTTTCCTTCTGGAAATTGCCGCAAGCATTCACCTTCTGCCCGGCCTCTGGCGCGACATACACTGGCGCTCCCTTATTCCCTTAGTCATCGGCACAGGAATAGGCACACCCATTGGGCTGACGTTTCTGATCAGCATTCCGTCCGCCCCCATGCAAATCGCCTTGGGCCTGTTCGTGTTCTTGGTCACTTGCCTGCTATGGAGTGGGTTCGCCCTAAAAACAATGCCGGGAAATATAGCCAGCACTAGCGCCGGTCTGGCAGCAGGCGTTGCTAACGGGGCCTTTGGCATAGGTGGCCCGCCCGTTATCCTGTTCTATTTCGCCTCGCCCGCCGGAAACATCGTCGGCCGCGCAACCCTTGTGGCCTATTTCCTGTTGACCGACGCCATCGGATTGGTGTTCCTCGCCCGCGAAAATCTCGTGACCACCGACTCACTATTCCGCACACTGACATTCCTGCCGGCCCTTCTCGCCGGAGTCTGGCTCGGTGCCCGGAGCTTCAAGAATGCTGATCCGGCTGTCTTTCGGAAATGGGTATTGGCGTTGCTTGGATTGTTGGCAGCGATCACCGCCGCTAATGGCATCCTCACTCTTTCCACTGGCTAACAAAAATGAAAAAGGTCCGGTGATAAACCGGGCCTTTTCACCGCGATATAAGTGACCTTTATTCCGCCGCTGGCAGCACTTCCGCCCGTGCCTGCTCCTCGAGAATGAGGCCATCGCGCTTGTCGGCAACCTGGCGCAGCCGCGCCAGCATGCCGCCCGTGCCCGCCGGAATGAGGCGGCCAACGATGACGTTTTCCTTGAGGCCCTCGAGCGTATCGATCTTGCCCTGAACCGCGGCTTCCGTGAGAACCCGTGTGGTTTCCTGGAAGGACGCCGCCGAGATGAACGACCGCGTCTGCAAGCTCGCCTTGGTGATGCCCAGCAGAACCGGAACACCCGTGGCAGGCTTGCGGCCATCGGCAATCAGCTTGTCGTTTTCGGTGTCCATTTCAACATGGTCAACCTGTTCGCCGACCAGCCAGGTGGATTCGCCCGCATCGGTGATTTCAACCTTCTGCAGCATCTGGCGCACGATCACTTCAATGTGCTTGTCGTTGATAGACACGCCCTGCAAACGGTAGACTTCCTGGATTTCATTGACGAGGAAGGCAGCAAGCTCTTCCACGCCCTTGATCGCCAGAATGTCGTGCGGCGCCGGATTGCCGTCGAGCAGGTATTCGCCCTTCTCGATGAAGTCGCCTTCCTGCACCGGCAAATGC
>JBBQNU010000241.1:0-3401 GCA_038330285.1 Hyphomicrobiales bacterium | reverse complement strand
GAGATCATGGCTGGCCGAGATGCCTGAAAGCCGCGATGACTTGTTCATAGACGGGTTTCTTGAAGGGCACGATGGCGTCGACGACCTCGTTCATGGGAGCCCAGCGCCATTGGTAGAATTCCTGCTTGTGGCCGGGCGGCGCCAGGTTGATTTCGCTGTCCTCGCCGGTAAAGCGCGCGGCAAACCATTTTTGGGTCTGGCCGCGGTACCTGCCCTTCCAGGACTGGCCGATGAGGTGTTCAGGCAGGTCGTAATTATACCAGCCCGGCGCCTCGGCAATGATTTCAGCGGATTGTATCGCGGTTTCTTCTTCCAGTTCGCGGAGCGCTGCGGCGGCGGGATCCTCATTCCCGTCGATGCCGCCCTGGGGCATTTGCCACCAGTGGCCGATGCCATCATCATTTTGCTTTTGAAAACGCCGGCCGATCCAGACAAGGCCTTGCGGATTGAGCAGCATAACACCAACGCAGGGCCTGTAGGCCGTAATCACTTTTGCTTCGTTCATTAACTCACTTAACCCAAACGGCCCTTGAAGATGGCGCTGACGGGCACGAGCAGAATGCCCCTGTCCTGCAGCTGCTCGGCCCACAGCTTCACAGCGTCAACAGTGACTTCTAGACCGGAACCGGTGCCTATGGCAAAGCCATTGGCTTTTGCCTCGCCCTCGAGGAGATCAAGGGCTGCGGCAATGCTTTGGGGGTTAGGATCGGAATCAATCACCACCTGGGCGCGGCGCTCGGGGAGCTTGGTTTCGGCGGCCACGGTTTCTGAAACCGTGAGCGCGGTTGAAGCGTCTTCCAGATACACCAGGCCGCGCTTGCGCATTTCAGCCATTACGGGTTTCAGGGCTTCAGGCGAGGCGAGCAGGCGCCCGCCCATGTAGTTGGTAATGCCGGTGTAGCCGGCGAAGCGGCTCATGTGCCAATGGAGCGCTTCCATGTTTTCTGCGGCACTGACGCTGGCGAGCAAGGTTTTGGGCCCGGGGTTGTTGGCGGGATAGCCCACGGGCTCCATGGGGAGCTGGAGGAGCACCTCATGGCCGTCGGCGCGGGCCTTGTTCACCTGGGACTGCAGATTTTCGCCATAGGGGGCGAAGGCAAAAGTTACATCGCCTGGCAGGTTCTTGATGGCCTGCTGGGTGAGCTTGGCGTTGAGGCCCATGCCGCCCAGCAGAATGGCAATCTTCGGACGGTCGGAATGGATAACGCCCATGGGCGTGTTGCGGGCATAGACATCGGACGGTTTCTTGTTTCCCGACCCCACACGGGGCAGTTGGCCCATGGTGGATATTTCAATGAGATCGGCAACAGGAGCCGGCTTCAGGGGCCGCCGCGGCGACAGGATGATGGAAGCTTCCGTCTGGTAGCTGTCCTGCTCAACCGGGGCCTCGATCTGGATGCCCACGCCCTCGTCTTCAGCAGGGGTTTCTTCGGCCGCCACCTCTTCCCCTGGTGCGGTGGTGGAGGCAGTCTTCAGCTCCTCTACGGCTGGAATGGCGGCGGTGACGATGGGCTCCCCGGCAAAGGGAAGGGGGGTCTGAATGGCCCAGACCGAAAGTGCGACAAAGCCGCTTGCGGCGAGAAGCGAGGTGGACAGCAGCGGGCTGGGGCGCCTGGCCCACAGGCGCTCGTTCAGGCTCCGTTTCCTCAGCGGCTGTCGCAGTTCATCACGGCTCATGGAATTCGTGTACCCAGTCGATTCGTTTGGAGCCGACTGTGGCGAGACAACCGTTAACGTCTCATTAACCGTAAAACGAAAAGGGACAGAGAAACATCCTATTCCCCAATTTGTCATCGCCGGATTTATTCCGGCGACCCATGGTTCAATTTGTCCGCTGTTTGGGCGCGTGGAAAAATGGGTCCCCGCAACAAGTGCGGGGATGACAGGGGTTGTAAGCTCAGTTCGCCTTGGTTTCCGGGGTGCCGTCGGTTTTTGTTTCTTCCGGCTTGACGTTGCTTACTACCTTGATGCCGTGGAGGAAATCGACGGCGGCTTTCAGCTGAACGTCCTTGGCCTTGTCCTCGGGCACATAGGCGGATGAACCGCCGCCTTCATCGCCGCCGCCTTCATTGGTGAGGTGGCCCTTGAGGCTGGCTTCGCCTTCGGTGGAAACGTTCTTGCCCTGAAGCTCCGGAGGCAGGGGTTGTTCAATCAGGATATCGGCATCAATGCCCTTGGCCTGAATGGAACGGCCGGCAGGCGTGTAATAGCGCGCCGTGGTGAGGCGAAGTGCCCCCTGGCTGCCCAGCGGAATAATGGTCTGGACCGAGCCCTTGCCGAAGGACCGGGTGCCGATGATGGTGGCGCGCTTGTGATCCTGCAGGGCACCGGCGACAATTTCAGAAGCCGAGGCCGAACCGCCGTTGATCAGGATGACCACGGTCTTGCCATCCGAGATATCGCCCTTTTGGGCGCTGAAACGCTGGGTTTCCTCGGCGTGGCGGCCGCGGGTCGAGACAACTTCGCCCTTGTCGAGGAAGCTGTCGGAAACGGAAATGGCCTGGTCGAGAAGGCCGCCGGGATTGTTCCGGAGATCGATGATATAGCCCTTGGCCTTGCCGCCCATCTTGGTCTTCATGCTGGTGAAAGCCTTTTCGAGGCCTTCCTGGGTTTGTTCGGTGAAGGAGCTGATGCGCACATAGCCGATGTCATCAGCGGCGCCTTCGAGATTGGATTTCACCGACTGCACGCGAATGCGGTCGCGGATGAGCTTTACATCCATGGCCGCCTGGTCCTTGCGCTGGATGGTGAGCGTGATGGGGGTGTTGACGCCGCCGCGCATTTTATCGACAGCCTCATTCAGGGTCAGGCCCTGAATATCCGCGCCATCGATTTTCGTGATCAGGTCATTGGCCATGATACCGGCCTTGGCGGCAGGGGTATCATCAATGGGGGCCACGACTTTCACAAAGCCGTTTTCCATGGTGACTTCAATGCCGAGGCCGCCGAATTCGCCCTTGGTCTGGACGCTCATGTCTTCAAAACGCTTGGCATCCATGTAGCTGGAATGAGGATCGAGCGAGGCGAGCATGCCATTGATGGCGGCCTCAATCATCTTGGATACATCGGGATCCTCAACGTAATCGGCGCGCACCCGGTCGAACACGTCACCGAAAAGATTGAGCTGCTTGTAGGTATCGGCATTGGAGGCGGCAATTGCCGAACCAAAGACATGCCACAGCACGGTGGCCGAAACGGCCCCTGCCAGCACCAGACTGAAAGACCGAAAACCGCTATTGTGAAATTTCATTTTTAAACGCCTCTTTCGTTCCACCAATCCACCATGGGGCCGAATCAACGGCCTCACCATTCTTTCTAAACTCGACATATAACACAGGCCGTGCCTCTTGTACCTGATCACCCAACAAAGTGACGGAAGAAGGGCCTTTTCCCATAATTCC
>JBBQNU010000240.1:0-3444 GCA_038330285.1 Hyphomicrobiales bacterium | reverse complement strand
GGACGCCGCCAAGGCGATGTAAGAAAATAGCGAAGGGGTGGCACTTGCCACCCCTTTTTTATTCTTTGTACGGAGGGAAAAATGTCCACACTCATTCGCGGCGGCACGGTTGTCAATCATGACCATTCGGTGCGGGCCGATGTGCTCATTGACGGCGGCCGGATTGTCGCGATCGGCGACAAGCTCTCCGGCACGACGACGATTGACGCGGGCGGCTGCTATGTGATGCCGGGCGGCATTGATCCGCACACCCACATGGAACTGATGTTCATGGGCAATGTCTCGGCGGATGATTTCGAATGGGGCACCAAGGCCGCCCTTTCCGGCGGCACGACGATGATTGTGGATTTTTGCATTCCGGCGCCAGGTGAATCGATGCTCGCCGCCTATCAGGCCTGGCGGCATAAATCAGAAAAAGCCGCCACCGATTATTCATTCCACATGGCGGTCACCTCATGGAGCCCGCAGGTTCACGACGAGATGGAAACCGTGGTCAAGACCTACGGCATCAACACCTTCAAGCATTTCATGGCCTACAAGGGCGCGCTGATGGTGAATGACGACGAGCTCTACAACAGTTTCAAACGCTGTGCCCAGCTCGGCGCTTTGCCGCTGGTCCATGCGGAGAACGGTGATGTGGTGGCGCGCATGCAGGCGGATTTGCTGGCGCGCGGCATTACGGGGCCGGAGGGCCACAGCTATTCACGCCCGCCCGAAGTGGAAGGCGAGGCCACCAACCGGGCCATCATGATTGCCGACATGGCGGGTTCGCCGCTTTACGTGGTGCACACCTCCTGCGAGCAGACCCATGAGGCGATCAGGCGGGCACGGCAGGCGGGCAAGCGGGTTTATGGCGAGCCGCTGATCCAGCATCTGATGCTCGATGATTCAGAATACCAGAACAAGGATTGGGACTATGCGGCGGGCCGGGTGATGTCGCCGCCGTTCCGCAACAAGAGCCACCAGGATTCCTTGTGGGCCGGGCTGCAGTCGGGCTCGCTGTCAGTGGTGGCCACGGACCATTGCTCCTTCACGATTAAGCAGAAGCGGGTGGGCGCCAAGAATTTCTCGATGATTCCCAACGGCACCGGCGGGCTTGAGGACCGCATGCCGGTGTTGTGGAATGCCGGGGTGAACAGCGGGCGGCTGACCAAGGAAGAATTCGTGGCGGTGACGTCGGCGAACATCGCGCGGATTTTGAATATGTATCCCAGGAAGGGTGCTGTGGCCGTGGGCTCGGATGCCGACATCGTGATCTGGGATCCGGCCGCCACGAAAAAGATCAGCGCCAAGAACCAGGTGAGCCGCATCGAGTACAATGTCTTCGAAGGTTATGAATGCAAAGGCGCACCGCGCACGGTTCTCTCACGCGGCCGCGTCGCCTGGGAACAGGGCGACATCCGCGCCAAACCCGGCGACGGCGATTTTGTGTCACGGCAACCCAACGCGCCGGTGCACCAGGCCAACGCGATCTGGAAAGGTGTGACGGCACCGAAGGGCGTGAAGCGGGTGGAAGTGACGCCCTAACGGGACAGACATGGAAGGGACTTCAAAAAATGTCCGCAAGCTGTCGCTCACACCGGAGCTTGTTGCCCTTTGCCACCGCGACGTTGTCGATCCCGGACCTGAGGCGAAGTATGATTATTTTGTCGATGCCGATTACGAGAAGGCCGTGGAACGCCTCCTCAACGAGAGGCCCGAGGGTCCGTTTTGGCTCTTTGCCTATGGCTCGCTTATCTGGAAACCGGAATTTCCAACAGAAGAAAGCCTGGTCGGCGTGGCTGAGGGCTGGCACCGTTCCTTCTGCCTGCATCTGGAGCGCTGGCGGGGTTCACCGGAACAGCCCGGGCTGATGATGGCGCTTGACAGGGGTGGCCGCTGCGAGGGCGTTCTGCTGCGCATGTCGGAACAGGATTTGGCGGCACAACTTTATCTCCTGCTGGAGCGCGAAGTGGGCAGCCACGAAGCGCTGGAAAGCATCCGCTGGATCGATGTGCAAACCGCCAGAGGCCCGATCCGCGCGCTGGCTTCTTATGCGCACCCCGCGCACCTCGATTACTATGTGAAGGCGCTGCCGCTGGAACAGGTAGCGCATATCCTGGCGCGGGCCTGCGGCCATTGGGGCTCCGGCGCGCAGTACCTGCACCAGACCGTGTCGAAGCTTGAAGAGTTTGGCATCCATGATGAAAGCCTTTGGACGCTGCAGGAACTGGTGGCGGAGGAGATTATGAATAATCGTGCATAACATTCTTGAATTGGATGTTTAGTCATGGTATGAATAAATCATACTCAACGAGCATTATCTATGTCCACTATCGAGAAACGCACAATCAGCCTCCCTTCCGAACACGCAACTTTCATCGATGCGAAGGTTGCCTCTGGTGCCTATGCTTCCGCCAGTGAAGTTGTCCGTGCGGGGCTTCGGGCTTTGCAGGAGCGTGATGAGGCGGTGGAGCGGTGGCTTCGTGATGAGGTTGCCCCCGCTTATGACCGGATGCAATCCGATCCCAAGCGCGGTGTACCGGCTGAGAAGGTGTTTCGTGATATCCGCGCGCGCCACGCCAGCCGTTCGAAGGCAAAAGCATGAGGCAAAGGGAGGTTGTCTTTTCGCCTGAAGCGATAGACGATCTCAACAGGCTTTATGACTGGATCGCTTCGGTTGCTGGCTCTACCGTCGCGCTTCAATACATTGAACGCATCGAAACTTTCTGCATGAGGCTGGACCTTGCATCCGAACGCGGCGTTTTGCGTGAGGATATCCGCTCTGGCCTTCGTGTTGTGGGTTTTGAGCGGCGGCTGACTGTCGCTTTCTCAGTTGAAGCGGAGACCGTCACCATCCACCGGCTGTTCCATGGTGGGCAGAACTGGGAAGAGGTGTTGGCTTAGATCGCCAAAACCAGTTCTCGCACGTGTTGTACCATGGCCATAGCCGGTTGGATTTGAGCGATGTCCCTGTTTCGAGGGACCTTGCACTCACGGGCGACACTTACAATTTTAGAGACTGGCCATATATGGCAGAACGGCCGTACGCTGTCAAGGATTAAATTCATATTTCTTTGAAGGCAGCTCTTGCGCTGGAAACAGCCGTGAAATAGTGTTTCAGATTCATCCCGCCTCAATTGGAGTTCTTCCATGATCCGCCACACCGCCGTGTTCCGCCTCAAGCATGCCGCGGGTTCCGCCGCCGAGCGTGATTTTCTTGCAGCCAATCGGGCGCTCAAGAACATTCCCGGCGTCGAGGCCTTTGAACTCCTGCGGCAGGTGAGCCCCAAGAATGATTTCACCTTTGGCGTTTCGATGGAGTTTGCCGACGACGCGGCCTACCAGGGCTACAACAATCATCCGGCCCATGTGGCCTTTGTGCGCGACCGCTGGCTGCCGGAGGTGGCGGACTTCATGGAGATTGATTACGTCGCGCTGCCGGAATAATTTACTTCGCCTTGA
>JBBQNU010000239.1:0-3444 GCA_038330285.1 Hyphomicrobiales bacterium | reverse complement strand
GAAGGTGGGTGGACATGGGTTTCTGATAGCCGATTTGGCAAACAGGTAAAGCAGCGTTATTGCATAACCCCGGACTAATTTTAGGAAGGTCGAAATGGTAAAGAAAGTCGAGCGGCCCGTAGGCCCCGTTGTTGATCCGCTACCCGTGGGCAATGTCCCGGACATGCGCCCCCTGCACGGTCGCTGGATCAGGCTGGATCATGTCTCTGCCGCCAAGCACACCGCCGATCTCTACGCCAGCTTTGATGGCAAGGACCCGGATGGCACAATCTGGACCTATTTGGCCTACGGCCCGTTTGCCTCGCAGGAGGAGTTCATCGAATGGGTCAAAGCCCGCGAGGCCGCCCGCGACCCCTGGTTCTATGCCTTCGTGCGCCGGGATACGGGCAAGGCTGTTGGCATGGGTGCCTTCATGCGCAATGACGCTGCCAATGGCGTTATCGAAATCGGCCACATCTGGATGTCGCCCGAACTCCAGCAAACCCGGGAAGCCACCGAAGCCATTTATCTCATGATGCGCCACTGCTTCGACGATCTGGGGGTGCGCCGCCTGGAATGGAAATGCGATTCACTCAATGCCCCCTCCCGCAAGGCTGCGGACCGCTTCGGCTTCACCTTTGAAGGCATTTTCCGCCAGCATTACATCATCAAGGGCCGCAATCGCGACACGGCCTGGTTTGCCATGCTGGACACCGAATGGCCCAAAGCCAAGAAGGCTTTTGAGACCTGGCTCAAGGATGACAACTTCGACGCCGGCGGCCAACAGAAAGCCAAGTTGCGGGTTCGCTCCTAGGCTGCTATCCCCTCCGCAGAAATCGAACGGGATTAAGATCTTATGTCAGTTGATCAGGCCACCGTGCGGCGCGTTGCAAAACTCGCCCGCATCAAGGTGAAGGAAGAAAACGTTGAACGTCTCGCTGGCGAGTTGAACTCCATTCTTCACTGGATCGAGCAGTTGAACGAAGTGGATGTCGAGGGCATCGAGCCCATGACCTCGGTTGTCACCGTCAAGATGAAGAAGCGCGCCGATGTCGTGACCGATGGCAACAATCCCCATGACGTCGTGGAAAATGCGCCGGCCACCGAAGACGATTATTTCCTCGTGCCCAAGGTGATTGAATGAACGACCTCACCTCACTCACCATCGCAACGGCCCGCGAAGGCCTGCGCAAAAAGGAATTCTCCGCCGTTGAATTGACCGAAGCCTATATCGCGGCCATCGAAAAGGCCCGCATTCTCAATGCCTATATCGTCGAGACGCCGGACAAGGCCCGCGCCATGGCCAAAGCCTCCGACGCAAAATTGGCGAAAGGCGAGGGCGGGGCGCTGGAAGGCATTCCGCTGGGAATCAAGGATCTCTACGCCACCAAGGGCATCCACACCCAAGCCTGCAGCCATATTCTCGATGGCTTCAAGCCCACCTATGAATCCACCGTCACCGAGAATCTCTGGCGCGATGGCGCCGTGATGCTGGGCAAGATCAACATGGACGAGTTCGCCATGGGCTCGTCGAACGAGACAAGCTACTACGGCAATGTCATCAACCCCTGGCGCCGCAAGAATTCCAATGCAGCACTTGTTCCCGGCGGTTCTTCCGGCGGTTCGGCCTCCGCCGTTGCCGCCCATATCTGTGCCGCCGCCACCGCCACCGATACCGGTGGTTCCATACGCCAGCCCGCCGCCTTGACCGGCACCGTAGGGATAAAGCCCACCTATGGCCGCTGCTCGCGCTGGGGAATTGTTGCTTTCGCCTCAAGCCTCGATCAGGCCGGCCCCATCGCCCGTGATGTGCGCGATGCCGCCATCATGCTGAAATCCATGGCCAGCGTTGATCCCAAGGACACGACCTCGGTTGACCTTCCCGTGCCCGATTATGAAAAATCCATCGGCAGGTCCATCAAGGGCCTGCGTGTCGGTATTCCAAAGGAATACCGTGCGGATGGAATGTCCCCTGAGATCGAAGCTTTATGGGACAAGGGCGCCCAGTGGCTAAAAGAGCAGGGGGCCGAGATTGTTGAAATCTCGCTGCCCCACACGAAATACGCGCTGCCCGCCTATTACATCGTGGCCCCCGCCGAAGCCTCGTCAAACCTCGCCCGCTATGACGGTGTGCGCTATGGCCTGCGCGTCCCAGGTGATGATATCGTGGACATGTACGAGAATTCCCGCGCCGCTGGCTTTGGCCCCGAAGTGCAGCGCCGCATCCTGATTGGCACCTATGTGCTTTCGGCTGGTTACTACGACGCCTATTATGTCCGTGCCCAGAAAATTCGTACACTGATCAAACGCGACTTCGAACTGGCCTGGGCCAAGGTCGATGTGGTTCTCACACCAGCAACCCCAAGCCCGGCCTTCGCGCCTGGCGAAATCAGCGATCCGGTGCAGATGTACCTCAATGACATTTTCACCGTCACCGTGAATATGGCAGGCCTTCCCGGTATCGCTGTGCCCGCCGGCGTTTCAAAAGACGGATTGCCGCTCGGCCTACAGCTCATTGGCAAGGCCTTTGATGAAGAGACCTTGTTCAAGGCGGCGGCGGCCATCGAGCAGGTGGCCGGTGGCTATCAGGCGCCAAAATGGTGGTAGCGCATTAACCCGCCAACTTAGTTGTTAACTATTTGTTAATTATGTTTCCCCGGCCCCTGAAATTTGAATTACCTTGCTTCTGGGCAAAATGTGGTTTTGGGGCAATATGCGATTTCGGACAGCAGTTATTTCAAGCGCGGTAGCGTGTTTGTTGAGTGTTAACAGCGCTTTGGCCTTTGGGCCGGGCACAAAGAATACCGCGCCGGAATTTGGCAGGACCCTGCCGCCGGTGGGTTTCGTGAAATTCTGTGTGACCAATCCGAATGATTGCAAGACGCGAAACGCTGGCCACCAGCGGATCGCCATGTCGCCAGAACGCTGGAATCAGCTTTACTTGGTCAACGCCTACGTAAACGGCAAGATTGCCCCGATCAGCGACCAGGACCTCTACGGGGAAGCCGAGCATTGGGCTTATCCCACCGATGCCGGCGATTGCGAAGATTACGTGCTGCTCAAGAAGCGCCAGCTCGAGGGCCTGGGATTTTCCGCCGAGGCGCTGCTCATCACCGTTGTTCTGGATGAGAAAAATGAAGGCCATGCCATTCTCACCGTCACCACGGATGCTGGCGACTACGTTTTGGACAACCGCTTTGACAAAGTCTCGCGCTGGAATGACACCAAGTACAAATTCCTGAAGCGCCAGTCGCACGCCAATCCTCTGCAATGGGTGGCCCTAGTCAAGCAATCCACCTCAAACAGCGGTTTCGTCGCCAGCGGCAACTGACAAGAAAAACCCCGGAGTGTTGCTCCGGGGGCAAGTTGGTGCGGGGGAGATTAAACAAAACGAACTTATTTTCCCGGCTGTGCCACTAGGCGCAGGTAGGGCTTCAAGGTTTTCCAGCCGGCCGGGAATTTCTC
>JBBQNU010000238.1:0-3450 GCA_038330285.1 Hyphomicrobiales bacterium | reverse complement strand
ACCGAAGTGCCTCCAAACTTCATAACCAAACGGCCCATCGGCCAAAATCCTTCTTGATCCCGAAACTCTGGCTTGCAGCCAAATCAGATGTAAAGTGAACTCTTTAAGGTGCGACGCGGCGTACTCATAGATGAGGGTTCCTGCTTATGCAATAATAGCCCCCATAAAAATGGATGTTTGAAATGACCGCTGCAGCACAAACGACCCTCGATCCCGCCGAAGTCGAGAAATTCTCCAGAATGGCCACCGAATGGTGGAATCCTAAGGGTAAATTCGGGGTTCTCCATGTCTTTAACCCAGTCCGGCTGGCCTATATCAAGGAGCAGGTCTGCGCCCGTTTTGGCCGCGATCCCTATGACCCCAAGCCCTTCAAGGGCCTGCGCTTCCTCGACATAGGTTGCGGCGGCGGGCTGTTGACCGAGCCCATGGCAAGGCTGGGCGCCGATATCCTCGGCGTTGATCCCTCCGAGAAAAACATCATGACCGCCAAGGTTCACGCCGGGGAACAGGAACTCGCCATCGACTACCGCTGCGCCACCGCGGAGGATTTGGCAGCGGCCGGCGAACGCTTCGATGTCATCCTCAACATGGAAGTGATCGAGCATGTGGCAAACCCGCAAGGCTTCACCCGGATCTGCGTTGAAATGCTGAACCCCCAAGGCCTGATGTTTGTGGCCACCATCAGCCGCACCCTCAAATCCTTCGGCCTGGCCATCATCGGGGCCGAATATGTCCTGCGCTGGCTGCCCAAGGGCACCCACCAGTGGGAAAAATTCATAACACCTGCAGAACTGAAAACCTGGCTTGCCGACAATCACGTCGCCATCAAAGGCGAAACCGGCGTCACCTATCACCCGCTTGCCAATGAATGGCGGAGATCACGCGACATGGATGTGAATTACATGCTGGTGGGGCAGAAAAACTAGAAACAATCAATGATTAATGTCGTTCCTTTCAGATCTACTAGAGGTTCAAAGGACCAAGAGGTCACGGGCGATCAGGAACCGTATCGAAGACTGATTCTGCACGAATGGCCAGAAAACTTCAGTATGCCCCGAAATCCGGGCTTTCTTGAGCAGCTTCTCGACAATTTGGACTTCAGTCCGAGATACTCAGAATTCACGGTGTCCACGGACTTCAAGGGCAACAGTGAAAGAAAACGGGCCACGTTCTATAGAAACACAAAAGTAATGGACATATTGTCCCGTTTCCCTGAATACGAAAACGTTCATCTTCATAAATCAACGAACACGTTTGGCTGGTTCACAGATGCCGAACTCGGATACAAATCTTACTGTCACGTATTGGGACGAACTCAGCCAATTGAGATTTCACGCCGGGAATATGCTGTTGGCGGAAAGCTAGGGGTGTTGAGCATCGGAAGGCTCCTCGACCATCTCAAACTTCTCTGCATCCGAATTAGCCCCGCTTTCGGTTACAGCATCTTGCGCGACAAAAGTTCAGATGCTCTTTTTTTTCAGGGCGGGACAGCAGAAATAAGTTGGGACCGCTCCACCCAACTGAGGGCCGACGAACTCGGCGACAGCGAGAACCGTCATTTGCACCTTACTGGAAAATTGCATGATGTGTATGAGCTGAATGTTATCTCAAATTTGCATCTGGAAAATTTCATCAGCAAATCGTCGTTTCTAAAGACACAAACAACCTTAGGCGATTGGATCCTCCAAGGAAATCGCGGCAGCTTGATTAAGTTAAACGAAAATGTATTCGCGTGGGTTGTGCCAAAGTCCGTACGCCAAAGTGTGCGCGAAGTGTTGTTCAATTCAGGGATGTTAACGACCAAAATCCCGCTCTCTGAGTGATAATCATTCAGCTAATCAGCTATCCAATTGTACTCAGTTCGAATCTTCCGGCAGTCTTGGCAGCGGATGTACTTCAATGCCCTCATCGATCAGGGCCTTTGCATCTTCCGGTTTTGCCTCGCCATAGATGCCACGCTTTTCGCTTTCGGCGTAGTGGATCTTGCGCGCTTCGTCGGCAAACCTGTCGCCCACGTATTCGGCATTCGCTTCAACATTCTTGCGCACCTCGCGCATCATCTGCATCAGTTTCTGCGTGCGGGGATCAACCGTGCCCGCCACCATCTTCTGTGAAACGTCGGCCTTCCGGTTGGATTTGGCCGGAATGCCCGGCGCCATGAGTTGCTTGCTCACATCTTCCGAACCGCAATGGGTGCAGGAAACCAGGTGCCGCTTGATTTGTTTGTCAAACGCCGCACTATCCCGGAACCAGCCATCAAACGCATGGCCCTTGTCGCAGATGAGATCATACCTAATCATGATGCTTAGTTAGCTATTCCCTCGGTCGGCTTCAAGTTAAAGGCACGGGCGTTCTTAAGTGCGGGAATTCTACCACGGTCCCGGTTTACCAATCCTCCATCAACCTCAAACGGCAAAACCCCGGGTTCCGTTCCCAACTCGGCGATGATCTCTCCCCAGGGATTAACCACCAAACTGTGGCCGAACGTGTGCCTGCCGCTTTCATGGGCTCCGCCCTGGGCGGCCGCAAACACAAAACTCCCGGTTTCAATGGCCCGCGCGCGCAGCAGAACATGCCAATGGGCCTGCCCCGTGGGCACGGTAAAGGCCGCAGGCACCGCCATGAACATGGCACCCGCATTGGCCAAAACATTGTAAAGTCTGGAAAAGCGCATGTCGTAGCAGATGCTGAGGCCCAGCGGCCCCCAGGGAAGGGCGGCAACCACAGCCTCGCCCCCCGGTGCAAAAAAATCCGATTCCCGGATGCGCTCGCCACTCGGCATATCAACGTCAAAAAGGTGAATCTTGTCGTAGCGCGCCGCCACCGTTCCATCGGGTGCAAAAAGCAATGAACGGTTAACCAGCTTGTCTACCGACAAACGCAAAGCCAATGAACCTGCATGGAGCCAGATGCCAAGCTCCTGCGCCAGCCGCGAAAAACCCGCAACGCTGGCATCGTCCTGTTCCGCGGCCACAACGGCGCGCAGGCGCTGGCGGTCCGCTTCAAAAATATTGGTGACTTCAGGCGTGAGCACATATTGCGCACCCCGGCCCGCGGCTTCCCTGATCATGGAACTGGCATCACTGAGGTTCCGCGCCATATCGACGCCCGAACGCATCTGGATGAGGGCTGCCTTGAAGCTCACGTTGCCATCAAAAGCGGATCGAGCCCGCCACGGCGCTCAAGCTCATACAGGTCTTCATTGCCCCCCACATGCGTCTCGCCGATGAAAATTTGCGGCACGCTGCGCCGCCCATTGGTGCGAAGCATCATGCGCTGCCGCGCGGCGGGATCAGCACTCACGTCAATTTCGTCAAAGCTCAATCCCTTCTTCGTCAAAAGGGACTTCGCGGCGTAACAAAATCCACAAGTCCGGGTCGTATAGATCGTGATATTGGCCATCATCTTTTCCATCAGCCAATATGAGGCCGCTTGGGCTCCATAACAAGG
>JBBQNU010000237.1:0-3561 GCA_038330285.1 Hyphomicrobiales bacterium | reverse complement strand
TGGAAGGGCTCTACCAGATCGGCTCCTTCCTCGGCCTTGGCCTCAGCCTTGTGGGCATAGGTTGGCTCTACCAGCGCTTTGTGCAAAAACCAAAGGAGGCATAAGCCTTAACGGCTACCAAGGGAGGAAAGCATGTCCAACGCAGCGCAGAACGAAACGTTCCATCGTCTCACCATTGCCGCGATGATCGGTTCACTCGAAAATCTCGAGAGGATTCTCGTCAAGGCGGCGGCCCATGCCCGTGCCAGCAAAATCGAACCTGATGTGCTGCTGGGCGCCAGGCTTTATCCCGACATGTTCAGCCTGATCCAGCAATTGCAGTATGCCCTCTATCTTCCCATGGATTTCGCCCGGCACTTCACCGACGAACCTGCGCCGCATGTGGGTTATGAAGAGGCAACCTTCGAGGACGTGCATGCCAGTCTCAAAACCGCAATAGCCTATCTCAAGGCCATACCGGCGAGCCGCCTTGTGGAACGCGCCCAGCGCGTCGTGCCAATCTTCTTTGACGGCACCAAGGGAATGCAGGCCGACGATTACGCCGCAACGGTTGAAATGCCGGATTTCTATTTCCACCTCACCATCGCCTATGCCATCCTCCGCCACAACGGCGTGCCTCTCTCCAAGGATGATTACATCGGACCTTATAAATCCACGCCAATCGAGTGAGCGCTGCATGACTGGAAAAACCCTTGGCCTCGAAGGCCCTCTCTATGACTATTATGCCGCCCACGCCTACCGCGAGCCGGAAATCCTGAAGGAACTCCGCCTCGAAACCGCAAAGCTCGGCGGCGACGCCCGCATGCAGATCGGGCCGGAGCAGGGCGCCTTCATGGCCATGCTGGTAAAGCTCAGCGGCGCCAAGCGCATTCTCGAGATCGGCACCTTCACTGGCTATTCATCGCTCGCCATGGCGCTGGCCGGTGATGCCAAAATTATCGCCGCCGATGTGAGCAAAGAGTGGACGAACGTCGCCCGCAAGTTCTGGAAGAAAGCGGGCGTTGAAAGCCGCATCGACTTGCGCCTGGGTCCCGGTGCGGAAACCATTGCGCAGCTCTTGAAGGCGGGGGAGGCCGGTCACTTCGACATGATGTTCATTGATGCCGACAAATCATCCTACGACACCTATTACGAAGGCGGCCTGAAACTTCTGCGGACCGGTGGCGTCATGTTGATTGATAACGTCTTGTGGAGCGGCGATGTGGCCAAGCCCTCGGTCAAGGATGAAGATACGGTTGCCTTGCGGGCTCTCAATACAAAAATCATGGCCGATACCCGCGTGGACCACGTGATGGTGCCGATCTGCGATGGCCTGACCATGGCGCGGAAGAAGTGAGGATGCTTTGAAGCGCGAGAAGGGAAACCAGCGAGTCCTGGATATCGCGGCTGACGCGGCCCGTAAATTTCGCCAAAACATCGGAACCCTCCCGCAAACGCCGATCAAAACCTACGGGGACATGAAAACCATCTTCGGCGGCCCCGTCCCCGAAAATCCGGAAGCGGGCGAAACCGTCATTCAGGAACTGGCCAGCAAGGCCGTCGGCGGTCTTCAAATGGCCACAGGTCCGCGCTTCTTCGGCTGGGTCATCGGCGGGTCCCACATCGTTGGCGTGGCGGCCGATTGGCTGACCTCCGCCTGGGGCCAGAACTGTGGAAATCATCATGCGGCACCATCTGCGGCAGCAGCGGAAACGGCTGCCGCAGGCTGGTTGCTCGAACTCCTCGATCTGCCGCGGCAAAGCTCCGTGGGCTTTGTCACCGGCGCCACGGTGGCAAATTTTGTTTGCCTCGCGGCGGCCCGCGATGAAGTGCTGCGCAAGGTTGGCTGGAATGCCGATGCGGATGGCCTGTTCGGCGCCCCGCCGATCACTGTGCTGATTGGCGATGATGCCCATACAACGGTGTTTTCAGCCCTGCAGTTTCTCGGCCTTGGCCATGACCGCGTTGTGCGTATCCCTGCCGATGCGCAGGGCCGCATGCTGGTTCCGGCATTTGCCGAGGCGATGGCCAAAGTCAAAGGACCATCAATCGTGATTGCCCAGGCCGGCCAGATCAACACTGGCGCTTTCGACAATTTTGCAGAGATTGTTCCGCTCGCAAAAAAGGCCGGCGCCTGGTTGCATATCGACGGCGCTTTCGGTTTGTGGGCACGGGTCAGTGCAACAACTCGCCAACTCGCTAATGGACTCGAAGGTGCCGACTCATGGGCAACCGATGGCCACAAGTGGCTGCAAACTCCTTATGACAGCGGCTATGCGATTGTCCGCAATGAATTGGCCCATAGGCGCGCCATGACGATTGCCGCAAGCTATCTGCCGCTCGCCGCCGAGGGCGAGCGAGATCCCTCCCATTACGTTCCCGAACTTTCGCGCCGCGCCCGCGGCTTTGCAACCTGGGCGATGATCAAGCATCTGGGCCTCAGCGGCATTGCCGCGATGGTCGAGCGCCACTGTGAAGTTGCGCGCCTCATGTCGGGGATGCTTGCCGCCGAACCGGGCATCGCAATACTCAACGACGTGGTGCTCAATCAAATCATCGTGCGTTTCGGCAGCACCGAAACCAAGGAGCGCGGCGATCAACTCACCCGCGATACGATCACCCGCATTCAGGCCGATGGTGAATGTTTCGCAGGGGGCGCAGTATGGCGCGGCCATCACATCATGAGGCTCTCGGTGATCAGTTGGGAAACCGACGAGGACGAAGGCAAACGCAGCGCCGAAGCGATCATCAGAACATGGCGGATCGTCAAACAGCAACCGGAGAAACAAACCCGATGAAATCTTGTAAAGTCGTCCGTGGCGGCGAAAGCTTCCTGGGCAAGCAGGGCCTCAACTATTTCTCCGGCGTTTCAGCCGAGTCGGCAAACGCGGAGGCCATCTGCATGCACCTGCTGGTGATGCCGCCCGGTGCCTCCGCCAAGCCCCATTATCACGAGTCCCACGAAACCGCGATTTACATGCTGGAAGGCGTCACCGAATTCCTCCATGGACCCAACCTGGAATTCAAGGACCGGGTTGAGGCGGGCGACTATGTCTATATCCCCGCCGGCGTCCCCCACCAGCCCTATAACCCCACCGACAAACCCGCCCGCGCGCTCATTGCCCGCACCGACCCCAATGAGCAGGAAAGCGTGGTTTTACTGGGTTCCTGACCGCCCCTTGCCTTTGCTGCGGCGCACCTGTATAGGCCGGTTCGTTAAATACTCACGCGGGTGTTGGACTTGGGCCATGGGAATGCAAATTCCCCTCATAGGCTGAAGTCCTTCCGGTGCCGGATAATCCGGTCACAACCATCCGCGGCGGATCAACCGGAGAAGGATAAGACCATGGCTGTGCCAGAATTCACTATGCGCCAATTGCTTGAAGCAGGCGTTCATTTCGGACATCAAACCCACCGCTGGAACCCCAAGATGCAGTCGTATATCTACGGCTCGCGCAACGGCATCCACATCATCGATTTGGCCCAGACCGTGCCATTGCTGCATCAGGCGCTTCTCGCCGTGACCGCAGCCGTTGCCAAGGGCGGCCGCGTGCTGTTTGTCGGCACCAAGCGCACCGCCCA
>JBBQNU010000236.1:0-3569 GCA_038330285.1 Hyphomicrobiales bacterium | reverse complement strand
CCTGCTGCCAACCCAACGGGCAGCCCAATGACCAGCCCGACAGCCACCATCGAACGGCGGGACCCTGTCACTCCGACGGCTCGTTCTTGATCGAACTGCGCTGGCTTCGCGCCATCCGGGATCGGTGTAACCGATGGCCATGATTTGATTGCAGCACCGGAGGTCGCACCAACTGGTGCAAAATTGATATCTCGATCCAGTTCAGCCCGGTCACGCGTCCGAGTGAGGCCATGCCAGACAGCGGGTGCGGCTCTACCAGCATCGACCGATCGAAACAGCCCTGTTTGTTCGGAAGTTTCGGGTGCCCTACCGTTGAAGGTCGGTTGGGCAATGGTCAAAGTCTCGTCGCGAGATTGTGGCGCAACCGCCTCAGATTCCGGTTGCGCAGGGGCCTCGGCGACTTGCTCGGTCATGAATTCGTCGGAGCCAAAGTCGTCAGCCTCATTAAAGGATGCAATTTCACGGACAATATCGCTGGTTTTCGTCCGAATCGAGGGCGCGGTCGGGTCGTGAAGCACCTTGCTCGAATCCGGTGCATCCGTACTGCTGTCCCGTTTGTCGAGTTGCGCCACGCGGGCTCGCTCGGCCAAAACAATGCTGCGTTGACCACGTGCGATCTTCAACCGCTCTTCAAAATCATCGGAATTTTGATAGTCTTCAATCAGCTTGTGGTCCCGCTCCGCCGATGAAGTATTATCTTCGTTCGCGGGAATGTCCGTCACCTTAGCCCCCAGCAAGTTGACAAAAGCAGAGCAACATTGGGGCGAACCCATTCGCTGACTGTATCATTTGGTCTAAACGAAGCTTCTGCAGGAAAGTTCCACCCGGACAGCGAAATTCATGTTGAAAATTGTATGAGACATTTGACTGCCTGAAGTTTACATTCGATGGCGCAAGAGATCGATCCCATGGTTGAGCGGCGCAGCTTCGCGGCGAAATGCGTTTGAACCGCCCCGGGTTTGTCGGAGGGCAAAACTGCGGCCAATTCAAGACTGGCCGGCCAAACAAGCTGTGGGTTTCAGACTTTACCTATGTGCCCACATTGTCAGGAACGGTCTACGTTGCCTTCGTGATCGACGTCTTTGCAAGGCGGATCGTGGGGTGGCGCACCTCGACATCCATGAAGACACAGTTTGTGCTCGCCGCGCTGGAGCAGGCTATCTGGCAAAGAATGTATCGCCATGTCCCGCCTGCTCGGCGCGCGCTGGCCCGCAACCTTCCCGCCCCGCCGCCAGCGCCTGCCGAAATTGAAGCCCGGCGAATTGCCTCTTTCGCTGAACGCCTGCGCAGTCGGGAGTGTTTACGATGTCAGGCCTACCCGCATCGACATCACAGCGACTGATTGCGAAGGTTGTACCTGTCGTAAGACCACATTGGGCGGAAAGCCGACTTTTTAGATTGCAGCAACGCGGCTGCAGTATTTCGATATAACGGCGCCGGCGACATGGCGTCGGAGATCGACCATCCCGTATCGGCATGACACTTCGAACCATCGCTGAACAAGAGGGGCGCGGAACCGTGGTGGATATTTCAAACTGTACGCGGCACTGGGCGCTGACTTTGACGGAACGTCCCAGTGTCACTGGAACGGCGGACGAAATGACTTTCGGGCCGTGGCTGGCCGACATGCTGGCAACCTCGGGCAGATTTGGGGCCGCCGAGGTTTGGACGTTTCCGGTCGCCGATGGAGACGAGCGGCATTGTGTCGCGATGTTGTTGCGCGGGGCGGGGGAAGCGACCGTGATTCTGACGGGCCACTACGACACGGTCACGACGGCCGATTTTGGCGCACTTGTTCCTCTGGCCACCAAACCCGACGCGCTGGCACAGGCTTTGATCAAGGACCTTGCGGGCGCCGCAGAAGGCTCGGCCAGGCGGCTTGCCCTTGAGGATCTGGCGTCTGGCGATTTCCTGCCCGGGCGGGGGCTTTTGGACATGAAATCCGGCCTCGCCGCCGGTTTGGCCGTGGCCGAAGGCTTTGCGGCACAAGGGGCCAACGCAGGAAACCTGCTGTTCCTTGCTGTGCCGGACGAGGAAGCCTCCTCGGCAGGGGCGCGGGCCGCTGCGGTTGTGTTGAGGGGGATTGCCGCTACACGGGGCCTGGATTGCGTGGCGGCCATCAATCTGGACGCGATTGCGGATTCCGGTGACGGAAGCGCCGGTCGGGCAATCGCGCTTGGCACGGTCGGCAAGGTGCTTCCCATGGCTTTTGTGGCCGGCGTGGCAACCCATAGCGGCTTTCCCTACAATGGTCTGAACGCTGCCGTGTTGCTCGCGGCCATCTGCACCCGCGTGGAATGGGCCGCTGAGCTGACGGATGACACGGCTGCCCAAGCCGGCACGCCCCCCAGCCTGTTGTCGATGCGGGACGGCAAGGCCGGCTATGACGTGACCACGCCGGCCACGGCCTTTGCGGCGTGGAATGTGCTGTTTCACCGCCGCCGACCGGACGATATTTTGACCGCGTTCGAGGGGCTGTGCCGCGAGGCTGTTCAGGGTTGTGTGGCGGCGCTGCTCGCGCGTGCAAAACAGCATCGGCTGCCCGGGGGCGATGCTCTGGCAGACGTACAGGTTTGCCGGTTTGAGACCTTGCTGCACGAAGCGCGGCAACGGGGCGATGTGGATGCGAAGCTGATGGCGCTGGTTGCGGAGCTGGGTCCAAGCGGGCTCTCGCTGCCGGATATCAATGCGCGTGCGATGGACCTGGTCTGGCAAGAGAGCGGGCGGTCTGGCCCGGCCGTAGTGGTGGGATTCGGCTCGGTGCCATATCTGGCAACCCATCTTTCGGCATCGTCATCGGCGCGTCGGTTGGAGCAAGCCGTGCGCCATGTGGCAAAGGCTGCCGGCACCGTGGTCGTCACCGACTATTTTGCCGGCATCTCGGACATGAGCTTTCTGGGCGAGGCGGATGAAACGGCGCTGTCCTGCGTGGCCGCCAACACGCCGGTCTGGGGCTCGTTGATCCGCTGGCCGAAGGGTCGGGCTTTGGCCCAGGTGCCTACGGTAAATATCGGCCCTTGGGGTCGGGATTACCATACGCCGCTGGAACGTCTCCACGTGGACTACGCCTTCAATGTACTACCGGGGCTGATCCGGGATGTTGTGGCAAGGGTGCTTGTCTGACTTGCCCTAAGCGCACCCATAATCGTTGATCCGGCCTGTTCTGCCCGCTCCGTTTCACAATGAAGGTCCGCCGCTTTCTGGAGCGGCACAAGGACCACATCGCGCTGATGAAATTGCGTCTCGCCCAGCAGCTCACGCCGACTGACCTTGTCGAACTGGAAAAGATGTTTCAGGCCGAGGGCGTTGTCGTTGAAGAAGGGCACGACGAGATCCCTCTGCCGGTGGCCTCGGCCTTTTCCTGAGCAGCCTCATCGGCCTCGACCGCAAGTCCGCCAAGCACGCGTTCAGGAGCCTGATCGAGGGGCGCAGGCTGACAAGCGCCCAAACCGTATTTCTGGACCTGACTATCAACTTTCTGACCGAGCGCGGCACCATCGACCCAGCGCGATTTTATGACAGCCCCTTCACCGATCTCAGCGAGCAAGGCATCAGCGGCGTTTTTCCCG
>JBBQNU010000235.1:0-3726 GCA_038330285.1 Hyphomicrobiales bacterium | reverse complement strand
GGAGAATCGGGCCGGCTTAGGATTTGAGGATGGTCGCGCCGGCATAGTGTGCCTGTGTCCCTAGTTCTTCTTCAATACGCAGCAACTGGTTGTATTTCGCCAACCGGTCTGACCTGGCCAGCGAACCGGTCTTGATCTGACCGCAGTTTGTGGCAACAGCAAGGTCGGCAATGGTGGCGTCCTCGGTTTCGCCGGAGCGGTGGCTCATCACGGCGGTGTAGCCCGCCTTGTGGGCCATTTCCACGGCTTCCAGGGTTTCGGTGAGCGAGCCGATCTGGTTCACCTTCACCAGAATCGAATTGGCGATGTGCTCGGTGATGCCACGCTTCAGGCGCGTGGTGTTGGTGACGAACAGGTCGTCGCCCACGAGTTGGTGAGTCTTGCCGATGAGGTCGGTGATCTGCTTCCAGCCATCCCAGTCATCTTCCGACATGCCGTCTTCAATGGAAATGATGGGAAAATCCTTGGCGAGCTTGGCCAGGTATTTGGCCTGCTCGGCGATGGAGCGCTTCTTGCCCTCGCCCTCGTAATCGTAGACGCCGTTCTTGAAGAACTCGGTGGCGGCGCAATCGAGGCCCAGAAAGATTTCCTTGCCCGGTTTATAGCCCGCCTGCTCGATGGCCTTAAAGGCAAATTCGAGGGCCGCTTCCGCTGAAGGAAGGTTTGGCGCAAAGCCGCCTTCATCACCCACATTTGTGTTATGGCCGGCTTTCTTGAGCGAGGACTTCAGAGTGTGGAATACTTCAGCGCCCATGCGCAGTGCTTCCTTGAAGGAAGGTGCACCTACGGGGAGGATCATGAATTCCTGGAAATCGATGGGGTTGTCGGCATGGGCGCCGCCGTTGATGATGTTCATCATGGGCACGGGAAGTGTGCGCGCCGCCGTGCCGCCAACGTAACGATAGAGCGGCTGGCCGCAGGCTTCGGCTGCGGCCTTTGCAGTAGCAAGGGACACGCCGAGAATGGCGTTGGCTCCCAGGCGGGATTTGTTAGGCGTGCCATCGAGGGCAATCATGGCCCGGTCAACGGCGATCTGATCTTCGGAATCCATGTCGATGAGCGTTTCGAAAATTTCGCCGTTCACGGCGGCCACGGCATTGAGCACGCCCTTGCCGCCATAGCGCTTCTTGTCGCCATCGCGGAGTTCCATGGCCTCATGGGCACCGGTGGAAGCGCCGGAAGGAACCGCGGCGCGGCCGAAGGAACCATCTTCGAGGATGACATCCACCTCGACGGTCGGGTTGCCACGGCTGTCAAGTATTTCGCGGGCGGCAATGTCAAGAATGGCGGTCATGGGGCTCTCCGGATGAAATCGGCTGGCCTTATGACTTGGACCTGTGTCGAATGCAAGAAGGGTTAGGCCGGGTTTCCCAGTTGCCGCAGCATGAGGATCATGTTGGCCTGGGCATCGCCTTCGCCAGTGTTGCGGATTTTGTGGGGCACGTCGGCGCGGTAGCGGATAGCCTCGCCAGCTTTGGCGGTCCTGACCTCGTCACCAACGGTGATCTCCACTTCGCCTTTCAGCATGTAGAGATGCTCGACGGTTCCCGGCGGGTGGGGATCGGATTCCAGCAGGCCTGCGGGCTTTGCCTGGAAATCATACCATTGGGTGAGTTCAATGAGGTTCAAGGGGCCAATAATGGCGAGGCGGCAAAGGCCATCCTGGCTTTCGAGGATGGGAATGGCGGATTTCATCTGATGATCCAGAAAGGCGGTTCCGCTGTCGGCTTTCAGCACCTCGTCAATGCTGGTTTCAAGGGCCCGGGACAGGCGGAAAACGGTGGACAGCGTGGGGTTGGTTTCATTGCGCTCAATCTGGGAAATGATCGATTTGGCCACTCCCGACTGCTCGGAAAGCTCGCCCAAGGACATGTTGTAGGCCTTGCGCAGACGCTGGATGGTTTTGCCAAGTGCGGGCGTCGGGTCAACATCTTGTGAACCATTGCCTTTTTTGCTGCGCGGCGTTGACATTTTGTTGTCCTTTATTTAGAACTTGCGTTCGTAATAACGAACGAAATGACTATATAGGGTGTTCCTGTCTGCTAATTAGCGCTGATTTAATTGAAAAATCAATAAAATTCGAGGGCGTAGGCAGGTAGGGTAAACGTACGGAGAAGCGAACAGGAGTCAAATGTGGGCGTGATTCAGGTTATCGACAGCAACAATGTGAGCCATATCCTTGAGGCGGTTGAGGGCTGGCGGGTGATGGAAATCATCCGCGAGCATGGCTTCGAGGTGGGTGGCCTATGTGGCGGCGCCTGTGCCTGTGCAACCTGTCATGTGGAGGTACATGCCGAATGGGCGGGTAAGCTCTATCCAGCCAATGACGATGAGGAAGCAATGCTGGACGAAGTTACGGCCCTGTCGCCAACTTCGCGGCTTTCTTGCCAGATTATTTACACAGAAGATTTAAACGGTCTCGCGGTCAAACTCGTGGCCAATGGCTGAGGTGAAATCATGCGCTATTTCCCCATATTCGTTGATCTGAAGGACCGGAAAGTCATTGTTGTGGGCGGCGGCGAAGAAGCGCTCCGCAAAGTGCGCCTGCTGCTCAAGACCAAGGCCAGGATTCTGGTGGTGGCTCCCCTGCTCCATGGTGAGCTGGCGGCTGAGCCACGGGTTGAATGGCTCGCCACGCAGTTTTCACCGAAGCAGCTCGATGGCGCGGCGTTGGTCTATGCGGCGGAGCCTGCGGTCAATGAGGTCGTCAGCGTGGAAGCGCGGGCACGGGGCATCCCAGTCAACGTGATTGACGTGGCCGAGATTTCAACCTTCCTGACGCCATCGATTGTGGACCGTGACCCGGTGGTGATTGCCATTGGAACTGAAGGCACCGCCCCGGTTCTGGGCCAGGGCATCCGCGCTCGCCTTGATGCGGAGCTGCCGCAGGCGCTGGGTGAACTTGCAGCCAAAGCCAATGCGCTGCGGTCACAGGTTGCCAAGGAGGTGCCGCATGGCAATCGCCGGCGCTCGTTCTGGGCCAAGTTTTTCTTTGGGCGGATTCGCGATGCGGTGGTGGCGGGTGACGCGGTGGGATATGCCCTTGAACTTTCCACTGCACTGAAGGATGAAGCAAGCCCTTCGATTGGGCGCGTCTCGATTGTGGGTGCAGGCCCCGGCGATCCGGAGCTGCTGACCCTCAAGGCGCAGCGCAAATTGCTTGAGGCCGATGTGATTGTGTATGACCGCAATGTCTCTTCTAACATTCTTGAGTTGGCGCGGCGCGATGCGGAACGCTTTGCCGTCAGCACCACGCAGTTTGACATCAGCACCTTGCTGGCGCGCCAAGCGCAGGCGGGAAAGCATGTGGTGTTGCTCGTTTCGGGTGATGTTGATCACGGCTCCGACGAACTCGCGGTTCTGGAGAAGCACGGCTTCTCCGTTGATATCGTGCCCGGCATTGCCAATGAAACAGAAAAGCCATTCCCCTTCATGTCGCGTGACGATATCGCCTCGGAAATGCTGAGGGCCGCATCATGAGCGAGATTGAAAAAGGCCAGGTCATGACCGCCAACCGCCTGCGTGACGGGGAAGTAGTTTTCCTCACGCGCTCTGGCGAATGGAATGAGAAAATCGATGAGGCCGTGCTGGCGCACGAACCCCAGGCGACGGCAGCACTTGAGGCTCGGGCGAAGGACGATGTGAAAGCAACGCTCGTCACGGGCCCCTATTTGTTTGATGCGGAGCGCGTGGGTGGAAAAATCCGTGCGCTGCATATGCGCGAGC
>JBBQNU010000234.1:0-3842 GCA_038330285.1 Hyphomicrobiales bacterium | reverse complement strand
TTCCGCCCATCGGGCGCAATTACGGGAGTCGACAATGGTGGCCGGGCGGTGCCCGCCTGAAAAAATCAGGACGCAGACGGCGCGAAGGCTTGACCCTCCGCGTCGAACAGGTGGCAATCCTTGGCCGCAAGCCCAACTTTCATTTCGTCACCGGGCTTCACCACCACGTCCCCCGCCGCATGCACCGCGAATTCATTGCTCCCCGGAACTTCAAGATAGACATAGGTTTCATTGCCCAAACGCTCCACGGCGAAGACCTTTCCGGTCAAAACCGCGTCGCCCTTCCCCGCCGGATCCAAAGCCTCCGGCCGGATTCCAAGCGTTACAGGCGCACCCACCGCGGCCTTGCCCGGCTTACGCGGAACCACAACCGTCTTGCCGTCGCCAATTATCACGCTGATCGTGTCGCTGGTTGCCGCCGCAATCGATCCGGCCAGGAAATTCATCGCCGGCGAACCGATAAAACCCGCCACGAAGCGGTTGCGCGGATGATGATAAAGATCAAGCGGCCGCCCGATCTGCTCGACCCGGCCCTGGTTCAGCACCACGATCTTGTCGGCCATCGTCATCGCCTCGACCTGGTCATGGGTGACATAGATCATGGTGGCGCGAAGTTGGCGGTGCAGCCGCGTAAGCTCCACCCTCATTTGCACCCGGAGCTTGGCATCGAGGTTGGACAGGGGCTCGTCAAACAGGAACACCTTGGGCTCGCGCACAATGGCCCGGCCAATGGCCACGCGCTGCCGCTGGCCGCCAGAAAGCTCCCGTGGCCTGCGCCCGAGAATTTCGGAAATCTGCAGGATGTTCGCCGCCTTTTGCACCCGTTCCTGTATTTCCGCCGTACTGGTCTTGGCGATGCGCAGGCCAAAGGCCATGTTCTCAAAAACCGTCATGTGCGGATAAAGCGCGTAGTTCTGGAACACCATGGCGATCCCGCGCTCGGCGGCGGGCAGCCGGTCGACCCTTATGCCGCCGATATGGATGCTGCCGCTGTGCAGCTCTTCCAGGCCGGCGATCATCCGCAGCAGGGTGGATTTGCCGCAGCCCGAGGGGCCGACAAAAACCGTGAATTCTTCCTTCTCTATCTTGAGATTGATGCCGTGGATGATCTCGGTGTCGCCGAAACGCTTGACCACCCCATCCAGTTCCACGTAACTCATCTGACATCCATCGGTCGTTAGAAGCGCTATTTTTTCGATTCACATCGATTTCCAGCATTATGGACCATTGTCTGCGAAATGGGAATACACTATCCTGCTGTTCCACTTGACTTGAAATGCGGAGAAGCCAGTTTTGAAACCGCCCCGCCGGACCGGCAAAGCAGCCACCAGGGAAAAGGAAGAAGACAGCGGCTCGCGCAGCGTCAGGCGTGCCCTCGACATTTTCGAATTCATGCTCCGCCGGGGCGAGCCAGTGACCGTGGCGCAGATCATCACGGCGCTCTCCATCCCCAAATCCACGGCCTATGAACTCGTCCGCACCCTCTCGGACGGCAACTACATCACCTCATCCGGAAAGGGCAGCGCCCTGTTTCTGGGCCGCAAGCTGTTCGAACTCGGCATGGCCTATCGCAGTAATGTGGATCTCCTGCGTGACGGCAGCCGGATTGCCGAGGAACTGCGCAATGAAACGGGCGAAACCGTCCAGCTCTCGGTGCTCGAAAATGACCTGATGATGGTGATCCTCAAGGAAGAAGGCATTCGCCAGTTGCGCATCATCAGCAATGTGGGCTCCCGCGTGCCGGTGAACTGGGCCGCGGCCGGCCGCCTGCTGGTATCCGACCTGGATGACAGAGCCCTGACCGCCCTGCTCACCGCAACAGTTCTCCCGGCGCCCACCGGCAGGGCCACGACCGACGTCAAAAAACTCATCGCCCAGATCCGCCGCTTCCGCCGCCAGGGCTATGCCACGGAGCTGAACGAGGCGAACGAGCATGCGGGCTGCGTGGCCGCCCCGGTGATTGATGCGTCGGGCCGCTGCATCGCGGCCCTGAGCATCGTGGCGCCCGAACAGCGCATGCTGAAGCAGAACCGCGACAGCCTGATCGCCAGCGTGATTGCCGCCGCAGAAAAACTTTCCCGGAGGCTTGGCTGACAATCGTCCGCCCTTCCAGGCACCCCTGAGAAGTTCAATTTAGAATGAGGTTTTCGTGAATATCGAAGCAGTTGATTTTTTCTATCTCTCGATGCCCGTGGTGACCGATGCGGGCGATGGCAGCCAAGATGCCCTGCTGGTGCGCGTGGCGGCAGGCGGGCTGGTGGGTTGGGGCGAATGCGAAGCCTCGCCGCTCACCTCGATTGCCGCCTATGTCTGCCCCATGTCGCATGGCGCCTGCAAGCCGGTGCGCGATGTGGTGCTGGGCAAACCGCTGGATAGCCCGGCCGATATCGCCGCATTCGCGGCAACGGTCGAGATGGAATGCATGGACCTGTTGCAGGCCGCCCATACTTTTTCAGGCATTGAAATGGCGCTGTGGGACTTGCTCGGGCGCAAGCGCGATGCCCCGGTCCACGAACTCTTGGGATACAAGAAGACCTATCCGAAACTGCCCTATGCCTCGCAGCTCTTTGGCGACACGCCGGCGGAGACGCTGGCCGGCTGCAGGCAAGCCCGCGAGAAAGGCTTCCGCGCCGTCAAATGCGGCTGGGGGCCCTTTGGCCGCAGCACGCTGCAAGTTGACCGGGATCACCTTCAGGCGGCCCGCGAAGGATTGGGCCAGGATGGAACCTTGCTGATAGATGCGGGCCAGATTTTCCGAGAGGATGTTGAACGCGCCGCTGCCCGCATCCCCCTGCTTGAAGCCGTCAACACCGTTTGGTTTGAAGAGCCGTTTCTCGGCGGCGCCTATGATGCCTACGCCGCACTTGCTGCCCGCAGCGGCAATGTCCGCATTGCCGGGGGTGAAGCCTCACATAATTTCCACATGGCCCGCCAACTCATCGACTACGGCAAGGTCTCCTATGTGCAGATTGATTGCGGTCGCATTGGCGGCATAGGTCCGGCCAAACGCGTCGCCGATTATGCCGTGGCCCATGGCGTAACCTACGTCAATCACACCTTCACCTCGCATCTGGCACTGGCCGCCTCGCTGCAACCCTATGCCGGGCTGAAGGACCACGTGATTTGCGAATATCCCTTCGCCCCCAAATCCGTTGCCTGGGACATGAGCGAAACCCATCTCCTGCCTGATGCCAAGGGTGAGATAAACCTGCCATCGGCGCCAGGCCTGGGCATCACGATGAACCTTGCTGGCATGGCGAAATATGTCGTCGACGCCGAAATTGCGGTGAAGGGCAAAGTCCTGTATCGCACACCGAAGCTATAAGGAGTGGGAGCGGCAATGGTGGGTTTTCTCTGGCAGTCGGTGGTGATTGGAATTGGTGGCACCGCTGCCATGGACGTCTGGGCATTGCTGCTCGCCGCCATCTTTGGAATGCCGAAACCCAACTGGGGCCTGGTGGGACGATGGTTCGCCCATCTCGCCCAAGGCACTTTCTTCCACAAGGATATTGCCGCGACACAGGCTGTCCCAAACGAACTGGCGCTAGGCTGGTTTTCCCACTACGCGATCGGCATTCTCTATGCCGCAGCACTGATCGTTTTTGCCGGGCCTGGGTGGGTTGCAAACCCAACCTTTCTTCCAGCTTGGATCTTAGGCCTTGTGACGGTGGGTGCTGGCTGGTTCATTCTTCAGCCCGGCATGGGTGCCGGCTGGGCCGCGTCACTCCGCCCCAATGCCATGCAGATAAGGGCGCTCAACCTCGTCGCCCACACGATTTTTGCGGCAGGCATGTACGCAACCGCCCTGCTCTTCTTCCGCGCGTAAACTCCCGCCCTACAGC
>JBBQNU010000233.1:0-3866 GCA_038330285.1 Hyphomicrobiales bacterium | reverse complement strand
CCATTAGAACCCGCGCCCCCTTGGCAATGGTGAAGCCGCGCCGCAGTACCAGCTTGCCCTCCACCCGCTCAAAGAAAATGGCGGGAACCCCAAGCTGCCGCCCCATTTCATAGCCCACCACAACGCCGCCCATGGCAGGCGAAGCCACGATATCGATCTGCGCCCGGATTTTCTCGGTGATTCGTTGTTTCAGGGATTTGCAAAGCCGGTCCGCCCGTTTGGGATCCATCAGAACCCGGGCGCATTGCAGGTAGCGCGAACTGTGCAAGCCTGAAGACAGGATGAAATGCCCTTCGAGAAGAGCGCCTGCCGCGCGGAACTCGCCCAATACTTCGTCGTGGCTTAACATTTGCTACCCCGTTGCCCGTGACACGGCACTCACCGCATTCTTGGTCCTGAGCCCCGCGATGATGTCGTTCAGATGCCGTGCATCATGCACTTCCAGCAGAATGTCCAGATCAAAAAAGTCGCGCACACCTTGCCGCGCCATCATCTGCAATTCATCGATATTGCCGCCTTGGTCACCGATGACCTGGGTGACCTGCGCCAGGGCGCCTATCTCGTTCAACAGCACGATATTGATCCGCGCCGGAAATTTCTGGTCAGAGGCGGCGCTGTCCCAGGCAAGATCGATCCAGCGTTCCGGCTGGCTGTCGAACTGTTCCAGGGCCCGGGCAAAAATCGGATAGATCGTAACGCCTTCGCCCGGCATGGTAATGCCCACAATGCGTTCGCCGGGAACCGCACCCGTTTCCTTGGAAATGGTGAAAGCCATATTGCCACTCAGGCCCCGCACCGGAACCGATGCCGCGTGCGCCGGGTCGGATTTCTTGGTGCCGGTCCCCTTGCGCCGCGATTCACGCATCTGGCTGGCTTCCACCGTAAGCCCCATGGCTTTCAGCATGTCGTAACCCGAAAGGTCGCCGCGCCCGATCGCCGCCATCGTGTCGTCCACATTCTTGTGGCCAAGGCGAGGCACCGCAGCGGCAATCTCCTTGGCCACCATCGGCTTGTTCTGCTTGGCCAGAAGCTTCTCGACAATTTCGCGGCCAAGGCCGGCGAATTGCTTGCGCATGGCAGCGCGTGTCGCCCGCCTGATCGCCGCCCGGGCCTTTCCCGTAACCGCAATGTTTTCCCAGGCCGGCGGCGGCACCTGCGCATCCGAACGGATGATGTCGACTTCATCGCCGTTTTCGAGTTCAGCCACCAGCGGCGCATGCCGGCCATTCACCTTGCAGCCCACGCAACTGTCGCCGATGGAGGTGTGCACGGCATAGGCAAAATCAATGGGCGTGGCGCCCCGCGGCAAAGCGATGAGCTGCCCCTTCGGCGTGAAGCAGAACACCTGATCATGGAACAATTCCAGTTTCGTGTGCTCAAGGAACTCCTTGGGGCTCTCGCCCTCCTGCAGCATCTCCACCAGATGGCGAAGCCAGCGATAAGCGTTGGATTCGGCGCCCGGGGCGCGGAACCCGTCGAGTGCCTCTTTCGCATCGGGCGCATCCTTGTAAAGCGCATGGGCCGCCACGCCGCGCTCGGCAATTTCATGCATCAGCTTGGTGCGGATCTGCATTTCAACCCGCATGTGATGCGGCCCGATCACAATCGTATGCAGCGAACGATAGTCATTCTGCTTGGGCGTCGAGATGTAATCCTTGAACCGCCCCGGAATGGCCCGCCACGTCCGGTGTACAATGCCAATCGCCCGGTAGCATTGGTCTACCGTGCCCACCAGCACGCGGAAACCGAAAATGTCCGAAAGCTGGCCAAGCGACAGATGCTTGCGCTCCATCTTGCGCCAGATCGAATAGGGCCGCTTCTCCCGGCCATAGACTTCCGCCTTGATGCCGTTCTCCGCCAGTTTGGTAGCCAGCGCCTTTTCAATCTCGCGCAGAACGTCGCCGCTCTCCTCATGAAGCTGCGAAAGCCGGTCCTGGATAATCTTGTTGGCATCCGGATTGAGCACCCGGAATGAAATATCCTCCAATTCGTCGCGCACCGTTTGCATTCCCATGCGGCCGGCCAGCGGTGCATAAATGTCCATGGTCTCCTGGGCCACGCGAATGCGCTTCTCCGGTTTCACATGCTCGATGGTGCGCATGTTGTGCAGCCGGTCGGCCAGCTTCACCATCAGCACCCGCACATCCTTCGACATGGCGAGCAGGAGCTTCCGCAGATTTTCCGCCTGGGTGGCTTCCGTGGTGACAAGATCGATCTTCTTGATCTTGGTGAGGCCGTCCACCAGCGAGGCGATTTCCTTGCCGAACTTCTCCTCGATCTCCTGGTGCGTGGCCTCCGTGTCTTCCACCGTGTCGTGCAGCAGCGCCGCCGCGATGGTGGCATCGTCGAGCTTCATTTCCGTGAGAATGGCTGCCACTTCCAGGGGGTGGTTGAAATAGGCCTCGCCCGAGGCCCGCGTCTGGTTGCCATGCGCCTTCATGGCATAGACATAGGCGCGGTTGAGCAGGTCCTCATTCGCGTCCGGGTCATATTTCATGACCCGTTCAACCAATTCATACTGGCGTATCATGAGGCCAGTTTACGATAAAAAAGGCCGGACGCGAGGGTCCGGCCTGAATATTCTTAAGATCTGTGGAAACTAGTAGCCGTTGCGCTGGCTGCCCGGGCTTTCGGCAGGCGGCATGCCTTCGAGGCCGCGGAGCAATTCTTCCTCGGTCATCTGCTCGAATTCAACAACGTCTTCGCCACCGGCGGTTTGTTCGCCCACGCTGCCGGCAACGCTTGAAGTCAGGAGCGGCATATCGGTTGGCTCCGGCTCATCCACCTCCACATGCTTCTGCATGGCGTGGATGAATTCCTCGCGCAGGTCGTCCTTATTGATAGTCTCCTCGGCAATTTCGCGGAGCGATACAACCGGGTCTTTGTCGTTGTCGCGGTCAAGGGTGATGGGCGCCCCTTGCGAAATCATCCGGGCCCGGTGGGCCGAAAGCAGAACCAGCTCAAACCGGTTCGGCAGCTTGTCAATGCAGTCTTCAATCGTGACGCGCGCCATAAGCTCGTGTTCTCCTGAAACGGGGGTAAATCGGGATTTGGGCGGCTTCTAGGGGTATTCCAGCCAAAATGCAAGCTTTGCCCCTCAATTGCCCGTGAAAACCGCCAATTGGGCGGCAAATGCGCGCTTGTAGGCCGGCCGCGCTTGGCCGCGGGCGACATAGGCCGATAGGTTTGTGTATTCTTCGAGTAGTCCCGACCGGCCCAATCTGAGCAGCACATGCACCATCATAAGATTCCCCGCGCTGAACGCGCCATCGAGCCAGTCGGCGCCGTCAAGACGACTGGAAAGTTCGGCCAGCCGGTCGCGGATGCGATCCTTGACGAGAGGCAGGCGTTGCTCGGACCAAGGTTTGTCACCCTCACCCAGCTTGGCAATTTCCAACCCAATGATCGGCGGCTCCACCGTGCTCACTGCGGCAAACATCCATGATATCGCGCGTGCCCGGGCAATCGCATCGTCCGGCAGTAAACCTCGACAGCGCTCAGCGATATGGAACACAATGGCGCCCGACTCGAACAGGGCGAGATCACCTTCCTCATAGGTCGGAATCTGCCCAAAAGGATGAAGCGCCCGATGTGCAGGCTCTTTCATCGCAGCAAACGAAACAAGTCGAACATTGTAGGGCTGGCCCACTTCTTCAAGGGCCCAGCGAACGCGCATGTCACGTGCCAGTCCTTTGCCGCGATCGGGAGACCGTTCAAAGGCGTGGTCGGGGTCATCTGGAGGCTCCGGGTGATCGCGTGACGCCATCGTCCATCACGTGGGGAGAGAGGCGCCGGTGGAAAAACGATCGAACGATGTCCGCTCCGGGTCGTTTACCACTACGCGCACGGCGCTCAGCGCAAAGACC
>JBBQNU010000232.1:0-3905 GCA_038330285.1 Hyphomicrobiales bacterium | reverse complement strand
CTTTGAACGGGTGGATGGCAGGCTGGTGCTGCGGCGCGGCTTCACCATTGCCAAGGGCGCGCGGGTTCTGATGTTGGAAGACATTGTCACAACGGGGCTTTCGTCGCGCGAATGCATTGCGGGGATTGCGGAAGAGGGGGGCGTGACGCTGGGGGCTGCCTGCCTGATTGACCGCTCGGGCGGCAAGGCGGATCTGGGTGTGCCCCTGTTTGCGCTGACCAGCCTTGAGATTCCCGCCTATCCGGCCGCCGCCCTGCCGCCGGAGCTGGCGGCCCTTCCGGCGGTCAAGCCGGGGAGCCGGGGCCTCAACAAATGATCATCGGCCTGGGCAATGACATGGTGGATATAAGGCGCATCGAGCAGACGCTGGAGCGCTATGGCAGCCGGTTTGTGGGGCGGATTTTCACTGATATCGAGCAGAAGAAATCCGACCGGCGGGCGCAGCGGGCGGCATCCTACGCCAAGCGCTTTGCCGCCAAGGAGGCGTGCTCGAAAGCGCTTGGCACGGGATTTCGCCGGGGGGTTTTCTGGAAGGACATGGGGGTTGTGAACGAGCCTTCAGGACGGCCAACGATGCAGCTTACCGGCGGGGCCAAGGAGCAACTTGAGCGAATCACCCCGGCCGGGCACATGGCCCGCATCCAGCTCACGATTACCGATGATTTTCCCTATGCCCAAGCCGTTGTCATCATTGAGGCAGTGGCGGTTTCCTGACTGTGATTAATTCGTCACAGTACCGGAGCTTGCATGGTGCCACATTGCACCTCATATGGTGGAGGCGCTATAGCCCAAAGTATACATAAAGGGCGGAAAGCTCGATTTTGATGCACAAGAAAGACTACCATATGGCACCGGCCCGGGATATGCGCCAGAAATCCGAAGAGGGGGTTTGGGAAACCGTAAAGGTTATCATCCAGGCCCTTCTGATTGCCTTTTTCGTGCGGACTTTCTTCTACCAGCCCTTCAACATTCCGTCGGAATCCATGTACCCCACCCTGAAGGTTGGCGACTATCTTTTCGTCTCCAAGCTTTCATATGGCTACAGCAAGTATTCCTTCAATTTTTCGTTTGGCGGGTTTGGCGCCACCTGGATCAAATGCTGCCCCATCGATTTTCCGGGCCGGGTGGTTTTGGCCGATACGCCCAAGCGCGGCGACGTGGCGGTGTTCAAGCTGCCGACTGATACGAACATTGACTACATCAAACGGGTGATCGGCCTGCCGGGCGACCGCATCCAAATGCGTGATGGCGTTCTCTTCGTCAATGGCGAAGAGGTGAAGAAAGAGCGCATCGAAGATTATGTGGACACTGAAGCCGGCGGCGAGGGCGGCGGCCACCCCATCCAGCAGTTTGAAGAGACCCTGCCCAATGGCGTGAAATACCGGGTGCTGGACGAGACGCCCAATGGCTCGGCCGACAACACCATCGAATACGTGGTGCCGCCGGCGCATTATTTCATGATGGGCGACAACCGGGACAATTCCGAGGACTCGCGGTTCCTCGATGCGGTGGGCTATGTGCCCATCGAGAACTATGTGGGACGGGCGGACATCATCTTCTTTTCGATTTCGCGCGGCACAACCCTGTGGGAAGTTTGGAAGTGGCCTTTCGAAATTCGCTGGGGCCGTTTCCTGAACCTTATCTAGGCGCCTGGGGTTTTGGTCCGTTTTTCACAAGCCCTGTATGACGAGATCACGCAGCGCCTTGGCTATGCTTTCAACGACAAGGTCTTGTTGCGCCATGCGCTGACCCACAGCAGCACCAACCACAGCCGCGACGATTACCAGCGCCTGGAATTCCTCGGCGACCGGGTTCTGGCCCTGGTGATTGCCGAAGAACTGTTCAGGCTCAACCCGGCGCACCGGGAAGGCCACATGGCAAACCTGCACAGCAACCTGGTGCGCGGCGAAATTTGCGGCGAGGTGGGCAAGGAACTTGGGCTTGGGGAATTCATCGTCGTGGGGCCCAGCGAACGCAAGAAGGGCGTGAACCTGATTACGTCCGTGGTGGGCGATGTGGTGGAGGCGCTGATCGGGGGGATCTACCTTGATGGCGGGCTGGAGGAGGCCAAGGCCTTTATCCTGCGCAACTGGTCACGCCACATCGCGGAGAACCGCTCGGTAAGCAAGGATCCCAAGACCTACCTGCAGGAATGGTCGCTGGCGCGGGGCCTTCCCATCCCGGATTATAAAATACTCAAGCGCGAGGGATTGGAGCATAGTCCGCTCTTCACGGTGGAACTGAATGTCAAAGGCTGGGAGGCGGTCCAGGGATCGGGCCCGTCCAAACGCCTCGCCGAGATGGCGGCGGCAGACAGCTTCCTGAAGCGCGAGGATATCCGGCAATGAACGAAACGCGGTGCGGTTTTTGCGCCATCATCGGGGCCCCTAATGCGGGCAAGTCGACGCTGGTGAACCAGCTGGCGGGCTCCAAGGTTTCCATCGTTTCGCACAAGGTGCAAACGACGCGGGCCCGGCTGCGGGCCATCTTCATGGAAGGGGCTTCGCAAGTCATCGTCGTCGATACGCCGGGCATATTTTATCCCAAGCGCAAGCTTGATGAGGCCATGGTCGAAAATGCCTGGAGCGGCTCGGCGGAAGCCGACGTGACGGTGCTTCTGGCGGATGCGCGGCTGGGGCGGAATGACGATGTGATGCGCATCATCGACGGGCTGAAGAAGAATGGGACAAAGGCTTTGCTGGCGCTGAACAAGGTGGACCTGCTGCGGCGGGAAGTGCTGCTGGAAATCTCCAAGCGCTTCAATGAAGCCTATGAGTTTTCCGACACCTTCATGATCAGTGCCTTGAAGGGGTCAGGGGTTGACGACCTGCGCAAGAAGATCGCGAGCCTGATGCCGGTGGGGCCGTGGCTTTATCCGGAGGACCAGGCGGCTGATGTGCAGTTGCGGTTTCTGGCTTCGGAAGTGACGCGGGAAAAGATTTATCTCAGGCTGCATGAGGAACTTCCCTATTCCTCAACGGTTGAGACGGAAACCTGGGAAGAGCAAAAGGATGGCTCGGTGAAAATCGGCCAGGTGATCTTCGTGGAGCGCGACAGCCAGAAGGCCATTGTGCTGGGCAAGGGCGGGCAGATGATCAAGCTCTTGGGGCAACTGGCGCGGGAAGAACTGGAAAAGTCCTTTGAGCGGCGGGTGCATCTCTTCCTTTTCGTGAAGGTGCGGGAGAACTGGACGGAAGACCCGGAACGCCTTCGCATGATGGGCCTGGGGAATTGAGGCCCAAGCCATGGAATGGCGCGATCACGGCGTAATTCTTTCAGTTCGCCGCCATGGCGAGACCAGCGCCATTGCCGAGCTTTTGACACCAGAACATGGGCGCTGCCTGGGGCTGGTGCGGGGCGGGCGCTCACGCATTCAAAGGCCGGTTCTGCAGCCTGGAAATTTTGTGACGGCGACGTGGCGGGCTCGGCTTGAAGAGCATCTCGGTACTTTTGTTTTCGAACCGCTGAAACTGTCGGCAGGCACGATCATGGAAAGTTCGTTCCGGCTGGCGGGGCTGACGACGCTTACCAGCCTGTCGCAAACCTTGCCGGAACGCGAGCCGCACCAGCGCCTGTATGACGCGTTTCAGATTGTGCTCGAGGCCATCGACAATGACGCGCATTGGCCGGCGCTGCTGGTGCGCTGGGAACTCGGCCTGTTGGAGGAACTGGGCTTTGGCCTGGATCTGAGCAAGTGTGCGGTGACCGGAACCGTCGAAAATCTATTCTATGTTTCGCCGAAGACCGGCCGCGCCGCCTGTTTGGAAGCATGCGTTATTGATCCAGTCCCGGAGGTATCCAGAAACTCAGCCCAACAATCCCGTTTCCTGCATCGCCGTGCGGAGGACACTGCGGCCGGCCTCGCCAAGCGGGGTCAGCGGCAAGCGCAGCTCGGGGCCGATCAG
>JBBQNU010000231.1:0-3977 GCA_038330285.1 Hyphomicrobiales bacterium | reverse complement strand
GCACCTGGCGCATTTCTGGCTGCACCCTGCTCGAAATCCCGGGCCTCGACGCGTGATCTCCCGTTAGCCACCGCGCCCCGCACATGCCATTGTCAGGTCATGGCATCTGATTCACTGAAAACTTCGCGCCTCGTCCGATGGGCGCCAGTCCTGGCCGCCGGAATTGTTCTGGCCATCGCCATCATTCTCTTGGGGATGGGCCGCGAACCCATTTGCAAATGCGGCTACGTCAAGCTCTGGCATGGCGTCGTGATGAGTTCGGAAAACTCCCAGCACCTCAGTGACTGGTATACGCCGTCCCATATCATCCATGGTTTCCTCTTCTACGGCCTGTTCTGGCTCGTCGGGAAAAAATGGCCGCTCACCTTGCGTCTCTGCCTTGCCCTCATGATTGAAGGCGCCTGGGAAATTTTCGAGAATACGGACTTCATCATCAACCGTTACCGCGAAGCCACGATCTCGCTCGATTACTATGGTGACAGTGTCATCAACTCCGTGAGCGACGTCATTGCCATGGCCGTCGGGTTTTATGCCGCGTCCCGCATGCCCGTATGGCTCACCATTGTTCTGGCGCTGGCCATGGAACTGGCGGTCGGCGCAATCATCCGCGACAACCTCACGCTGAACATCATCATGCTCATCCACCCGCTCGATGCCATCAAGGCGTGGCAGGGCGGAGGCTGACTCACTTTGTGCAAGTGACGCGGCTAAACGCTTTGCTGGCTTTTTTGTTGGTCTTGCCGGAGCCAATCTGGATCGTGGGCTTTATGGCACTCACATACTTGAAATCCTTCGCGCCGCCGAAGCCCTGTTGCGCGCACCACGCCTCGGCAGCTTTTTTCCCGCAGCCGCCGTCCCCATCGAAGCACCAATTCAGGCGAACCCCTTCATGCATTGGGTTCTTGAACATTTCGCTCTCAGTTGCCGCAACAACCGGTGCCGCTGCGGGAACGCCGGCATCTGCCGCTGGAATTTCCGGTATGGTTGGTGCCGCTACCGCTGGCAATTCGGCTGCTGCACAGGTGATGGCGGCAAAGCCATCACAATAGCTCTGGTCGCAGACTTCGCCCGTTGCAATCAGCTTCGTCGGCGCTGACGCCCCGATATCAGGAGCCTGTTGGACAGCAACGGAATGATCAAAGGCATTGCTCTTGCACCAGGCCGTCGCCGCCTCGGGGCCACAGCCTTTGCCCCAGTCCGCGCACCAATCCAGGCGGTTGGTGCCAATCATGGGATTCTCGAATGTCTTGTTTTCTGCTTCAGCAAGGCCGGACGAAAGGCAAAGCGCCGACAGCGCAACGATACCATGCACATAGTTCCGCATCAGGGCTCTCCAACTGTTGGGATGCACCCTCTGCCCCAAACTGCCACCGGGAAGCAAGCTCTTAATGGCCAAAGGCGCGATCATCAGGCTTTTTCGGATCGACAGGCTCGATCAAATAATAAACCCATTGCGATTCATAGGTCTCGCCATAGACAAGCACCTGGCAGATATCACCATCAAGCGAGATAACCGGACCCTCGCGGCCATCGGGAATCATCACCGTATGTCCCACCTTGCACCAGTTGTTTGGTGAAGGCGGAGCAGTAGGTGGTATTGCGGTTGGTGCCGCAATAGCGGTTGCAACAAACACAGTAGCCAAGAGTGTTTTCATCTCGCTGTCCCAGTTCGCCGGTCCCTGAAATTCGGCGATTTTTGCAAAAAACGCAAGACCGCCCGCGAATCAATTAGGTCTTTCGCCACTTGGATGGTGGCGTATTAAATTTTACCTTAAAACTTCTCGAAAATTGTGACAGTGATGAAAAGCCTGTGGCAACAGCTACTTCGCGAACGCTCAACGTAGAATAGTTGATCAGCCGTTCGGCCCGCTCCAGACGCAGGTTGAGATAAAACCCCATCGGCCGCTTTTTTAATGTTGCAGCGAACAATCTTTCGAGCTGCCGCACTGACACCCCGGCCCGATTCGCGAGCTCTTCTATGCCACGGGGCTCTTCAATATGTTCTTCCATTAAAGCGATGCATGTGAGGACGCGCGCATCCCGAGTCCCGTAGCGCTCCGCCGCCGGAATGCGGGCCACGCCGGGCTGTTCGGCAAAACGAGAATGAACCAGTTGGTCGGCAACCGTCACCGCGATTGCGGCCCCCAGCCGTTGCCTGATCCACTCCAGCATCATGTCGATGACCGAGGATCCTCCAGCGCTGGTCATCCGGTCACGGTCAACTTCAAAAAGCGATTGCATGACCTGTACGCGCGGAAAGCTTTCGCGAAAGCCCGGCAGGCTTTCCCAATGGCATGTGGCCTGATACCCATCCAACACGCCGGCGCTTGCCAGAATGAAAGGCCCCGTATCCATCCCTGCAAGCAGTACCTTTGCCGCGGCCAGCTTGCGCAGGGCGACAAGCGTTGGTTTGCAGATGCCCTTCTCGGGCTCATAGCTGGCGCTCACCATCAGCATTGTGGGACGGCCCACATCCGCCAGGCGGCCCGACACCGAAACCGGTATGTCGTTGGAAGCGGAAACGGGTTCGCCATCCGCTGAAACAAAGCGCCAGGAAAATACCTGCCCGGCAAAGCGGTTCGCCAGGCGCAGGGGTTCAAGCGCCCCGTAAAGCGATATCATTGAAAAACGGGGAACCAGATGAAAGACGACATCTACAGGGGACATGGCGGTAAATGTTAAATAAATGGCGAAAAAAGTCAAACTTGCAAACAGGATAAGGCTAACGTCGCCGCAAACGGAGGACCCCCATGAACCCCAAGATCATCATTACCTGCGCCGTAACCGGCGCTGGCGACACGGTTGGCAAAAGCCCCAATGTGCCCGTAACCCCGGAACAGATTGCCAATTCAGCTTTGGAAGCGGCTGCGGCCGGTGCCGCCGTGGTGCATTGCCATGTGCGCGATCCCAAGACCGGAAAGGGCTCTCGCGGCGTCCACCTTTACAAGGAAGTCATGGAGCGCATCCGCGCCAAGAACAAGGAAGTGATCATCAACCTCACCGCCGGCATGGGCGGCGACCTTGACGTTGGCCCCGGCGAAACCCCGATGAAATGGGGTGCGGGCACCGATCTCGTGGGTCCCTTGGAGCGCCTGCTGCACATTGCCGAACTGCGCCCCGAACTTTGCACACTGGATTGCGGTTCGCTGAACTTCGGCGATGGCAATACCATGGTTGTGCAGACGCCCGCCCAATTGCGCGAACAGGCCCGCCTTATAAAATCCTATGGCGTGAAGCCCGAGATGGAAATTTTTGATTCCGGAAATCTTTGGTTCGCCAAACAGCTCTGCCTCGAAGGCCTGATTGACAGCCCGCCCCTTTTCCAGCTCTGCCTTGGTATTCCCTGGGGCGCGCCTTACGATACGGAAACCATGGCCTATCAAAAAGCCCAGCTTCCCAAGGATGCAATCTGGGCCGCCTTCGGCATTGGCCGCAATGAATTCCCGGCCGTAGCCCAAGCCGTGCTCCTCGGTGGCCATGTGCGGGTTGGCCTTGAAGACAATCTCTGGCTCGAAAAAGGCGTCCATGCCACCAATGGCAAGCTCGTAGAAAAAGCCGTGAAAATCATCGAACTGCTCGGCACCAAGGTTGCCACTCCCGACGAAGCCCGTACCATTCTACAACTCAAGCCAAGAGCCTGACGATGCCCAAAATCAAAACTGTCGGCATCGCCGGAACCGGGTTGATCGGCGCAGGCTGGGCGGCACGCCTGCTCATCCGCGGCTTCAATGTTATCGCCTACGACGTGCATCCAGCCGCCGAAGCAAAACTCCGCGCCGCCATTGATGTGGCCTGGCCCTCAATGTCCAAGCTGCTGGGCTCCTCCGGCAAAAAAGGTAAGCTCAGTTTCACTACTGATCTCAAGGAGATGGCCTCGAAAGCTGACTTCATTCATGAGGCAGCCCCCGAGCGCGAAGAGCTCAAGGTGAAACTCTTCCGCGATATTGACGCCATTGCCCGGCCCGAGGTGATCATTT
>JBBQNU010000230.1:0-3985 GCA_038330285.1 Hyphomicrobiales bacterium | reverse complement strand
ACCCCGATCGCCGCAAAGCGCTCCATCGGGTCGTCTGTCGCAATAGTCGCCACAGCCTGCGCAATCTCGGCGCGGAACTGCGCCATTGCCTGTTCGGCCACAGCCGTCATCAATGCCGTCTTGTTGCTGAAATGGCGGAAGGGTGCGCCGGGGGAAACGCCCGCCCGCTTTGCGGCCTCGCGCACGCTGACGCTCTCGGGGCCAACCTCTTCCACGAGATGAAGCGCGGCGTCGATCAGCGCCTGCCGCAAATTGCCGTGATGGTAGGCCGCGCGGCGCGGCGTCTTGGGTTTTCGCATCAGTTTTTCCTTGTTCGATAGAGCGACAGGGCGAGTCTATATCACGATTCCGTGTCTTATGTAATCACTGTTTACAACATTCATGGAATAATGTAAGCAGTGATTACAAATGGGATCGGAACAGGCTTGCGATCTTCGCGGCTCCCGAATTCCCATATGGAGGAAACAAAATGCTCGCCACAAACGCCGAATCCCGCTTTCCGCAACCGTTCACGCCGTTTCACACTACGGTTCAGTCGGGTGCCGCCGCTCAAAACACCTTGCTCTATCGGCTTGCAGCAATTGCGGGCATGGGAAGTGCGCTTATCCTGCTCGTCAATGCGGCCAAACGCAGTTCGCTCATCGCTGCCACCGATCTGACGCAGATCCTCGCACCCTTCGCCGAGATATTGGCGCTTGGCCTTGTCGTAGGCCTGTTCCTCGCCGTTGGCCGCCGCGCCGGCCTGTTCGGGATTGTCGCCTTTGTCTTCAACTTTGTAGCGTTGGCAAGTCTGGAAGGGGTGGAAGTGGTAATCAACCTCGTGTTTTCGCAGCTTCCGCTCGCCACCATAACGGACCTGCGGGCCGGGCCCCTTGGGCTCGTTCTCGTCGCCAGTTCAATGCTCTTTCTGCTGGGCTCGCTCGCCTTCGTTCTCTCACTTGCCGTTTCAAGAGAGGTGCCGCGCGTTCCGCTCGCGCTCTATTTCATCGGCGCGGTGCCGATAGCACTTCGCGCCTTTGTGCCAGAACTGGCGCTTGACCTCGGCCTGGCGATTCTCGCAGGCGCTATTCTGTGGCTGTCCGGCTGGTTGTGGCACCGCGCCAGCACTGTCAATGGCTAAGCAGTTTCCCTCTTGACAAATATTCCTATGAATTTATGTTCTTGTTATGTTCTAAATGCAGGGTAGGAACTATATGGACTGGGATTTGGTCATCAAACGCAAGAGCGAAGCCCTCAACGCCGTCGTTGCGGGCCTTTTCGCCATGCTGGAGATTTCCGGCGAAGCCACGGTTTCGCGGCTGCCGCGCGCTGTTTACTGCGCCGTGCTGCGCGTTCTCCGGCCCACCGAATCCGCCGTCCGCCGCCTGATCGTCATCGCGGCACGCGGCCTTGTGGTGAAGCTGGCGCCTTCGCGCCCCATGCCCAAGGGCCACACGATCACGAAAGGCGCCGGAATCAGGCCTCCCGCCTTCCAACTCTGCGATACGCGCAAGGATCTCCCGGAGCTGCGCGAACCCCGGGTGAAATACGCGAAACATCCGCCGCGCATCCTTTTCCTCGGACCTGTTTCCCGGATCGACGACCTGTGGTCCCGGCCCGTGGCCGTTCCGCCGCCGCCTTCCGATGGCATGGTCAGCGCGGCGCGCCTCAACCGCAGGCTCCAGGCTCTCAAGGCAGCCCTCGATGATCTCCCCCGCCAGGCCAAACGTCTCGCCCGCTGGCGGCAGCGGCGCGAGGCCATGCCGGGCCCGGTCTTCAAGTCGCCGCTCCGCCCGGGTCCCGCGCCCGGCCGCCGCAAGCGCCACATTCACGAGATCGATGACATCCTCGCCGACTGCCACTGGCTCGCCTGGGATGCGATGCGCACCGACACAAGCTGAGGCGCGGCTCAACGCTCATTCAAACCTCAATCATGACCGATACCGTGAGTTGCGGGAACGGCACGTCTCGACTCTGCGCTGCAGTTGCGATAGTTTTAATTCCGGATGCATTCGCGTGGGAGATCACATGATGGGCAGTTCGCGCTGGTTGTTCAAATCCTTTAAAATGTTGCTGGCCGCCGCATTGATCTGGCCAGTGGCCGACTTGGCTGTCGCTCCGGCCCAGGCCCAGGGCATCGAGTTCTGGAACAAGGGCTGCCTGAAAGCCTACAAGAAGTGGAAGACGCTGGGCAATCACAAGGCCTTTGCCCTTTCAAACAGCAACGCGGGCGGCGGAGTTGGGCAGACATGCGGCTATTCCTGGTCGGCGCCAACAAAGGCCGCCGCTGAAAAAGCTGCAATCAGGTCCTGCGAGGGAGAAAAGATCTACCGTTCCGGAAAATGCCGCGTGACCAAATCCCAGTAGAAGCGACCCCCACCTGTCATCCCGGCGGAAGCCGGGACCCAGACTTGCTGCAGGCGTGTGGTTTAAAGCCTGGGTGCCAGCTTTCCGCGGAATGATAGATTGGCCGGGAACTTTCCGGCGGCTCGCGAGTTGTTGTTCATCAATCAGGAAAGGAAACACCAGTGGACAAGGACAGAATTGAAGGTTCAGCCAAGCAGGCCAAGGGCGCGATCAAGGTAGCCGCCGGCAAGCTCACCGGCGACGCCAAGCTGCAGGCAGACGGCAAAGCCGACAAGGCCGCTGGCAAAATTCAGAACGCCGTCGGCAGCGTCAAGGATGCGCTGCGCGGCAAGTAGCAACGCGCAACGGACGTCCTCGGAAACTTAACAATAAAGGAACGCATCATGGACAACACCACACTGCTTATCATTATCATCATATTGTTCCTTGTCTTTGGCGGCGGCTATTACGGCCGGGGCCGCTGGTACTAAACCACTCTCGCAAATTTTTAAATATCAAAGGGAATGAATGATGGTCAGTCTTTCAGACATCAAGGAACACGCCGAAGTCATCGGCGCCGATGGCGTCCATGTGGGAACCGTTGATCGCGTCGAGGGAAACCGGATCAAGCTCACCAAGGCCGACAGCGGGCAGGGCAGCCACAAGGGCCACCATCACTATGTCTCCCACGCCCTGGTCGCCGGCATCGAAGGCGGCAAGGTCCGCCTCTCCGCCAACGCGGATGTCGCCGTCACCTTCGAAGAAGAGAAATAAGCGAAGTGGCTGGGGCCTAAGCCCCAACCCCCGTGCCGATCGCGCACACCACGCCCGTGCCGCCGATCCCGCAATAGCCGTGCGGATTCTTGGCGAGATATTGCTGGTGATAGGTCTCGGCGAAATAAAATGGCCCCGCTTCGGCAATTTCCGTGGTGATGGCGCCATAGCCCTGCGCCGTCAGCGCCTTCTGGTAAGCCGCCTTCGAAGCCAGCACGGCATCGCGTTGCGCCAGAGAATTCCAGTAGATCGCCGAACGGTATTGCGTGCCCGTGTCATTGCCCTGGCGCATGCCCTGCGTCGGATCATGGGCTTCCCAGAACACCTTCAAAACATCATTGAGACTCACCTTGCTGGGCTCAAACACCACCAGCACCGATTCCGTGTGCCCCGTCAGCCCGGAGCAAACCTCCTCATAGGTGGGGTTGGGCGTAAAGCCGCCGGCATTGCCCACCGCCGTCACCCAGACGCCAGGCAGCTCCCAGAACTTCCGCTCCGCCCCCCAGTAACAGCCCATGGCCACAATGATCTGCTCGGAGCCTTCCGGATAAGGTCCCTTCAGCGGGTTTCCATTGACGAAATGGGTACTGGCCGTGGCAATGGCGCTGGCCCGGCCGGGCAGGGCCCGGGCCGCATCGGTCATTTCAGCTTTTTTGCGGGCGAAAATCATGGGGTTCGGTCTCCTTTTGTCTCGAGACCTATCTAGTGTGGCAGATCGGTAACTTCCATTCAACAAAGCTTGAATGGCAAAGTTTCATCGCTATAGTGCGGCGCAATTCCAAGGGGCCAGCCCCCTTATCTATTGCGGAGAGGTGGCCGAGTGGTTGATGGCGCCCGCCTGGAAAGCGTGTTTACGTTAATAGCGTAACGGGGGTTCGAATCCCCC
>JBBQNU010000229.1:0-4005 GCA_038330285.1 Hyphomicrobiales bacterium | reverse complement strand
TTGAAGCATTTCCCATCAGCATCCGCTACACGCGCACGGAAACCAGCGCCTTGATCGCCCGCGAAGGCGTCACCGATGTCATTGTAAAACTTACGGCGGAAAATGGGCTCATTGGCTGGGGCGAAGCCTGCATGAACAGCGAAACCGTGGGCATCCAAAAGGCAGTTGAAGCAGCAGCGCCCCAGCCAATGAGCCCATTTTCCGCCGTAAGTTTTACAATGACATCGGTGACGCCTTCGCGGGCGATCAAGGCGCTGGTTTCCGTGCGCGTGTAGCGGATGCTGATGGGAAATGCTTCAAGCTTCGTAATTTTCATTTTCTATCCTGTTTCCTTAAGTCCGGTGCAGCAGCTTGCTGAGGAAAGCCGCGGTGCGTTGCTGTTTTGGTTTGCGAAGAATATCTTTTGGACGGCCCTCTTCCACCACAAGGCCATCCGCCATGAAAATGATCCGGTCGGCCACATCGCCGGCAAATTCAATTTCGTGGGTGACGATCATCATGGTGCGCCCCTGCTCCGCCAGCTTGCGCATGACATTGAGGACTTCGCCGACAAGTTCGGGGTCCAGGGCGGAGGTGGGCTCGTCGAATAAAATGAGTTTGGGCTGCCTCGCCAGCACGCGGGCAATGGCCACGCGCTGCTGCTGGCCGCCGCTGAGCTTGTTGGGAAATTCATCGAGCTTGTCGAGCAGCCCCACTTCCGTAAGCACCGCCACGGCAACCTCATCGGCCTCGGCGCGGGACATCTTGCGCACCCGCCGCGGCGCCAAAGTTACGTTGTCGCGCACCGAAAGATGCGGAAACAGGTTGAAGCGCTGAAACACAAAACCGATGTCGGCCCTGTCTTTGGCCATCTGCTTGTCGGTAAGATTGACCTCGCGGCCCGGGCCTGTCGAAACCCCAAATGGCACGCCATCGATCAGGATTTTCCCGCGCGTCGGCCGCTCAAGATGGTTGATGCAGCGGAGCAGCGTCGTTTTGCCGGAACCACTCGGGCCGATCAACGCTACCCGCTCGCCGCTGGCAACGCTAAGATCGATCCCTTTGAGCACATCGAGATGCTCAAAGCTTTTCCAAAGGCCAATTATGTTGACAAGATCGGTCATCTATTCACTTGCTTTTCGACAAATTAAGCGCGGCAACACAACCTGTTGCCGCGCTTTTGCTATTATTGGGCGAAGCAGCTTGCTGGCGAAGCAGGGCTCTTCCAGTCGGCCGGGCGGTCAACGCCTGCACGATAATCCGGATCCGGGCCCTTGAACCAGTAGTCGGCGCCAAGGCCGTACTTGCTCATCACCTTGACGTTCAGGCATTCGGCCCAGGCCTTTTGCACTTCGGCATTCAATGCCTCGTACAATTCCTTGTTCTCCGGCCAGACGCTGATGATGGAATAATACTTCGTTGACATGATCGGATATGTCGCGGGTTCCGGCGTCAGCGGGAGCTGATGCAGGCCCCATTCCGGATGCTGCAGCAAGGCATATTCAATCAGCGTCGGATCTAGGACGCCCATATCAAGACGGCCCGCCGAGATGTCGCGGATGACGGCGTCCGATGTGTCATAGAGCTTGACCTCGGTGATTCCGGGAATGGTCTTCATTTCCGGGATCGGCGTAAAGCCGGTGACGGTGCCGATGGTGTGGCCCTTCATGCTGTCGAAGGTGGTGAAGTTGTTTTCCTTCTTCTGCAGCAGTGTGGTGCTGAAGTAATAGATGGGATCAGTCATCGTGAAGACCTTGGAGCGTTCCGCGGTCCAGCCCATGCTGCCCAGCATCAGGTCAACCTGACCCTGCTTGGTAGCCTGGATGGCGCCCGACCATTCCATCTGCTTGGGTTCGATTTCAAGGCCGAGCCGTTCGGCCAGCGTGGCAAGCAATTCGCCATCCGTGCCGATCAGTTTTCCATCCTTAAGACCGGTCATCGGCATATCGCCGTTGAAGCCGACCGTGAGCTTGCCCGGCGTAATCGTCTTTGGCGGGGCAGCCAGCGAAACGCTGCTGCCAAGCAAGGCGACGGCCCCTGCAATGCAGAGAGTTTTGAGAAGCCTGAAAAGACCTAGTTTGGTGTCCATGTATTCCTCCATTTGTTTTTTGCCTTAACCTGGCGTTTTGTCAGTGTCGTTTCTTGTTATTGGGTACGCCGGACCGGTATCACCCGTCGTTCAAGATGACGGAAGAACTGCGAAAGTGGATAACTCATCAGGAAGTAAAGAACCGCTGCCAGCACATAGAGCTGCATCGGCATGAAGCTTGACGATGCCAGATCCTTGGCTCGCAGCATGAGCTCAGGTGCTGCGATGATCGAGGCGATTGACGTATCCTTCAGCAGGCCTACCACATAGTTTCCGACTGGCGGAAGCGCGATGCGCCAGGCCTGCGGGGCGATGACATCGAACATCGCCTGGCGCGGCGTAAGCCCAACCGTCAGGGACGCTTCGCGCTGGCCCCCGTCGATGGCCTCAATGCCTGAACGGAAAATTTCAGCAAGAATAGCCCCACCCTGAAGTCCAAGGCCCACCACCGCAGCGGTGAGCGAATTCAGACTGAGGCCCGGAAAGGCACTGGGCAATCCAAAATAAACGACGAACAGGATGACGAGAGCCGGTGTACCCCGCGCAACTTCAATGAGTCCAACCGCAAACCATCTGAGCGGCCGGTGAGGCGCCAGCCGCATCCACACAATGATGAGTCCCAAGGGAACCGCCACAAGAAATGTCAGCACCGTGAGTTGCACGGTTTGCAGGCAGGCCCACAGCAATTGCGGTATCCAGTCGGCAAAACCGGCCGTGAGGTCAGCCCAGAACTTTGTCATTGGCTGGCCCCCATGGAACGGGTCTGGAGATAGGAGGCAAGCTGCGACAGAGGAATGCTGATGCTGAGATAGAGTGCGGCAACGAGAAGGTAGATTGTCATGCTGTCGTAAGTTTCCATGACAAGGTTGCGCGCCCTGAACATGATTTCAGGTGCTGCAATGGAGGCTATCAGTGACGTGTCCTTGAGAAGCTGAACCCCATAATTGACGAAGGGCGGAACCATGATGCGGCCTGCCTGCGGCAACACCACATCATAAGTGATCCAGAATGGGGAAATGCCGAGCGACCGCCCCGCTTCCGTCTGGCCGTGATCGACCGCCTGAATGCCGGAGCGGAAAATTTCCGCCAGGTAAGCCGAGCCGTTAATTCCAAGGCCAACGATGGCCGCCACCAACGGATGCATTCTGAGTCCGAAATCCGCCAGGCCGAAATAAAGGATGAAGAGCTGGGCAAGGGCCGGCGTTCCCCGGATAAGTTCAACCCAAGCGCGGGCGATATAAAAGAGAAAGCCATTGCGGCTGAGCAGCATGAGCGCCAGCAAAAGCCCAATCAGCGTGGCAAAAATAAGCGCCCCCGTTGCCGCCTGCACGCTGACCCACACACCGCCTAGCAAAAATGTGAAATATCTCTCCATTTCCCTACCGGTGTTGGCATCAATCAGAATGACGAACGCACTGGGCCATTGCAAAAACCTATCATACAATGATAGGATTAATCAAGCCGCTATTTCCGGAGAGTCGATATGTCTGGCGCAACTGTCACCCCGCTCAATTCGCTGCGCGCCACCATGCGCCGTGCGAATTTGCATGATCATATCGTCGATGCGCTTGGCGTCAGAATTGTGCGCGGTGATTTTCCGGGTGGCGAAGTTCTACCCAATGAAGCAACCCTTGCTGCCGAATTGGGTGTCAGTCGCAATGCGCTGCGCGAAGCGATCAAAGTTCTCGAACGCAAAGGCCTGGTAGAAGTGCGGACAAAAACCGGCACCCGCGTCCTGCCGCGCGAGGAGTGGAGCCTTCTCGACAAGGATGTTTTGCAGTGGGTAAATGAGTCGGGCCAGGAACTGCAGCACGCAATGGGCCTGGTTGAGTTCCGGCTGATCTTCGAACCCAAGGCCTCTTACCTTGCAGCGCTTCTTTTTGGAGTCTAACACTTTCGATGCTATTGCCCGCAACAAAGAACGAATTAAAATAATT
>JBBQNU010000228.1:0-4055 GCA_038330285.1 Hyphomicrobiales bacterium | reverse complement strand
TGGAGGAATGACTACAATCACAACCGGCCCCACACGAGCCTCAATGGGCTCACGCCAATCGAATTTGCAAACCGGTCCAGATTGGACCAAAACCTGAACAGGGCTAACTTATGAACGAGGGCATAAAGGGGAGCAGGTCACTATTATTGTCAGCCGTCCTAATGGCAACCCATTTAATGGGAGCATGTTATGATCTTCCTCGCTTTGATCGTTACTTACTGGCATTGCGGCTGTACTTCGGTCGGGTCAAGCTCCAGCAGCACTATGCGATGCGAAACCGGCAGTTGATAGCAGATTTGCCCCACCTTACAAAGTCGCCCGAGGCCTAGCTTTGGAGAGATGGTCGATACTGAAGAAAATCTTCTCACAACAGCCAAACCGCCGCCAAGCCCAGAAACGCGAAAAACCCCACCACGTCGGTCACTGTGGTGACAAACGTGCCCGAGGCGATGGCCGGGTCGATGTCGAAATGGTCGAGCGCTAGAGGCACCAGGATTCCGGCCAGCGCCGCCGCCAGCAGGTTGATCACCATGGCCGCGGCGATGACCAGGCCGAGGATGTCCGAGCCGAACCACCACCAGGCAAACACCCCCATGATGGCGGCGAAGAGCACCCCGTTGATCAGCCCCACGGAACATTCGCGTAATGCAACGCGCATGGCGTTGAGCGGGCCCAGGTTGCGCGTGGCCAGCGCGCGCACCGCCACCGTCATGGTCTGGGTGCCCGCATTGCCGCCCATCGAAGCCACGATCGGCATGAGAATGGCCAGCGCCACCATCTGCTCGATCGTGCCGTCAAACCACGAGATCACCCATGAGGCGAGAATGGCCGTGAGCAGGTTGATGAACAGCCAGGAAAAGCGCGAGCGCGTCGTCTGCCAGACCGTGTCGGTGATGGTGGCCTCCGAGCCGACGCCGCCGAGATGCAGGATGTCCTCCTCCGCCTCCTCCTGGATCACATCCACGATGTCATCCACCATCAGCGTGCCCACAAGCCGTCCCGCATCGTCAACCACCGCGGCGGAAACCAGGTTATACTGCTCGAACTTGTAGGCGATGTCTTCCTGTTGCTCCAGAACCGTGAACACCGTCTGTTCATCGTCCATCACCTCGGACACCTTGGCCAAGCGCTTCGAGCGCAGCACGCGCGACAGCGGCAGCACGCCCTTCAGGTGAAAGCCCGGATCGACGACGTAGATCTCAACGAAATCATCGGGAATGTCGCTGGCGCTGCGGATATGGTCGATGGTCTGCCCCACCGACCAGAATTCCGGCACCGCCACGAACTCCGTCTGCATCAGGCGGCCAGCGGAATACTCGGGATAATCCAGCGCCCGGTTCAGCGCCGCGCGGTCTTCCTTGGAAACCTTGGAGAGGATTTCCTCCTGCTCCTCCTTCTCCATGTCTTCAATGAGATAGAGCGCGTCGTCGGTGTCGAGCTTCTTGATGGCCGACGCAATCACCTCGCTGGGCAGCGTCTCCATCAGCGCATCGCGCGTGTCCTCGTCAAGCTCGGCCAGCGCTTCCACGTCAAAGCTCCGGCCAAGTGCGGCAATCAGCTTGACGCGGTTGTCCTGCTCGAGGTTTTGAATGAGGTCGGCCAAGTCGGCGGCGTGCAGTTCCTTCGTGGCGGCGCGCACCGCCTTCTGGTCTCCGCTGTCCAGGGCTTTTTCAACGCGCGCCAGGAAGTCGGGCGCAATCGAGCCCCACTCATCCCCTACCCGCATATCGCCCTGCATGTCCGTCATCTTGCCTGGCCCCAAGCGTTGCGCTCTAACTGTCGTGATCCATCAACACCATTCCCGGGGCCAAGGCAACCAATGCGAACCGAAAATCTGGCAAAGCTTGCGGTCGCCCTATCCGGCATTGCCTGGGGCCTGTTCTGGATTCCGCTGCGCGGGCTGAATGGCGCAGGCATTGATGCCTTCTGGTCCTTCATCATCTTCAACGCCACCCCAGCCATCATTCTCCTGCCGCTCTTCCTCGCCCGCTGGCGCCAGCAGCGCGCCGGCGGCCCCTGGCTTTTCGCCATTGGCCTCAGCATGGCGCTCACCCAGTTTTTCTATTCCCTCGCCTTCCTCCACACCGAAATCGTCCGCGCCATGATCCTGTTCTATTTCAATCCGGTCTGGGCCACGATCATGGCCCGCGTCTTTCTGGGCGAGGCGATTACACCCATCCGCTGGCTGGCCATCGCCGTTGCCTTTTCCGGCATGTTCATCATTCTGGGGATTGACCAGGGCCTTCCGTGGCCCAGAAATTGGGGCGATTGGTCCGCCGTTGTGGGCGGCGTTGCCTGGGCCTCATCCATCGTGCTGCTCCGCCATCACAGCGACCAGAAACCCATCGACCTCTTCCTGCAGAATTTCATTTTTACCGGCGTGCTGCTGCTCATCCTGCTGGCGGTCACCGGCACCGGCGGCGCCCCGCCGCTTGGCCTGGTTGTGAACCAGCTCTGGTGGCTCCTGCCCTTCATCTTCCTCATCGCCATGCCCGGCGTTTATCTTTCGATGTGGGCCGTGCCCCTCCTCGCGCCCGCCATTGTCGGCGTCCTCTACATGACCGAAATCAGCGCCGCCGCCATCAGCTCCGCCCTCTGGTCCGGCGAACCTTTCGGCCTGCGCGAGATTTTAGGCATCGCCCTGATCACTGTCGCCGCCGTGCTGGAAAGTGTCCGCGACCTCTGGCGCGGTAGGCGTTTGGCGCGAAGCTAGTCCAGGCCGTCAAGGCGCATATATGCCTCTTGGCTTTCAACCAAGAGGCATCTTCGCAACAATTAGACGGTGTTTATAAAACCACGGAAAACTTAGTAACCCGTGGCGTCGTTCATCATCTTCGGATCGCAGATGGGATCCTTGCCGCCTTGTCCGCCCTCGCAATACTTTGTCCGGTTTGCCATGGCCGTATCTTTGTTCATTTCCATCATTTTTGCCCGCATCGCCATCGATTCCGGCCCCATGCAAATGACATCCATGCTGTTGTCGACGCAGTATTTTGAGTCCTTCATCTGCTCGGAAACGTCAGCATAAGAGGCGCTGGCAATTGCCGTGAATCCTGCACATGCAACGGCACATGCCAAAAGTAACTTTTTCATTGGATTTCCTTTGATCCCTAAGCGGAACGAGAACATTTTCCGGTTTCGGGTTAGAAGTTGATATCCGTTCTCAGGATCATCAAGTCATATCCCGGCAAAGGGTTCCAGATGAGATGGACACATTTTGGTGACCGCGCACCTCGAAGCATAATGATCCAGGTTAGCTCGCTAGTTTCAGGCAGCCGCCGTCTTTAACGACCCGCTTCGTCGACGCCGGATGCTTCGCCAGCATATGCGCCGGCCGGATGGGCCGCGGCGAAAAATTCCCGCCGCAGTTCGGGCAAACCCCCTTAAGCACCGACTCCGCACAGGCCACACAAAACGTGCACTCATAAGTGCAGATCCGCGCAGCCCCGCTGTCCGGCGGCAGATCCCGGCCACAGCACTCACAACTCGGGCGAAGTTCCAGCATGCCTGCCTCCTGTTATCTAGGTTAACCAACGGTTGATCCGATTCACGAATTAACCTCGTCTTGCCCAATTAACCTCTTCTTTGCAAACGCCCTTCCGGAATGTGACTTCAAGTATTTTTCGAACTCCAATGCCGTCAACTTGTTGGGGAAAGCTGAGTAAAACAGCAATTCCCAGGGGCAGAACCTTGCGGTGTGTTTGGATTTTCCGGAGTTATGATCGGCCATGCGCTGCTTAAGATCAGCCGTCATTCCGGTGTACTCTTGCACAGGAAATGCAACGCTTCTGATGATGTAGACGTACCACATTCCGGTCCACCAGTCCGTCTACGCTCTGCGAGCTACGCCGGACACGCTTCGCCCAATTGGTCTCCCCGTGGCCCTGCCACGCGTAGCCCACTTGGGCGAAGCGTGGTGCGGTCGAGAGGACTCGAACCTCCACGAGTTTCCCCGTTACCACCTCAAGGTAGTGCGTCTACCAATTCCGCCACGACCGCACGTCATTTGCGAATGCGCCGGGAATAACAGGGCGTTTGCCCGAAAGCAACCCCCG
>JBBQNU010000227.1:0-4066 GCA_038330285.1 Hyphomicrobiales bacterium | reverse complement strand
CCTGGTGGCGGGATCTCTGTCATGCGGTAGCCACCTTGGGGTGGCCCGGTAAAAATGGACTGTATACGATTGACATCGGCATCCCGCTCAAAAAGTGAAGTTCTGGAATCACAAAGAAAATGGGTTGAACAAGCCAATCGGGTCAGGGCTTGCCTCATGCCGCAAAAGGCTAGATCGAACCCCAGCCAAATCGGTACGCTAAATTGCTCTGAGCGGAATAAAAATGGCCACCACAACATCACGCAAGGCGCACCAGCGCACAGTGTGCTTGAGGCGTAAAACATTACATTACATGATTTGCGCTACGATAGTTGGCGAATTCATTGCACGGCCTCCTTGCCGGCTTCGACGCCTCAAGCAAACCAAATCGCTGCCATGCATACGCTGCTTTGGCGGAAATCATGCTTTAACCAAATGAATTGCAATGACTATTCATGGAGAGACCTCAGAGACAGACGCCATTATTTATTTCTGGCCAGGGCAGCATCGGGATCGGAATATTGTGGATGAGCTCAGACACTAATTATTTAGTATGTTTTCTGCCAGGGGATAATGAGCCTGGATCGGATTTATTGATTCATGGGATTTTGGAGCGAATATGAAAGTTGCTTACGTTTTTACGACCAATATGGCATCGACTTTTAAACTCAATACGATGATTCTGCCCCAGCTTGAAGCCGGCAATCATGGTGCGGAAGTGGTGGGCATGATGTTTTTTGACGACAATATCTACGCTTTGCGGTCCGGTGACCCATACGGTGAAAGGTTGGCGAAGGTCGCTGCAGCAAAAGGCATACTCCGGATGGCCTGCGATCAATGTGCAGTTCGTCGTGGCTTGGCCGAAGGTGAGTTCGAGCAATGTGGGAGTGGCGAGGTTAAACCCAAAGGCTTGGTCGAAGGCGTACTTGTGGGTTGCTTCCCTCAGTTATACGCGGCCTTGTCAGGCGTTTCCGATGTTCAGATTATTTCGCTCTGATTGATTGGATAATCAAAGCATCGATAAGAGACACTAGAATAAATGGGGTCAGACTGAGCTGGCCCTTTTGGTTTTCATTCAATCCAGGGGGTGATGGATGATTAAATCAGGCAGGCTAATTAAGCATACTGTTCCCGGACTGCCCGGATATTGAGGTATCGAACGCTGAAACCTTCGAAGGAAAGTTTCGTTTATCCCGACATGAAGACTGCCTTCGTGTTGCTGATCGCCTGTTTCGCTGCCTGGGGCGTTGCGGCGAATATGACTGACCCGTTGGTGAAGGTGTTTAGCAAGATCTTTACCATGAGTAGTCTTCAGTCTGCCCTGGTCCAGTTTTCCTATTACGGGGCCTACTTCTGTCTGGCGCTGCCAGCGGCCTTTCTCAATAAACGTTTTTCCTACAAGGTCGGCGTGCTCACTGGCCTGGGTCTGGCGACGGTGGGGGCGTTTGGTTTTTATCCGGCCAGTTTGACCATGACCTATGGCTATTTCCTGGCGGCCCTGTTCGTGCTGGCGGCAGGTCTGTCGATTCTCGAGACTTCAGCCAATCCATTTGTCATGAGAATGGGGCCGGAGCATACCGGCACCCGTCGGCTCAATCTGGCGCAGGCCTTCAATCCGGTGGGTACGAATATCGGTGTCTTCCTGGCTGCGAGTCTGATCCTGCCCAATCTGAATCAGGCTACAGGCGCGCAAAGAGCAGCGATGTCGGCTGCTGAGCTACACGCCATCCAGGCGACGGAGTTGAATGCGGTCATGGTGCCGTATGTCGGGATGGCCGTTGTGTTGCTTCTGATCTGGATTCTGATTGCCATGGTCAGGTTGCCGAAGTCGCATGAATCCATTGCAGAAGACGTGCATGCTGTTCATTTCGGTAACACCCTTAATCAGCTGGCACCCACTATCGTTGGGGTGTGGTGGCCCAGTTCTTCAATGTGGCGGCGCAGACCTGCACATGGACGTTTACGATTCAATATGTGCAAACGGCGACAGGCGGGGATGAGGTCAGCGCCGGAGATTATCTGCAATACAGCCTTCTTGTCTTTCTTGTTTCCCGTTTCGTGATGACCTGGGTGATGGGGTATGTGCGGCCAAGCGCGTTGCTGACTGCTTTGGCGTTTCTGGGGAGCGGTTTCTGTCTCTATGCAGTCCTCAGTCCAGACATTTCCGGTGTATGGGCGGTGGTATCGATTTCGGCGTGTTTGTCGCTGATGTGTCCCACGATATATGGCATTGCCTTGTACGGGCTGGGCGAGGATACCAAGTTCGGGGCAGCCGGTCTGGTCATGGCCATTCTGGGAGGCGCCGTAATGCCACTTGTTCAGGGCGCATTGATGGATGCTTATGGCGCTGCATTTTCTTACGTTGTGCCGGCGATTTGTTTTATTTTTGTCGCCAGCTACGGGGTGTTTAATCTCAGGACAGTCCGTGATTCGAAGATCTAGTCAAAAAGGTGCCGCACACCGAACACACGGGGTCAGGTCTCGCAGTAACACATATGGCAACAGAGGGCCGACGGCACTAGTCGGGGATTTCCGGTTACGCAAATGCTTGGTTTGAGTTGCTGCCTCGGATATGACGCAATCCATTCAATGAAAGCGCGCTATGAACGAACCTAAATCAAGCATGGGAAAAGACAGACTGGAAGCGTTCAGTGATGGCGTTCTTGCCATCATCATCACCATCATGGTGCTTGAGATGAAGGTGCCTCATGGAGATGGCTTGAGCGCACTGCAACCGCTGATTCCCGTTTTCCTGAGTTATGTGCTGAGCTTTGTTTACCTGGCCATTTACTGGAACAATCATCATCACATGCTTCATACCACGCAGCATGTGACCGGAACAATCCTGTGGGCCAATCTGCATCTGCTGTTCTGGTTGTCGCTTTTCCCGTTTGTCACAGGCTGGATGGGAGAGAATCATTTTGCATCTGCACCGACAGCGCTTTATGGTGTGGTGCTTTTGTTGGCAGCGATTGCGTACTGGATATTGCAGCGCGCCATCATTTCCAGCCAGGGCAGCAACTCCTTGCTTGCAAAGGCAGTGGGACGTGACATCAAAGGCAAACTGTCTCCCCTCCTGTATGCCATGGCCATTCCCCTAGCGTTCCTTGAGCAGTGGGCTGCGGGGGTGATCTATGTGTTGGTTGCACTCATGTGGCTGGTGCCTGACCGTCGAATAGTTCGGGTGCTTGGCGAGAAGGACGCGTGATCCGGATACCTTGGGGTCAGGTTAAACAGGCGATCAGCGCGCGGCATCATTAAAAAGGCAATGCCAGCGCCTTGCACAGATAACGCATGAAAGGCGCGGACTGCGCAAACCGTTCGATGACGTTCGGATAAAAGCCCTTTGAGCGAACCGCGGCGTCGGTCAAGCTGGAAAGGGCAAGAAAATCCTTGCGTTTCAGATCCGTCAGCAAGGGATGGTCTTTTGCATAGCCACGCGGTGCATTCGTCAGAGAGTCGCCAACGAGCGTGAATGTCTGGCTGAACGGCTTGATGTCGCGCACGGCGCGCCAGGCATCCCCTTTATCGACGATCGCATCGCGGATCTTGCCCAGGGCACGCATATCTGGCCTCCATAATCCAACGCCGACAAAGCAATCGTTGGGTTCGATATGCAGGTAAAAACCAGGGGCATGCACGTCTTTGCCTGCCTCATGCCGAAACTGAATCCCGATATTGGTTTTGAAGGGGCGTTTGTCATGACCGAACCGTATGTCGCGATTGACCCGCATCAATGCGCCGCCCACCTTGCGCGGCAGGGCAAGAAAGTGCGGCGAAATCATGGCAAGATCGGTCGCGATGTCGCTGATGAAATTCAAGGCAGGCGTGCGAACCATCGCTTCATAGTCCGGCTTGTGTGCGTCGAACCATTCGCGCCGGTTGTTGGCGGCCAGCGCGGTGAGAAAGTCAAACGTGCCCTGTGTGAAGTAACGGTTTGCCATGGTTCACCCTGTTTGCAATAACTGAAATAACCAGCACTGAAATAAACAGCATAGCGCCTCATGAATGGCGTGGGGTCAAGACTTGACCCCGGCCAGCTGGAAACGACGGGTCACGTTTTTCAATTACACATGGGAATCAAAGG
>JBBQNU010000226.1:0-4087 GCA_038330285.1 Hyphomicrobiales bacterium | reverse complement strand
TCTTCCCGTAAGCGGTCACCGTTGATGTCGAAATCTTCTGTCATTGGCCGGTGCTTTGTCCGAATTCGGGTTGCTGGGTGCTGTTGCCGGTGCCTTCGATGAGATTGTCCAGCCCCTGGGTTTCGCCGGACTGATAGCCGGCTTCAGGTTTTGCAGCGTTGGGCGCGGGTTGCACGATGGTGCCCGGCGCATCGGGATTTTTCATCAGGGCGGTGTTCGACAATGTCTCGGCAATGTCAGGCGGCATGAAGCCGAGCAGGGTTTCACCCACCGCCTTGATGGCCGGAAGCGAGGAGGCATTGCGCACCCAGTCTTCCTGCTTGTCGAAGGGCAGAAGCCAGCCGTAGAAAAGATAGGCGATGGCCACGAGAACAAAACCACGGGCGAGGCCATATAGGAAACCAAGGGTGCGATCAAAAGCGCCGGCGGCCGAGTCCACAACCGAGTCGGAAATCTTCACGCTGATCAGCGACACGATGATCAGCGTGATGACGAAGGCAATGGCGCCCACGGCAATTTGCGCGAGGATGGGCTTGTCGACGTAAGGCATTGCAAGATCGAGCAAAGGCTGCTGCTTGATTGCGAAATAGGCGGCGAAGGCGGAGGCGCCCCAGGCGACAAGTGAAAGGACTTCGCGGGTGAAACCGCGCATCAGGGCCAAGAGCCCGGAGATCAGCATGATTCCAAAAAGTATGAGGTCAAGCAGCTGGAAGGGCATAAAAATTTCCCGGTTCGTCGGATGAGCCACCTTATAGGCAGCTTTTGCCAACTGATCTAGACGATTCGTCGTAAACCTTTGTCCTGTGCAGCAGTCCAGGCCACGAGATCAGAAATGGTTTCAATTGACTTCACTTTCAAGCCCTTGAAGCTCGCCTGTTCAGTAGCTGCGGCAATGACGGCTTCGCGCAGGCCCAGCTTTTGCGCTTCCTTGAGGCGCGCTTCCGTTTGGCCCACAGGCCTTATTGCGCCTGAAAGGGCCACTTCACCGAAGACGGCGGTGCCGTGGGGAATGACAGTTCCAGTGAGAGACGAGAGAAGTGCTGCGGCCACCGCAAGATCTGCGGCAGGTTCGCGCACCTTGAGGCCGCCTGCGACATTAAGGTAAACGTCGTTGGCCCCGATGATGACGCCGGCGCGGGCTTCCAGCACGGCGAGGATCATGGCGAGCCGGTTGGAATCCCAGCCCACGGTGGTGCGCCTTGGCGTGCCAAGCGGAGACGGCGAGACGAGGGCCTGCACTTCCATGAGCAGCGGCCTGGTGCCTTCCATGCCGGCGAAAATCGCGGTGCCGGGCGTTGGCCGGTCACTTGTGCCCATGAAAAGCTTGGAGGGGTTGGTTACTTCCTTGAGACCGCCATCAGACATTTCAAAGACGCCGATTTCATCGGTGGGGCCGAAACGGTTTTTGACGGCGCGCAGGATGCGGTACTGGTGGCCGCGGTCACCTTCGAAATAGAGCACTGTATCCACCATATGCTCGATGACTTTCGGCCCGGCGATCTGGCCATCTTTGGTGACATGGCCCACGAGCAGCATGGCGGTGCCCTTTTGCTTGGCATAGCGCACCAGGGCTTCTGAACCCGCCTTCAGCTGCGAGACGGTGCCGGGAGCTGCCTCAATGACGGGTGACCAGAGGGTTTGAATGGAATCGATGACGGCGATGGCGGGCGGCTCACCCTCATTCAGGGTGGCCAGAATATCCGAGACATTGGTTTCGGTGGCGAGCAGCACGTTGGCGTCATCAAGCCCCAGTCGCTGGGCGCGCAGCCGCACCTGGGCGATGGCTTCTTCGCCCGAGACATAAATGACGCGCGCGCCGGTGCGGGCCAGCGATGCCAGGGCCTGGAGGAGCAGGGTGGATTTGCCGATGCCGGGATCGCCGCCAATCAGCACGCCGGAGCCCGGAACGAAGCCGCCGCCGGCAACCCGGTCCAGTTCGGCAATTCCGGTCTGGATGCGGGGAAGTGGGGGGCTTTCACCGCGCAGGCCCACCAGGCGGGAGGGCTTGCCCTTGGGGAGGCTCGCCCCCTTGGCGCCGGAGACGGGGGCTGTGCCCTTTTCCTCGACAATCGTGTTCCATTCACCGCAATTATCGCAGCGGCCGGACCATTTGGATGCGGCGCTGCCGCAGGACTGGCAGACGAAACTGGAAGCTGATTTGGCCATGCCCGCATTTAGCCCGGAACAATTCGGGAACGCAATCGTTAAAAAGGATAATTTTACCTTTAACTAATCGCTCCAATCCGGGGGCGCGGCAAAAACCAGCGTTAAGATTCGGCCATTAAGGTTGATGCCAACAACAAAAGACAGGACGTCAATCGTGGAAATCGCCGCCCATAACATCATCGACCTCAACGTCATTGCCGAACTGAAGGCTATCGGCGGCACGGAAGCCCTGTTCAAGCGGGTGGCGAACCATTTTGTCGAGAAGGTTCCCGGACGGCTGGCCGAGATCGAAGGCATTGCCGGCTCACAGGATGTGGGCGCCTTGGCCAATGCGGCCCATGCGCTGAAATCCGTGGTTTCGAGCCTTGGCGCCAAGCGCGCCGGAAAGGCCTGCGAGAATCTCGAACTCCTGGCGCGCACCGGACAAACATTCGAGGCGCGCGACCTGGTTGACATCGTCGTGCGGGAAACCCGCGCGGCGCTTGTCGAAGTCGAGAAGCTGAGAAGCGCCGCTTAAAAGAGATCGTCATTCCGCCTAAGCATTCCCTTTCCGTCATTCCCGCGAAGGGGGAAATCCAACGTGGACGCCGTAAAGTTGGATCCCCGCTTTCGCGGGGATGACGGCTTTGGGGTGGCGGATGACGGATTATTGTTTGGAGCGGCGCGCCGGAATAACGGCTCAAGACTTTTCAAACGTCACCCGGCCATCGCAGATGGTCAGTACCGGCTTCAGCGTTGACATCTGCGCTGCGGGCGTTGCTTCGATATTGCCGTTGAGAATGATCACGTCGGCGAGCATGCCGGGGATGAGTTTTCCTTTTTTCCCCTCGGCAAATTCGGTATAGGCGCCGGCGGCGGTGAAGCTGTCCAGCGTATCCATCAGGGACTGGGCCTGCGGCTTGCTGTCGGGCGACAACGGGACAGATGTCATGGCGGATTGAATGCCGAGGAAGGGATCAAGCGGCGACACGGGCCAGTCGGACGAGAAGGCAACGGTTGCGCCGGTTTCGCGCAGGGTTTGCCAGGCGTAGGCTTGGGGCAGCTTGTCGCCAATCCTGGTGCGGCAGGGCTCCGGCGGATTGCCGGGAACGCCCAAGCCGACGATGGGCTGCAGCGAAGCGATGACGCCCAATTGTTTCAGGCGCGGAATATCGGCCTTGTCGATGAGTTCGATATGTTCAATGCGGTGGCGGCTGTCGCGCGGGCCATTGGCCTTGCGCGCCGCTTCATAGCCATCGAGGGTGCGGCGCACGCCGCCATCGCCAATGGCGTGAACGCTGATCTGGAGCCCATGCTTGTCGGCGCGGGTGGCAACCTCGTTGAATTGCGCGGCGGTAAAAAGCGGCGCGCCGCGCTCGCCTTGAAAGCCAGGGTAGTCATCAAGCATGAGCGCGGTCATGGACTCCAAAACGCCATCCATGAAAATTTTCACGCGGCCGGAATGCAGCATGTCGCCCTGATATTGCGCACGCATCTCCACGGCTTCATCGACGCGCGAGGTTTCGAAATAATTCTTGTGATGGAAGGGGACTTCGACGCGGGCGATGAGCTCGTTCTTGTCCATGAGCGCCTTCAGAAGCTCAAGCTGATACCAGTTGCCGTCCATGTTGTGGATGGAGGTGATGCCAAGCGAGGCGCAATATTCGAGGCCGCGCTTCATGAAATTCTGGTCGATGAGGCGCTCGGCGGCGGTGGCGGGGGGCACGGGATTTTCACCGGTGACCATGCCCAGCCATTCGCGCCCGCCCGTGGCGGTGAGGTTCAACAGCGGCGCAAAGGCTGCGGCCTCGCGGAGCTCCCCGGTTGCCAGCCCGTCATTCCCCATGACGATTTCATTGCCGGGGGTGAGGCTGGCGCCATGCAGGAGGCCCGCCGTTTCAAGCGCCTTGGTGTTGGCCCAGACCGTGTGGTGGTCAAAGCA
>JBBQNU010000225.1:0-4165 GCA_038330285.1 Hyphomicrobiales bacterium | reverse complement strand
GAGATCGGAAATCGCCGTTTCAAAAACCGGATCCCAGTTTACCAGGCGTTTGTCCTTGTAGATCAGCTTTTCCTTGTAGAGCTGGACGAAAACCTTGCGCACCGCATTGGACAGGCCCTCGTCCATGGTGAAGCGTTCGCGCGACCAGTCGCACGAGGCGCCAAGGCGGCGGAGCTGCTGGGTGATGATCCCGCCCGACTCTTCCTTCCACTGCCACACGCGCTTGAGGAACGCCTCGCGGCCCATCTTGCGGCGGTCGGTCTTGTTTTCCTTCATCAGCAGGCGTTCCACCACCATCTGCGTGGCGATGCCCGCATGGTCGGTGCCCGGCTGCCACAGCACGTCGCGGCCCCGCATCCGCTCGAAGCGGCAGAGAATGTCCTGGATGGTGTTGTTGAGCGCATGCCCCATGTGCAGCGAGCCCGTCACATTGGGCGGCGGAATGACGATTGTGTAGGGCTTGGCCTTGGGCTTGCGCCCCGGCTTGAAGAGGCCGCGGGCCTCCCATTCCCCGTAAAGGCGTGTTTCCATTTCCGATGGGATAAAGGTCTTCTCAAGCATTTGGGGAATCTTCGAGTTGCTGTTCGGGCGCTATAAACACCACCCCGCCCCGCCATGCAACTGCCGTTGAATCAAGGGGATTCAGCTATCTTTTATACATTCTCAGGGCATGCGGGGCGGGCCTGCTTTCGCCTGTGAATTTCACCCCAACCCGGTCTCCCCGGTGCCAGGCCAGCGCCGCGTCACGGACCGTATCGCCATTGGCCAGGAAAAACTGGAATTCCTCCGGCATCTTGACACTTTTCTCGATGACCAGCTGCGCGCCGCTGTCCGACATGTTCCGTACCGTGCAGTCAACGACGGAGGTATTATCCATCGTGATGATCTTGGCTGCCTTTAAAACCCTGTGACGGGGCGCAATGCGCTTTTCTACTTCGGCCATATCAAGCCTGCACATGCAAAAAATTGTAACGAATAGCCATGACAGGCAAACGTTTAACAGCGCCGTTGGTTCCAATCAGTGGTTAACGGCCGCGCCGCGCAACCCGCTCGATTTCCTCGCGCACCAGCTTTTCAACCAGGCTTGGCAAATGCGCATCAAGCCAGCTCCGCAGCATGCCCTTGAGCAGGTCCTGGGTCATGTCCTCAATGGAGCGTTCACCCAGGGCCCGCGCCATCAGCGTGTCGGCCAACTGGTTGAAGGAGGAATTGGCGGCGTTAACCGTTTCAGGCGACATCAGCGGCGGCCCGGGCGCATAGGCCGGTTCGTCCTCCGCCCAGCCCACCTCCGCCGGATAGACTTCCGACTCGCCGTAGCCGCTGTGGTGGTAATCCTGCGGCGAAGGCGGCAAATCATCCTGAATGGTGGGGCGCAGGTCCGGCGCTTCAGCCTCATGTTTCTGCCGCGGAGCCCAGGGTGTGATCTGCTGGCCATCGCCCCCCAGAATTCCAGCAAAGCCCGATTTCGGAGCGGGCCTGGGAGCGGGGGCCGGTGGCATGGCGCTTGGCAGGCGCGGCACGGGCTCGGTAAAGCCTGCGTTCTGGCGGTTCTTCAGGATCTTGTTGCGCAGGTCCGAGATTTCTCCCGACGCATCCCGGCGCAGGGGCGGCTCTTCATCATAACGCACCCGGGACTCACGCATGGCGCCCCTGAACGATGTATCGTGCGCCGCAGCCGGTTGGGATTTGGTGTTCTTGCCGATATCGGAATCAATGGCCTTGCGGATGGAGGCCAGCAAACTTTCCATGTCTGGTTCAGAAGTCACCGCTCAATTTCCCCCTTCGCAACACACACAAACAAACCACTTGGCCGAGGCCCCGGCCAAAGTCTTATTCGATTGTATCGGCCCCCGTGCCGAACCACTTGTTACGCACGTTCAGATAATTTTCATCGGCGTCATAATACTCAACCGGAAGCGCAAGGTCGCGCGCCGTCAGGCGGCCGATGGAACCCAGGATCTGGTAGGCGGCGACAATCTGGTCGCGCTCGGCCGACACCAGCGCGATGCGCGCCGAGACCACGTCGGTTTCCGAATCGAGAACATCTAAGGTGGTCCGCGAGCCCACCGAATATTCCTGGCGCACGCCGTCAAGGGCGAGAGCGGCGGCTGAGACCTGCGACTTGGCCGAACGGATGATTTCGCGCGCCGCCGCCAGGTTGTTCCACGAGATTGAAACGCTCTCGCGCACCGAACGGCCCGCCTGGATAACTTCCAGGCGGCGTTGGCTGGCCACATGCTTGGCTTCGCGCACCGATGAATAGACGCGGCCCGCTTCATACAACGGGATGGTGAGCACGCCTTCGATCCGGGCGCTTTCCGATCGGCTCGTGCCGACTGAGGGGTCGTCATTGAACGATGCCGAAGCATCCAGACTTGCCGCCGGCAGAAGATCGCCTTTTATGACTTCGATATTGAAGGTCGAAGCTTCTTCCACATAGGCCGCGGCCAGAATGTTGGGATTGATTTCCGCCGCAGCAGCCTGCGCCTGCTCCAAGGTTTTGGGAAGCTTGGCAAGCCGCGGATATTTCAGACTGCCGGGCGGGTGCCCAACCACATTGATGTAGTTCGCCACACTGGCCGCCAGCGTGGCTTTGGCCGACGCCACGTTTGATTGGGCCCCGCTGAGACTTGCCCGCGATTGCGCCACGTCGGTGCGGGTGATTTCACCAACCTTGAAACGCTCATCGGCGGCCGTGAGCTGCTTATTCAACACACCAACATTCTGTTGGCGCAAACCCACAATCTGCCGGTCGCGAATGACATTCATGTAGGCCTGGATGGCCTGGAAAAGAATATCCTGCTCGATCGCCAGAAGGCTCTGCTTGCCGGCCTCGACATTGGCTTCCGCCGCCTTGGTTCCGTTGATCGTTTTGAAGCCCCGGAAGATCGGCTGCGACAATCCAATGGCCACCGCTTTGGGATCATTTTCCGTGGCCGGTCCATTGTTTGAATCCGACCAGACCTGGGCGATCGATCCTTCCGTGTTGACCGTCGGACGCCATCCCGAGAGGGCCTGCGGCACCAGTTCGTCGGTTCCCCGTTGCCGGGCGCGTTCAGCCTGCAAAGTCGGATTGCTGGAATAGGCCGAAACCATTGCCTCAATCAGTGTTTCAGCCGAGACCTGCCCTGCTCCAAAGGCAAGAGTGGCGGAGGCCAGCAAAATTCTCGTCCAATGCTTCAAACCACCCTGCATTCAATACCACGCTTGTTGAGTTTCAGTGTCCCAGACCAGAGTATTTGTAGCTTCTTGCTCGAACTTCAACTGTAAATGACTCGCCGACCGAATCGAAGTGTATTTTTGCAACCTTTTCAATCAAAAAACAAATGCTGCTTTTTCAACCACAAACCCCGGCAGCGGCGCAATTGACACATCAAAGGCGGAACGCGACGAGCGGTGCCCGTCCGCAAGCGTCGCAATCTGCATCTTGGAAACATCGGTGTTACCGACCGCTGCCACAATGCGCCCCTCATTGGCCAATTGCGCAAACAGGCTTTCCGGGACGGCGGCAATCCTGCCCTCGACGATGATGACATCATAGGGCGCGGCGCCCGCATGCCCTGCCGCAAGGTGACCTTCAACCACTTCAATATTTCCGGCTCCCGCGAGGAAGCCCCTTGCCGAGGCGAGCAGGTCCGGATCCGACTCAAGCGCCACAACCGACTTCGCCAGCATCGCTATGACTCTCGCGCCATAGCCGGTGCCTGCGCCTACCACCAGGACCTTGTCCGTGGGCTTGATCAGGGCCAGGTGAATCATCCGGGCAAAAGCCATGGGCTCGATCAGGAAGCGCCCTTCTTTCAACTGCACATCGTCATCGAGATAGGCGATTGTCTTGCGCTCGGGGGGCACAAAATCCTCGCGCTTCACCTGCGCCATGGCATCGATAATGCGGTGATCTGTGATCCCGTTGGGGCGCACCTGCGATTCGACCATATTGTGCCGCGCCGCTGCAAAATTCGTCATCCCGGGGTCCATTTTGTTTGCTGGTTGAGATGCCAGCCAAATTAGCCGCGAACCCCGCTTTTGCCAAGCAAACTGTTACCGGCAATTTATTATGTTTTATGTTTGGGTTGTTTCCGCGATTTTCCTCCCCTATACAGCCGCCCGAAGGCCTCGTGGCGGAGTGGTTACGCAGAGGACTGCAAATCCTTGCACCCCAGTT
>JBBQNU010000224.1:0-4181 GCA_038330285.1 Hyphomicrobiales bacterium | reverse complement strand
GAGTTTGCCTATTCGCGGGAAGACCGCGACGGCATCAAGCTTGGCGATGAATTGAAGCGCATTGGCTATCTCGGCTCCGAGCCTGTTGGCTCACACAAGTTTCAGGCGATGTTTGAGCTTCATATTGAGCAGGGGCCCATTCTCGAAGCGGAAGAAAAAATGATTGGTGTTGTCACCGGCGTGCAGGGCATGCGCTGGTATGAGGTGACGGTGCACGGGCAGGAATCGCATACGGGCGCCACGCCGATGCTGCTGCGCAAGAACGCGCTGCTCGGCGCATCGCGCATGATTGAGGCCATTCACCAGGTTGGGCTTTCGCATTTGCCCGGCGTGGCTTCGGTGGGCCTGATCGAGAACCGGCCGAACAGCCGCAATGTGGTGCCGGGAGAAGTGTTCTTCACGGTTGATTTGCGCCATCCGGATGAGACGGTGCTGGATAAAATGGAGGCGGCCTTCCGCGCAGCTCTGGCACCGATCGCTGAAGCGGAGAAACTGACCTTCGAAGAAAAATGCATCTGGAAATCCCCGGCGGTGAAATTCAATTCGGAGCTTATTGAATGTGTCCGCAAGGGCGGCGCCCAAGCCGGATATAAAATGCGCGAGATGGCTTCGGGGGCCGGCCATGATGCGGCCTATATCGCGCGGGTGGCGCCCACGACGATGATTTTCGTGCCTTGCCTTGGCGGCATTTCTCATAATGAGGCGGAGTCCACCACCTTTGAGGAGTGTGGTGCGGGTTCCCAGGTGCTGCTGAACGCGGTTCTCGAATATGACCAGAAATTCGCCTGAGCTTTCGGCCCGGGCGCGGGAGATTGCTTTAGAGCTCACTTCATGGTCTTCAGTTACAGGCACGGCGGGAGAAGCCGCATTTGCCCAAAGGCTTCAGGATTATCTCCGCCTTAAAGGATTTGACGAAAGCCTATTGTTTTCCGTTGACACAGCGCCAAACCCGCGCGGCAGCCTCGCTGTTCTGAAGCGTGGCCGTTCCGCCCATACAATTGTGCTTACCGGCCATTTCGATACGGTGCCTTACGAAGATTACGGAGTGCTTGTCGATTTGGCGCTCAGTCCGGAGGCGCTTACAAAAGCCATCATCAGCCGGCTTCGGCAGAGCGGCGAAAGCAAACTCGCTTTAAAGGATTTCGAAAGCGGTGATTTTCTTGCGGGACGTGGACTCCTCGACATGAAAGCCGGATTGGCCGCAGGGCTGGCGGCGATGGAGGCTTATGCGGGGGACGCTTCAATTCTTTTTCTTGCGGTTTGCGATGAAGAAGAAACATCGGCGGGGGCGCGGGCTGCGGCTCCCATGTTAAAAAACCTGGAAAAGCAGCTCGGTCTTGAAATCAAACTGGTCATAAACCTTGATGCCATTTCAGACCAGGGGGATGGCTCCAATGGCCGCGTCGTTACCTATGGATCAATCGGGAAACTGCTGCTGACAGCCTTCGTTCACGGCAAACAGACGCATGCTGGTTATCCGCAGGATGGCGTGAACGCGGCATATGTCGCGGGGGAGCTTTTAACGGAGTTTGAATTGTCGCCCTTGCTTTCGGAACGCACAGGGGAGGAACTGGCTGCACCTCCGACGGCTCTCCACTCAAAGGATTCGAAAACCGGCTACAACGTCACCACGCCGCAGCAGGCCTGGGTTTACTGGAATACCATGCAGCACCAGAGAACTGCCGGTGAGGTTTTTGAGATTGCCATGGAGCATGCGCGGCGAGCTGTAGAGCGGGCAAAGGCGCGTACACGCCAAGATATTGCTTTGATCAGCTTTGCGGAACTCAAGGGCAAACACGCTCTGCCGAAGCAAGACACCTCACTCAATTTTCCGGAACAGTCGCGCCTTACCACACTTGCCATGATTGAAAGCCTTGGCATCAGCAAGCCAACAGTGATCATGGGTTTTGGCTCCATTCCCTATTCATCGGTGTCGCTGAGGGATGAAAGTTTACGTGCGGCGATTTCAAAGGCTGTCCAACCCTTCGGACTCGGCTTGGTCAACTATTTTGCCGGCATTTCGGACATGAGCTTCTTTGGCGAAGCATCAAGCGATCTTTCGGTGGTGGCATCCAATACGCCGATCTGGGGAACGAGCTTCACCTTGGCCGAACCGGCGGGCTATCCCTGCATCAACATCGGACCGTGGGGGCGGGACTATCACCACTGGCTGGAGCGGCTCCATGCGCCATACGCATTCGAGACACTCCCCCGGGTTTTGCTCACGGTGATTGATGCGGTGTTCAAGAAAGGCTAGAGAGCCTCACCCATCAACAGGAGAGAGCGATGAGCATTACGAGAATTGGCGCGGGCAAGCGCATGAGCGAAGCGGTTATTCACGGCGGCAAGGTTTATCTCGCCGGGTTCGTGGCGGACAAAACCGTTGGCAAATCAGTCAAGGAGCAGACCGCCGATATCCTGGCGCAGATCGATGCGACGCTGAAGCAGGCCGGCACCGACAAGACCAAAATCCTGAAAGCCAATATCTGGCTCACGGACATCGGCACCTGGGCTGAGATGAACCAGGCCTGGGATGCTTGGGTTGTGGCTGGGCAGACGCCGGCGCGCGCCACGGTTGAATCCAAGCTCGCAGGCCCCGGCCTTGACGTTGAGATCATGGTGGAAGCCGCCATCTAACAAAAAACCGCATAACCGCTTGTTATGACAGCATTTTTGCCATAACGGACAGGCCATTGGAACCTTCCGGACTGCCGGTTGTTAACTATTAACAATTGGTTAGTTCGGGGTCACATTGCGGCCATAAAGGCCCCTATGTTGCACTGCAGCATGAGAGAGAGGGTCTATCATGAAGCATTTGGTTTTTGGCGTTTTGATAGGCTTTCTAACACTGGGTGGATTCGATTCCGGGGTGGAGGCCAAGTCAGCAAGCGGCGTTGCATCCTATTACAAATCCGGCAAGCAAACCGCCAATGGCGAACGCTTCAATCCGAATGGACTGACAGCTGCACACCGCACCCTGCCTTTCGGCACAAAAGTCCGCGTGACCAGTACGCGCACTGGAAAATCCGTTGTGGTCCGCATCAATGACCGCGGGCCTTTTATCCCTGGCCGGGTGATTGACTTGAGTTTGGGCGCGGCGAAACTGGTGGGGATGACCACCTCCGGCGTGGCCAAGGTCACTTACTCCATCCTCAACTGAAATTTTTATGTTTAGTGGAGTTTGTGGGCTCACATTTGCTTAACCAAGTTTGTTGATCAAGTTCCATTTCTTACCCTCCATTAATACCCGGCACGATATTGCTTCTCGAAAATAGTGGGAAGTGTCTCGTGGAAATCAAAGACGATATCAACCAGCGGACCGAAACTGCGGTGCGCAAATGTGTTTTGATCGTTGATGATGACCCGCTCATCTGCGATGTGCTGGCCAGCCTGTTTGCCAACCTTGGCTACGAGACGGTAACGGCCGAGGATGGCGAAGCCGCCTGTGACCGCATTGCCCAGGACAATCTTTCCCTTGCCGTTGTTGATCTGAACATGCCGAAGCTTGATGGCTTCGGCCTTCTCCGACACATCCGCCAGCATCCGCGCACCGTCGACCTGCCCGTCATCATTTCAACCGGCTATGACGACCGCACCTCCATCGAAGAAGCTTACCGCCTCGGGGCTTCATCCTTTGTCACCAAGCCCATCAACTGGGCACAGTTCGGCTACCACGCGCAGTTCGTCATCCGCAACGGCGAGATCGAACGGGACCTGCGGCGCGCCGAGGCCGAGGCCCGCGCTGCCAGCAAGATGAAGAATGGCCTGTTCAGGATCCTGAGCCATGAACTCAAGACACCGCTTGTTGCCCTCATTGGCCTGACCGATGTTCTGGCGGAAGCGCTGAAGGACAAGGTTGAGGCGATTGAAGCCGAACAGCTCGGCCACATTGTTGGCGCCTCGCAGCGCCTGAACCGGCTGATCAGCGATATACTGGTTCTCTCCAAATCATTTTCGGGTGCATCAAGCCTGCGCATTTCAAATGAAAGCATGACCGACCTGCTTGACGACAGCATTATCGGGCTGGAAGCCAACGCCAGAGCCAAGAGCATCAAGATCAAAATCGCGCGGCCGGGCAAAGGCCTGATGCTGCGCTGCGACAACCAGCTGCTGCGCCAGGCCATCAAGAAACTGGTCGACAACGCCATCAAGTTTTCACCGGACGGCGGCACCATTGAAAT
>JBBQNU010000223.1:0-4203 GCA_038330285.1 Hyphomicrobiales bacterium | reverse complement strand
TCACATTGCAGCGTAGCCGCCGTCGATCGGCAGCACAATTCCAGTTACGAAACGGGCGGCGTCGGAGCAGAGGTAAACAATGCTGCCGCCGATGTCGGCTGGTTCGCCCCAGCGCTTCATGGGGGTGCGGGCAAGGATTGCCGCCGAACGCGCCTCGTCGCTGATGAGGCCGCGGGTCAGTTCGGTGCTGATCCAGCCGGGTGCTATGGCATTGACGCGGATGCCTTCAGAAGCCCAGGCAATGGCAAGAGATTTGGTGAGCTGCGCAATGCCGCCCTTGGAAGCCGCATAGGCGGGGACCAATGCGCCGCCGAAAAAGGAGAGCATGGAGGCGGTGTTGACGATGGCGGCGTCCGTAGATTTGGCGAGAAGCGGTTTTGCGGCCACGCACATGCGCATGGTGCCGGTGAGGTTCACGTCGACGACTTTCTTGAAGGTCTCCATGTGATATTCAGCGCCCCGCATGATGATGCCGGCACAATTGACCAGCACATCCAGGCTGTCCAAGCCCGCAAGCAAGCTCGCCACCTGTGCGTCGCTCGTGACATCCAGCTGCACCGCCTTGAGGTGTTCACGGGCCGGGACGGCCTTGATTTCATCGGACGTCAGGCCGGTCACGGTCACGGTGTAACCTGCCTCGAGCATGGCGTTGGCGATGCCCCAGCCGATGCCGCGGGCCCCGCCCGTAATGAGTGCCTGTCGCAAAATATACTCCCTGGCCGCCAGTATCCAAAACCAGTGTAATCGGTTTAAATGCCATAACCAACACAAACCCGGAGCATCAGCCTTGGCAAACGCGATAAAGAAAATCCTGCTCGTCGGCGAAACCTGGATGAGTTCCGCTTCGCACTACAAGGGGTTCGACCAGTTTGGCAGCGTCACCTTCCATTCCGGCGCGGACCCCTTGGTCAAGGCGCTGGCTGGAACGGCGTTTGAACTGACCCACATGCCCGCCCATGAAGCGATTGAAAAACTCCCTTTCGATCTCGCAGGCCTGCAAGCCTATGACGCGATCCTACTGTCTGATATCGGCGCAAATTCGCTGCTGCTTCATCCGGATGTCTGGCTGCGCGGAAAGCCGGTGCCCAACCGTCTCAAGCTGTTGCGGGAGTGGACCGCCGCAGGGGGCGGGCTGGCCATGATTGGCGGCTATTTCAGTTTTCAAGGCATTGATGGCCGGGCCCGCTGGCACCGCACGCCGGTCGAGGAAGTTTTGCCGGTGGAATGCCTGCCCCATGATGACCGGCTTGAAATTCCTGAGGGGTTCAGCGCCGATGTGCACGGGCCTGCCTCCCATCCCATCCTCAAGGGGATCACGGGGGATTGGCCGCTGCTGCTGGGGGCCAATGAAGTCAGGCTCAAGAAGCTTGAAGGTGTTGAAGTGCTGGCAAGCCTTCCGGCGGAGCAGGGTGGCCACCCGCTTTTGGTTACAGGGAGATATGGCAAGGGGCGCACGCTGGCCTGGACCTCCGATATCAGCCCGCACTGGCTGCCCGCTTCTTTCTATGAATGGCCGGGCTATACCACGCTCTGGCGTAATATCGCGGGCTGGCTGGCGTACTGCTGATTGAGACGGATCCTTTACCGCCTGCTTCAGCAACGTCAGTTGTCGTGGAAACTCGGTTACACCACCAATCACCTTTGGAATTGCATTGAGGCGAGTTTGATCTGGGTCAATGCAACGGGGGAGCCGGTATGGTCATTTGTCGCCACGAGGCAGCGACAAATCGGCCACTGATGCACTGCCATGTTGCCCGTGCGGGCCGCCAGAAGGAGGCTTATTATGAATTGGGATCAAGTCGAAGGAAAATGGAAAGAAGTTCGTGGCAAGGCCCAAACCCAGTGGGGCAAGCTGACCAATGACGACCTTGACGTCATTAATGGCCGCCGCACTGAGCTTGAGGGTCGCCTTCAGAAGCATTATGGCTATGCCAAGGACAAGGTGAAAACCGAAGTGGATGCTTGGCTCAACAAGCTTTAGCAAATACCGGAACGTCTTGCTGGGAAGCCATCTTCACTGATGGCTTCCGTCAGCGCTCCCGTCCCTATCCCGGCACGACTGGGGTAGCGCTGAGTACGTGTGCCAAAGCTATTGGAACTTGAATCATCGAGGAGTGGAAATATGAAGGGTTTTGTCAAGAGTATTGAGGCCTTGAGTGTCGCAAACTCCAATTTCCGGCAGGTGCTTTATACGGCCAAAAACTGCCAGCTTGTGGTCATGTCGTTAAAACCAAATGAAGACATCGGCATGGAAGTGCATAAACTCGACCAGTTCTTCCGCGTCGAGGAAGGCTCCGGCGAGGCAATTCTCGAAGGTGTCCATAAACCAATAGGCGCCGGCTTTGCCGTCATTGTTCCGGCAGGGACAAAACATAATATTGTGAATACTGGCTCCGTCCCCATGAAGCTCTACACGCTCTATGCACCACCTAACCACCGCGATGGTGTCGTTCATAAAACCAAGGCTGATGCAGAAGCGGACAAAGAACATTTTGACGGAAAGACCACCGAGTAACAGTTCCCAGGTTGCGCGCAACGCAATGCGGTCCCGTAACTGCCAAGGGATAGGAACTAGGCGTCAGGCATAATTGCTGTCGTTGGCGCCCTGGTCAGGCTACGATTGACGAAGTGAACAGACTCAACCTAACATGCGGTCTGGGCCAGACAAGTGGCAGTGGTTACGCAAAGGATCAACAGCTATGTCGCTCGGAACTATCCTCATTATCATCCTTGTTATTTACTTGCTTGGCGGTTTTAGTGGCCGCTTCGGCGGCTATGGCTATGGTTTTGGTCATACCGGCATCGGCCTCGGAGGAATTCTCCTGATCATTGTCATCGTGTTGCTCCTTACCGGACGAATTTGATCTGGAAGGCGGAATGCCGTTTAGGCCGTACATCTGAGATCGGAATTGTGACAAGTCCTCCTGGGCTCCATACGCCCTCTTGGAGTCTTTGCCTTATGCATCTGGAGAAATCTGTCAGCCGTCGTGGTTTTCAATAATGTCCCTTGGCGTAACAAAGCGCAGAAGTGCTCCCGCGCCCGCGGCCAACGATCCCCAATTGGCGAGGTCAAAGCTGATAACGGCAAGGGCTGCGGTTGGGTATTTCTCTTCCAGCCTTTTCCGAAGTTTGCAGCCGCCCGTCCCGATGAGGGTTTGCGCCAATCCAGCAATTGACGGATTGTGTCCCACAAGCAGAACCGATTGCGCGGCCCCGGCGTTATGGCGCGGGCATTCCATGAGCGCTTCGCCATCGCCGAAATCGTAGATTTCGGCCGCGACGAGAACTGCCGGGGACGCCTTCAGTTCCCCCGCTACAAGGCTCCAGGTTTCCCTGGCTCGCGTGGCCGGGGAACAGAGCACGAGTTGAGGCACGAGACCGTTTGATGCCATGTAGCGGCCCACCGCCGTGGCGGCGCGCTTGCCGCGCTCATTGAGCGGCCGGTCAAGGTCAGCCTGTCCGGCTTCGGCCCAGCTCGATTTGGCATGGCGCAGAAGCATCAAGTTAAGCATCGCTCTCAGGCTCCCGGAATGCGGCCATGGTTCAGACGCTGGGCGAGAAGCACGAGGGCAAAGCTGACAAGCATGACGATGCTGGCCATGGCATTGATCTCCGGGGTCACGCCAAAGCGTATCATGGAATAGATTTGCATGGGAAGCGTGGTTGAGGCCTGCCCGGCGCCTGCGGTGAAATAGGCGATGATGAATTCATCGATCGAAAGCGTAAAGGCGAGCAGTGCTGCGGCAATGACCGAAGGCAGGATCAGGGGCAGGGTGATCTTGCGGAATGTAACGAGGTGCCCGGCGCCGAGATCGCGCGACACTTCGGTGAGCGACCAGTCGAAGCCCTTCAATCTTGCGCGGACCACGGCGCAGACAAAGGCGATGTTGAACACCACGTGGGCAAGGATGATGGAATGCAGGCCCAGGGTGAACTTGATGAGCGTGAAGAATGAGAGAAGCGCAATTGCCAGAACAATATCCGGCACGATCATGGGAGCAAACAGCAGGGCATCGCGGGCGGGCGATGGCTTTGCCCGCTCCACGCCAAGGGCCAGCAGGGTTCCAAGCACGGTTGCGATAAGTGTTGAAATCGTCGCCACGATCACCGAGTTCCAGGCGGAGGCGAGGATCTTGGGATTTGCCGCCAGCCTCCCGTACCACTCAATGGAAAATCCCGACCAGGCGGTGGGCAGGCCCGCCT
>JBBQNU010000222.1:0-4204 GCA_038330285.1 Hyphomicrobiales bacterium | reverse complement strand
TCGGCTGTGCCAAGCGAGGTGCGCGACAGCACGGTGAATTCGCGGTCCGTGCTTTCCACCCGGCCCGCCGGGATTTCAGCGTTCTGCGAGCGGATAGCCGCCTCGACATCCTGCACCGTGACGCCGTAGCCAGCGAGTTTTGCCGGGTCGAGCCAGACCCGCATGACATAGCGCCGCTCACCGTTGACTGACACGTCGGCCACACCATCCAGATTCTTGAACCGGTCGACCACGAAACGGTCCACATAATCCGTGAGCTCAAGGGCCGTCATGCCGGTGGAGCGCAGCACAAGGAAGATGATAGGCTGGGCGTCCGCCTCAACCTTGGAAATTGTCGGCTCGTCGATTTCATCGGGAAGCCGGCCGCGCACCCGGCTCACCCGGTCACGCACGTCGCTCGTTGCCGAATCGATGCTGATGCCCGTCCGGAAGCGGATGGTGATCCGGCTGGATTCCGCCCGCGAGGTGGACTCAATTGTGTCGATGCCCTCGATGCCCGCCAGCGAGCCTTCCAGCACCTGCGTCACCTGGGTCTCGATGATTTCCGCCGATGCACCGTTATAGCCGGTGGATACTGAAACCTGCGGCTCGTCGATGTTGGGATATTCGCGGATAGTCAGCCGGCTGAAGGCCATGAGGCCGACCAGCACAAGGATCAGGCTCAGCACCGTTGCAAAAACCGGTCGTCGGATGCAAAGCTCGGGAAGGGTCATCGCTGCCTCAATTGCTTGCCGGCGGGACGATGGCGATGGCCGCCCCGTCCGACAGCCGCGCGTTTCCGGCTGTCACCACCTGTGTCCCCGCTTTCAGGCCCTCAATGATTTCGACGGCGCCGTCGACACGTTTCCCGGTGCGCACTTTTGTTTCCGCCGCCTTTTCACCCGTGGCGACAAACACGACGGCACCACTGCTGCGCGGGACAATGGCCGCCTCGGGCACCATCACCGATGAACGCGAAGGCCCGCGCACGCTGACCCGTATCAGCATGCCGGGCCGCAACTTGTCAGCCGAATTGTCCAGGTCGGCCCGCACCCGCAGCGCCCGGCCATTGATATCAAGCAGTGGATCAATGGCGGAAATTTTTGCTTCGAACGTTTCACCCGGCACCGCATCGGCGGTCACCATGATGCTCTGGCCAAGCGCAAGCTGGGAATAATTCAGCTCCGGAACGCTGAACGCCGCTTTCAAAAGATCAATCTTCTCCACATGAACGAGCGGCGCGCCCGCTTGCACATAGGCTCCTATGGACACGCCGCGAAATCCCGCCCGGCCGCTGAATGGCGCACGAATCGTCAGCTTGCCAAGTTGCACCTTGGCCAGCGCCAGGGCGCTTTCGGCAAGCGTGAGTTCGGTGTTGGACTGGTCGACAACGCTCTGCGCGATGTTCCTGGATTTGAGCAGGGCGGTATTGCGCTCCACAACGGTTTTAGCCAGGGCAAGCTTCGCCTCCGCATCGGTCACAACAGCTTGCACCAGCGTATCGTCAAGCTGGAACAACACGTCGCCGGCGTTAACTTGCGTGCCGTCGGCAAACATGATTTCCACAATCCGCCCATTCGTCTCCGCCGCGATATCAACTGATTCTTCCGAAACCAGCGAACCGATCGCCGCGATGTCGTCGCTGAGCTGGCCTTCCTTTGCCGTTGCCACCTCCACCGATGACGGCGGACGCTTGACCCCGCTCCCCGCGGGGGCGGCAGGCTGCACCTGCGTCACCGATGCCCCAGGCCAGAAGGATTTGAGCTGGCCATTGGCCTGCAGCCAATAGGCGGCCCCTCCGAGGGCCAAAATGAGAACCACTGCCGCCATCGACTTTTTCAAATGACTACCACTCCCCGGGCACAATGCCACCGCCAGCATAGCCTACTCAAGACGGATAAGGACCGGGTTTCCGTCCAGCATTCACGAATTTGTGTATCCCAGGTCCCGTCCCCGCGGCAAATCAAATCCAGGCCGTTGGATGCTGCCATAAATCCGGGCAATCGCCTGAGGCAATGCCTTGCGCTTCCCGCCGCTAGCCCCTATTTGGACACAATGTCATCAGCCATTTCCGTGTCAGCACTTTCCAAAACCTACAAGTCAGGCTTTCAGGCCCTGAAAGACATTAATCTTGAAATCCGCACGGGCGAGATTTTCGCCCTTTTAGGCCCCAATGGCGCGGGCAAGACCACCCTCATCAGCATCATCTGCGGCATCGTCAATGCCAGCGCGGGCAAGGTTCTGGCCAACGGACATGACATCGTCACGGACTTCCGCGCCGCCCGCTCCTTGATCGGCCTTGTGCCCCAGGAGCTCACCACCGACGCCTTTGAAACCGTCTGGGCAACGGTTAATTTCAGCCGTGGCCTCTTTGGCCTGTCGCCCAACCACGCCCACATCGAGAAAACCCTCAAGGCGCTTTCTCTCTGGGACAAGAAGGACAGCAAGATCATGCAGCTCTCCGGCGGCATGAAGCGCCGGGTGCTGATTGCCAAGGCCCTGTCCCACGAGCCAAAAATCCTTTTCCTGGACGAACCAACGGCCGGCGTCGATGTGGAGCTTCGCCGCGACATGTGGCAGCTCGTGCGCGATCTCAGGAAAACCGGCGTCACCATCATCCTCACCACCCACTACATCGACGAAGCCGAGGAAATGGCTGACCGCATCGGCGTCATCAACAAGGGCGAAATTATTCTGGTCGAGGACAAGAAAGCCCTGATGGCCAAGCTCGGCAAGAAGCAGATCACCCTGCATCTAGACCGTGCGATCAAGAGCATTCCGAAAGCCCTCGCCAAATATGGGCTTGAGCTCAACGGTCAAGGCACCGAAATCACCCATACCTATGATTCCCAGGGCAACAAGACCGGCATCGCCGCCCTGCTCGAGGATCTGCACACCGCAAAAATAAAGTTTAAGGACATGGAGACGAAGCAAAGCTCGCTGGAGGAAATCTTCGTGAGCCTGGTGAGGAAGCCGTCATGAATTTCAACGCCGTAAAGGCAATCTATGTCTTCGAAATGGCGCGCTTCTTCCGCACCCTGACCCAGAGCCTTGTCTCGCCGGTCATATCAACCTCGCTTTATTTCGTGGTTTTTGGCGCCGCCATCGGCACACGCATCCAGGAAATTGACGGCATCAACTACGGATCGTTCATTGTGCCGGGCCTGATCATGCTGTCGCTCTTGACCCAGAGCATCGCCAATGCTTCGTTCGGCATTTATTTCCCGCGCTTCGTCGGTACGATTTTCGAATTGCTCTCGGCTCCCGTATCCTACCTTGAAATCGTCATCGCCTATGTGGGCGCCGCCGCCACCAAGTCCATCGTTCTGGGCCTCGTCATCCTGGCAACTGCCGCCTTCTTCGTTCCGCTGCAGATCCTGCATCCCTTCTGGATGCTGGCATTTCTGGTGTTGACCGCAGTAACTTTCAGCCTTTTCGGCTTCATCATCGGAATCTGGGCTGATGGATTCGAGAAACTGCAGCTCATCCCCCTGCTCGTCATTACGCCGCTCACCTTCCTCGGCGGCAGCTTCTATTCGATCAACATGCTGCCGCCCATCTGGCAGAAGATCAGCCTTTTCAATCCCGTGGTCTATCTCGTCAGTGGATTTAGGTGGAGCTTCTTCGGCCATTCCGATGTCAGCATCGGCTATAGCCTGATCGCCATTGCCGGCTTTCTTGCCGCCTGCCTTGCCGTCATCGCGTGGATATTCCGGACCGGTTACCGCCTGAAAAACTAGGCGCAGCCGAGATCGTTGAGCAGTTTGGGCACGAGGGCTTGAAACGCCGCTTGCTCGATCATGCCGGCAATGGCCTCGATATCCGTTGAGAATTCCCGGTCCTGCTCCCGGCTCGCGGCTTTGGATCGCACCAGCCTGTGCGTCTCTTCCAGCGCCTTGGAGGATTTAAGCGGGCGCCGGAAATCAATGCCTTCCGCCGAAGCCATCAACTCGACGGCTACGATACGCGCCAGATTGGCATTCATCGGCCCCAGCCTGCGCGCCCCATGCGTTGCCATCGAGACATGGTCTTCCTGGTTGGCCGAGGTGGGCGCTGAATCAACCGAAGCCGGATGCGACATCTACTTGTTCTCACTCATCAGTGCTGCCGCCGTGCATTGCGGAATCATGAAGCCGGAATTGAGCCCCGGATTGCGGATGAGGAATGGCGGCAACAGCGAGATCGAGGAATCAATCAGCGCCGCCATGCGCCGCTCCGAAAGCGA
>JBBQNU010000221.1:0-4259 GCA_038330285.1 Hyphomicrobiales bacterium | reverse complement strand
GGCAAATCAGCCGCGTAAACTGGACGAAATCAGGGAAAGATTAAAAGCAAACAGGCATACCACCCCGCTGTTTGATTCCCGGCGCTTCACCAAAAACATGGAGGCGGCTTATTCTGCCACGTTTGAACGGTATGCCAATGATCTACCGCCTGATCATATACGTATTGAAGACAACAACGGCCCTTCAAAGGGGTGGTCTGAGCCCATGCCCTAGCAGCGTGCGCGAGTCCAGTCTTTGTCATGGGTCATCGGCCTGACTTGTCATCGCGCAAGACCCAATGTGGGAGGGGCGCGTTATATTGAATGAAGAGTGCCTTGTTGTTCGCAAGGAAGCCGGCCCGGAGGTTCATGGCACTTGCCCGCACGGTTCCGTCATGGGCCCGACCGCGCATTTCGAGAAGGGAGGCAAGACCACCAATGACCATGAGGATGGCAACTCCCATGCTTCGCCAGTTCAGAGCATCACTCAGCGTGCGCGCCGCGGCGATTGCCAGCAGGCCAAGTGCTGAAATACAGGCCCGCATCGTGAAGTCATTGTAGAGCCCCATCCGGTAAAGCGGCAATACAATGAGCACGCTCATCACAAGTGCTGGCTGATGGAGGAATTTCCAGCCTGATACGCGCAATGCGAGAACGAGCAGCCCGCACTCAAGCAGCAGAAAGAGCAGGTAACCCGTGAAGGTCCACCCCGGGAGTTCCCAGTTCCAGCCTTGCGGAATTTCGGCCGAGCCGCTGGTCAAATAGGCAAACAGAGGAATCCCCGTGAGCAGGCCGCAAAGGATGTCGCTCCAATTTTTCATGGCGGGACGAAATGCCTGAAGCGCGGCTGCGGCGGCAAACGGTGCAAGGCCGATTGCGGCGAATGGCGACCAAAAAAGGATGGAAATTCCCAACAGCGCGTATGAGGACGGCGGCGGCTTTTCGCCAGGCAGCAGTATGGCGATCCCCAGCAGTCCCGCCAAGGCGTGTTGCGGCACCCAGAGGAAGAGCGTGGCATGGCCCTCATAGGCAAAGTGCCGCGCCCACCACTCGTGATGCGCAAAGGGATCGAACCCCGCATCGAACGCTTTCGAAGCGAGAAGATCGAGCCCGCTGAAGAGCAGGAAGACCGTAACGAAGATCAGGGGTCTCTTGGGAGAAGTCTTCTGCAGGAGCAGCATCAGAAGAAGGGTGAGGCCCACCCAGGTTTGCAGGAAAACGAAGACTTCGTCCCAAGACTTCCCCAGCCATTTCGCCAATAGCCCAGGAAACATGTAATAGCCCAGCGCATAGCGGAGGAATGTGCCCGTATCTTCGCGGACCGGTGGCCATTGCTGGTCCGCCAGTTCGTTGATGATCGCGAAATGCTTGAGCCAATCCCAACTTCGGCCGCCCAGGGGACCGTAGCTGCAGGCAACAAGAAAGAGAGCGGCGAGGCCCGCGCTCAGGAGCAACCGCTGCCGGTTTAAACCCACTCCCATGTCTGACGGCCGGACCCGCCAAAGCGCCAGCAGAATGGCTGCGGGCGCAACGATAGCGAGGGGCTTGGCCGTGAAAGTTACAAAGAAGACCAGCACGGGGAGGCTGAGATAGAGCAGAGCCAAAAATTCAAGGCTACTACCGGGATGGCCGGCTCGCGACGCCAAGAACCGTCCCAATTCGTCCAGCGCGAGACGCCACCTTTTTACCCCGGTCATCACTGCCGCTTCGCCGCCGTTCCCAGCCTTGCCGTTCAAGGCCAAATAACTATAGAGTATTTGAATCTGGCATGTCAGTAAATGAGGGAAGACCTGTGATGGCCAAGACCAACTTAACGGCGCGCGCTGCCAACCCGCGATTCTGAGGGAAAAATTGCAGCGGAAACATGTCTTGGGAAAACTCTGCCTGTGAAGCCAACGCCGGGGTTCCATTTGATCAAACGGAAAAGCAAGACCTCGTATGGGTCCACCCGGAGCTGACATGCTGGTCTTGAAACTCCATGTGGCAGCCCTAATCACCAATGTTCTGGTCGCGCTAGCGCTTTTCCAATCTCATCTGTTCGATGGCTTGCTGTTTTTCTATCGCGGCCTCGTCATCATCGCGTTGGCGACCGCGATTGCCCTCTTGCTGGCCTTGTGGTGGAACCGCCGCCGGCTGCGGCTGAGGTTGAACGAAGTGATCACCACAGTGGCTCTTTGGGGAGTGCTTCACCTTGCATTTTTTGTGGCGGTGCCCGTGACTCTCGATCGCTCACTGACGATCTTCGTGTTAGGGGAGCTCCATGCAGCCAAGATGGGGCTCTCGGAGACCGAGATTTCGACCGCCCTCGTCGAACAATACGTCGTGGCGGGTGGCGCCGTTGCGCGGCGCATCCATGAACAGTCGGTATCTGGAAATATCGCGCGCGGGGCAGACGGCCGGTGGGCGTTGACATTGCAGGGCAAGAAGCTGCTGTCAGTCTCCCGGACGGTGGCAAGGATTTACCAGATCGCAGGGTACGGACGTGGCCACGGTTCAAACCGATGATGGACAGCGCCAGTGATTTTGTTGCTCCCGGCCATGTGCTGCGTCTCACTTGGCAACCCTCGAACATGACCACAATGACATCATCCGGCCTCTCAGGCCAATCGTTCTCCAACGCGTTTGGGAGCGGTACATGAAAGTCAAGACTGTCGCGGTAATCGGGGCCGGGCCAGCGGGCCTGACGGCGGCTTTCAAGCTTTCGCGCCGGGGCATGAAGGTGACGGTCTATGAGGCGGGCGACGGCGTGGGCGGCATGGCAAAGACTATCAGCCTGTGGGGCCAGAGGGTGGATCTCGGCCCCCACCGGTTCTTCAGCAGGGATCGTCGCGTCAATGAACTCTGGCTGGAAGCCGTGGGCAAGGACTATAGCATCGTCAGGCGCCTGACACGTATCTATTACCGAAAAACCTTCTTCGATTATCCGCTCACGGTCGGCAGTGCGCTTCGCGGATTGGGTTTCGTTGAGGCCATATGGTGCATTCTCAGTTACATAAAAGCGTGGTTGCTGTCGGAGCGCGACGAGCCGACCTTCGAGAGCTGGGTGAGCAACCGCTTTGGAAAAAGGCTATTCAGCATATTTTTCAAATCATACAGTGAAAAGCTGTGGGGCATCTCCTGCAAGGAACTCGATGCCGATTTCGCCAAACAGCGGGTGAAGAAGCTGTCGCTCTTCGAGGCCGTGAAGTCCGCGGTGATGGGCAACCGGGGGAACAGACACAAGACTCTGCAGGATGAATTCGTCTATCCGCACCTCGGTGCTGGCCTGGTCTATGAGCGGCTGGCGCAGGATATCACCAAACATGGCGGCGAGATCAATCTCAACACCAGGGTGAAAGCGGTGCGGCCACCTCAGGTTCCTGGCGGAAAGCCGGTCCTTGAGCTGGAAGAAGGCGGGCAACTCACCTTTGATCACGTGGTCTCGACAATGCCGATCAGCGTTCTGATCGAACGCATGGGCGCGTCCGAAGACATCCGGCAACATGCGCGGGCGCTAAAATTCCGCAACACGATTCTCGTCTATCTAAGGGTCGAAGGTCCCAGCCCCTTCCCTGACCAATGGATCTATGTGCATGCCCCGGACCTGCTGACGGGCCGCATCACCAATTTCCGGAACTGGGTGTCCAGCATCACCAACGGCCAGAAGGACACAATTCTTTGCCTTGAATACTGGTGCTATGACCAAGACGAGATATGGGCGCGTGATGAGCTTTCGCTGGTGAAGCTGGCGACCGATGAAGTCTACAAAACGTCATTGGTTCCGGCCGGATCCGTCAAGGCTGGAAAGGTCGTGCGGGTTCCCAAGTGCTATCCGGTTTATGCCACGGGATATCGCGCCCATCTCGCGCCCATCGAACAATACCTGTCGGCGCAGGATGGTCTCAGCGTTATCGGCCGATACGGCGCGTTCAAGTACAACAACCAGGACCACAGCATTCTAATGGGTCTTATGGCGGCCGAGAACATTGCGGATGGCAAGCAGCACAATTTGTGGGCCATCAACACGGATTACGAATACCATGAATCCAGCAGGATCACCTCAACCGGGCAGAGCAAGGCGTAGGCCACGAAGAATGTCCTCGACAAGAGGATCTGGACCCCCGTGGCGAGCCCCTTCATTCAAACCCGTTTAACCTTAATTGGCGGCCCCGACTGGATTCGAACCAGTGGCCCCCGGTTTAGGAAACCGGTGCTCTATCCAGCTGAGCTACGGGACCGCGTAAGCCTCCTTATAGTTTGGAATCTCCGGAAAAGAAAAGGCCCGGATTTTTGCTCCGGGC
>JBBQNU010000220.1:0-4356 GCA_038330285.1 Hyphomicrobiales bacterium | reverse complement strand
GAAGAGAGTAATGAAGAATCTCGGTGACATGATGAAGCAGGTCCGGGCCATGCAATCCAAAATGGCGGACATGCAGGCCAAGCTCGAAACAGCGACGGTGACCGGCCAGTCCGGCGGCGGGCTGGTGAAAGTGACGCTCACCGGCAAAGGTGCCATGTCGGCCCTTCACGTGGACTCTTCTCTCATGAAAGAAGGCGAGAAGGAAATTCTCGAAGACCTCATCGTGGCGGCCCACGCCGATGCGAAAGCCAAGAGCGAAGCGCTGATGGCCGAGGAAATGAAATCAGTGACCGGCGGCCTGGCGCTTCCCCCCGGCATGAAGCTGCCCTTCTGACATGAAGCGGACGGCGGGCGTTGAAATCGAGCGGCTCATCCAGCTGCTGGCTAAGTTGCCGGGGCTCGGCCCGCGCTCGGCCCGCCGTGCCGCGCTGTACCTGATCAAGAACCGCGAAAAGCTTCTCTCGCCCCTGTCGCTTGCCATGGCCGATGCGCAGGACAAGGTGACCGTGTGCAGCACCTGCGGCAATGTCGATACGATTGATCCCTGCACCATTTGCAGCGATCCGCGCCGCGACCGCACCAGTCTCTGCGTGGTGGAGGAGGTGGGCGACCTCTGGGCCCTCGAACGCGCCGGCGCCTGGACCGGCCTTTACCATGTTCTCGGCGGCACACTGTCCGCCATGGAAGGCGTGCGCCCGGAAGACCTGGCCATTAACCACCTGATCGAGCGCGCCGCAGCGTCGGGCATGCGCGAAGTTGTCCTGGCCACCAACGCCACGGTGGAGGGCCAGACTACCGCCCACTACATCACCGAGCGCCTGAAGGGACTGGGCCTCAGCACCTCGCGCCTGGCCCATGGCGTGCCGGTGGGCGGCGAGCTCGATTACCTCGACGAAGGCACGCTCACCGCTGCCATGCGGTCCCGGCGGCCGTTTTAATTAAGACTCTGTAAACCTTGCCATAAACTTAACGCCACACAGGGCCGGTTTGGACTGTGGCTTGCTCCTCTGCCTCCATATCCCCCGGAATTGCGTTCCGGATTGAGACAAAGGAGCGAAAAGATGCAAACCTGTTCAAAATTGCAACGGTTCGTTAAGAACTTCGGCAGCTGCCAGAAGGGCTCCATCGCCGTTATGTATGCCATTTCGGCCATTCCCATTTTTGTCGCCGCCGGATCTGCCGTCGATTACATCCGCTATCTCGCCAACGTCACCGAACTGCAAGCGGCCCTTGATTCCGCTGCCCTGGCCGCTGCCTCAACCCCGGAAGCGACTGACGCTGAGCGCCTTTCCCTGGCTGAGGCAACCTTTGCCAGGAACCTGGAAGGCGGCGATCTTGCGGGTGCCGCAATTGTCCGCAGTTTTGACATTCAAAACGATGCAGTGGTTGCCTCTGCCGACATGGACATGGCAACATCGTTAATGCAATTTGCCAACATAGATTCCATGAAGCTTTCGGTGGGAACGGAAATTTCGGTTCCTGAAACCAAGAATGCTGAAATTGCCCTGGTTCTGGATTATTCCGGGTCCATGAGCGAGTCCATCGCCGGTGGCGTGAAATATGTGGCCATGAAAAACGCCGCCAAGGACCTTATCAGCGATCTTGAAGCGGCAAATCCCGACAAGGTGAAATTCTCTCTTGTGCCCTTTTCCCATCATGTCTACGGCACGTTCCGCAAGTCTGACATTCTCGGCCAATCGGGCAGCGGTACCTGGACGGGGTGCTCACAGGACCGCAAATATCCGTTCAACCTGACTGATGACGAGCCGACTTCAGACAACAACTCCAAGTGGGGCCAGGTCCAGGACCCCGTCCACATTTCCTCGGGCTGCAGCGGCTATGCCAGCAACAAGCTCCTCATGGTGCCTTTGACCGATGATTTCGCCTACTTGAGATCACGGCTTGACATGATGACCACCTATGCCTGGACCCACATTGCAGTCGGCGTCGAGTTCGGCCTCCAGATGCTGTCTGACAGCGATGTGTTCCCCGGCGGTGTAAGCTATGACGACGACGAAACGCAAAAATTCATGGTCGTCCTCACCGACGGCGCCCAGACCGAGCCCGCCTTCGGTCCCGGCACCACACGGACCGTGGCCCAGGGTGAATCAAACCTTGAGACCCTCTGCACGAACGCAAAGGCCAAGGGCATCACCATGATCACCATTGCCTATGACCTTGACGACAATGCCACCACAAATCGGCTGAAGAACTGCGCAAGCGACCCGGTCAAGAATTTCTTCGTGGCTACGAGTGCATCAGCCGTGGCCGGTGCGTTTGAAAACATCAAGACCCTCATCACCGCCCAGGTCTTCGTCAGCAAATAAATCTTTTGTAAACGAATCAATGTAGGTTCCGGGTTTATGCCCGGGACCTATAATTTTGCTTGAAACCGAACTCTATCTCCCCGTAAAGCGCTTCCTTGAAGCGCAGGGCTATGCCGTGAAAGCCGAAATCGGCGGGTGCGATGTGCTGGCTGTCAGGGGCGATGAGCCGCCAGTGATTGTAGAATTGAAAACCTCATTCAATCTCCAGCTCCTGTTTCAAGGCATTGATCGCCAGAGTGTCACCGACACGGTCTATCTTGCCATTCCGGAACCGAAACGCTCCCTTCCTCAGGATATTCTGCGGCTATGCAAGCGCCTGGGCCTCGGCTTGCTGGTGGTGAATGGCCAATGGGTCGAAGCCTATCTCGACCCCGCCCCTTACCAGCCGCGAAAGGCAAAGAACCGCAAAAGCCAGCTTCTGCGCGAGTTTCAGCGGCGGGTGGGCGATCACAATTCCGGCGGCAGCAGCAAGCGCCCGCTGGTCACCGCCTACCGGCAGGATGCCTTGCGCTGCGTGAAATTTCTCAAAAGCACCGGCGCCTCGAAAGTCTCCGACATCGTCGCGCAAACCAAAGTTGAGCGCGCCGCATCAATCCTCAGGCGCGATGCCTATGGCTGGTTCGTGAAGGAAGCGCGCGGCATCTATTTCCTCTCGCCCAAAGGCGAGGCGGCGGTCACCACCTTCGGCGACGTCCTGGCCGTCGTCTGAACCTCTGGGTGGGATTTCCGGATGCGCCGCTTGAGCCGCCGGATGCCCCACCAGACACACAGGAATATGACGGGCACGAGCACCCAGTCAGGGAAGTCGACACCTTCACCGAAGAAATGTTTTGCAGCACCATTCGCAAATATGGCGACAATGTTGAACAGGTAATAGCTGATGGCGACAACCGAAATGCCCTCAACTGTTTCCTGCAGCATCAACCGCTGCCGCGTGCGCGCTTCCATGGAGCGCAGCAACTGCTGGTTCTGGCCTTCGAGCGCAATGTCAACGCGGGTGCGGAGCAGGTTGCTGGCCCGCTCGCTGCGCCGCGCCAGGTCGGAAATGCGCTCGGCTACGGCAAAACAGGTGGTTATCGCCGGGCTGAAGCGGCGGTCGAGAAACACGCCAATGCGCTGGTAGTTGATGGCCCGCTCTTCGCCAAGCTCGGCCACGCGCTTTGCCACCAGCGCGCTATAGGCCCGCGCCGCCGCGAAGCGGAAACTGCTGCGGTTGGACATCTCCTCCACATCGCGCGCCGTTGTGCTGAGGCTGGTGAGAAGCCGGGCATCTTCGTCAATGCCTTGCGTCGACAGCATGCCTTCAATGGTTTCCGCCAGTGATTTTTCCAAAGGCCCCAGCCGGCGTTGCAGGTCCAGCGCCAGGGGAAAGGCCAGCAGCGCCATCATCCGGTAGGTTTCAATTTCATGGATGCGGCGCGAGACACGGCCAAGCGACAGGGGCGTCAACCCCTGATCCAGAATCAGCATGCGCGTATAGCCGTCATCGCCGATCTTGAAATCCGTCCACACCGTGGCGCGGCCGTGGCTCACCCGCGATCCCGCCAGATCCTCATGGCCGAAATATTTCTTGAGAAATTGCGGGGTGGGGGACTTCATGTCTCCGGACATGATTTCCGTGTGGATGGCAACCAGCCGCTTGCCCGGCAGTTCATCGATCCAGCCCAAGGGCAGGAGCGAAATCGCCTCCTGCTTTTTCCGCGTGTTCTGCGCCGTCACGCTGATCCGGTAAAACTCTCCGTGGCGCTCATACTTGAACAGGCCAGAGGCAAGCTCGGCGCTGTGGTGGCGCGCCCCTTCCACAGGCGGCTTCACCCCGAAGGCGTCACAGAGCTTGGTTACCTGCAAGAAGGGGTCGCTGTCTTCTTTCGTCAGGGTGAAGGCCAGATGGGTGATGCGGGCCGGAGCCGTAACTGTAAGCCCCGGCCGCCCATGGATTTCGTCGTTAAGGATATGGCGAAATTCGTGATCCTGCATTGTTTCTCCCTGTTATGGGCCGGTTCCTGGGCGGTCAATGCGGCGCGAGCGC
>JBBQNU010000219.1:0-4357 GCA_038330285.1 Hyphomicrobiales bacterium | reverse complement strand
CACATGGATGCGGCTGAAGATCTGCCCCGGCTTAATGATGCGTTTGGCGCTGCCATCCCTCGCATTGAGAAGCGTGTTCCGTCCGGGTCCATAAATGCCCGCCAGCCGAAACACATGCACCGGCACTCCAAATTCATTGTGGAGCCTGAGCCAGCTCCGCTCCGCTTCCAGCCGCCTCCGGCCCCGCGCCGTGTTGGGCTCAAGCGGACTGTCCTCGTCAACCCAGTCGCCGCCCCGGTCACCGTAGACTCCAGTAGTCGAGAGATAACCCACCCACTGCAACTGCTTTGAAAGCTTCTGCAACTGCGTCTGAAACAAGCGCAACACGGGATCACCATTTTCACCGGGTGGAGCCGAAATCAGCAAATGCGTAACATCCGGCGCAATCTGCAAAGTGCTGTCAAACAGCAGCCCATGAAAACCTCGTGCATTGATCTCGGCAATGCCCTCTGCATCACGGCTCGTGGCGGAAATTTTCCAAACGCGCTTGTCCAAGCGCGCCGCAAAGGCCCGTGCCGAAAAGCCCAAACCAAAACAGAGCAGGTGATTCAACGTGAACTCCATTCGGCTTTCACCGCCAAATCCGGTTCAGTCATTGCATGCACATCGCGGGCATACTGAAAATCTCGGGCAGGCATCAATTGCGCCAGGGCCCACACCGCCATGGCGCGAACCAGCGGCGAAGCATCACTCAAAAGATGTTCCGCCACCGGAATGAAGTCCGGATTGCCGCTGTTGCCAATCGCAATCAGCACATTGCGCACGAAACGGTCCCGGCCAATGCGTTTCACTGGTGAACCCACAAACAGCTTCCGGAATGCCGCATCATCCAACCCAGCCAACTCATCAAGCCCCGGTGAAACCAAATCCGCGCGGGCCCGCAGCTTCGCATCGCTCGCTTCACTGGCAAACTTGTTCCACGGACACACCGCCAGACAGTCATCGCAGCCATAAATGCGGTTGCCCATGGGCTTGCGGAATTCGCGGCCGATATGGCCCTTGTGCTCGATGGTGAGATAGGAAATGCAGCGCCGCGCGTCCAGTTCGTAAGGCGCTGGAAAGGCCTTGGTCGGGCAGATACTGAGGCACGCCGTGCAGGACCCGCAATGGTCGGTTTCCGCATTGTCTGCTGGTAAGGCCTTGTCAGTCAGGATCGTGCCGATAAAAAACCACGATCCCAAATTGCGTGACACGAGGTTTGTATGCTTGCCCTGCCAGCCAAGCCCCGCCGCATGGGCCAGCGGCTTTTCCATCAGCGGCGCCGTATCCACAAAGACTTTCACTTCCGCCTTGGCAGTGCTCGCAAACCATGTGGCGATTTTCTTCAGCTTGCCTTTGACCACATCATGATAGTCGCGGTTCAACGCATAAAAGGAAATCACGCCCTGCGACTTCCGCTCCAGCCGTTCAAAGGCATCAAGCCCCTGCCCATAATTCATGGCCAGCACGATGGCTGACTGCGCCTCCGGCCACAGGGCCTTTGGCGCCCCTCGGCGCTCTGCCGTTTCGGAAAGCCAGTCCATGTCGCCGTGAAAGTTCTGCCCAAGGAAGCTGTGCAGTCTTTCCGCCTGCTCAGGCGCAGCATTGGCAGAGGCGATCCTGATCCCGCTGAAGCCTTCCTGCGTGGCTCTTGCGCGCAGGCGTTCAGAAATCGAGGTCGGCATAGGAAGCAGACCCCGGCACCCCGCGCAGCGTATCGCCGAGCAGGGGCCGGAATGACGGGCGCGACTTGATCCGCTGGTACCACAGCTTGGCCACTGGAAAGTCCGTCCACGGAATATCGCCGAGATAGTCGATGACCGAGAGGTGCGCCGCTGCCGAAAGATCCGCGATGGAAAGCTCCTCGCCCGCCAGCCAGGAGCGGTGGTCTGCCAGCGTCCCCATGTAGTCGAGATGGTCCCTGAGCCGTGACAGCCCGTAGCGCACCCGCGCCATGTCCGGTGCCCCCCCGCCGGTTTCGCGCGTCATGAAACGCCGGATGATTTTTTCCGTGATGATAGGCTCGGAAACTTCCGCATAGAATTTCGTGTCAAACCAGCCGGTGAGCCGCCGCACCTCGGCCCGTGCTGCGGCCTGCCCCGGAATAAGTTTCGTTTTCCCGGCGCGCGTTTCTTCCAGATATTCAGTGATGGCCTCAATGCCGCTGATGGCCGCCCCCCCATCCTCCACGAAAACCGGCACGATGCCCGCCGGGTTGAGATTGAAAAGCGTCTCGCTCGGCGTCCAGGGCCGCTCCTCCACCAGCTCAAACGCCACCCCATATTCAGCCAGTGCCAGGCGCACCCGGCGGCTGAGGGGATCGAGCGGAAAGTGGAGCAATTTGGGCATGGGATGAAAAAACCGCCGGTGAAAGTCAGTGTCGTTGCTGCATTTAAACTAACCCTATAAGACGCAATTGTCTAACCGCAAGCGATTCGCGCACGTGGTTTCAAGGGTTGGCCGGATGTCACTTGAGCAGATTGTCGTGCTTGCCCTCATTCAGGGGATCACCGAATTTCTCCCCATTTCCTCCTCCGGCCATTTGATTCTGGTTCCAGCCCTCACCGGCTGGCCCGATCAGGGCGTGGTCACCGACATGGTCACCAATCTCGGAACCCTCGCCGCCGTGATCATCTATTTCTGGCGCGATGTCGTCCACATGTTCTGGGGCGCCATCGATCTCGTCAGGCGCCGCGCTTCGCACAATGCCGATCTTGTTTTTCATATCTTCATCGGCACCATCCCCATCATTATTGTCGGCCTGCTGCTGAAGCTCACCCATCTCGATGACCACATCCGCAGCGCCACGCTGGTGGCCATCAACGCCATTGTGTTCGGTGTCCTGCTTTATGCGGCGGATACCTACGGCCTGCTGCGCCGCACGGTTGTTGACATGAACTGGAAATCATCGCTCATCATCGGCGGTGCCCAGGCCCTGTCGCTGAGCCCCGGCACCAGCCGCTCCGGCGTCACCATGACCGCCGCCCGCGGCCTTGGGTTCACCCGGACCGAGGCCGCGCGCTTTTCCTTCCTGCTCTCCATTCCGGCAAACGGCGCCGCCTCGCTGCTGATAATCGGCAACGCGCTGGAAAGCGGTGAAACCATTTCAGGCCCGGTGATTGTCACCGGCATTCTCACATTCTTCATCGCGCTGGGCACCATGACCGTGCTCATGCGCATGATCCGGACAATTAGCTTCCTGCCCTTTGTGGTTTACCGGGTGGTGCTGGGCGCCATCCTGCTCGGGCTGATCTACTCGGGAATTCCCTTGGGCACCGTGAACTGACCAGCCTTGCGGTAGCGGTAGAGATAGCTCGGCACAATGCCCTGAATGCTGTGGCCCGTGATGCCCAGCCCCGCAAGATCGCGGCCTTCGCGCGTGGCGGCCCCGCTCACCACATTATCCGTTTTCAGCAACTCAACCTGATCCGCCGTGAGCGGCGCGAAGGGCAATAGCCCCATGACACTTCCCATCACCTTGGCGATGGGCCATGGCACCGGAACCAGCAGGCGCTTGCGCCCAATGGTCTCCAGCGTGAATTCCATGAGCTGCTTGAAGCTGAACACTTCCGGCCCGCCAAGTTCAAAGGTCTTTCCGCTGGCCTCGCCGGTGTCAATGAGGCGGGCAACGGCTTCGGCCAAGTCGCCCACGAAGAGCGGCGTGAATTTCGTATGACCGCCGCCGATCAGCGGCAGGGCAGGGGCCAGGCGGCTCATGCCGGCAAACTGGTTGAAGAAATTGTCTTCCGGCCCGAAGACGATGGAGGGCCGCAGCACGATGGCGCCGGGGAATGCCGCCTTGGCCTTGGTCTCGCCCGCAGCCTTCGTGCGCCCATAGTCGCTGGCTGACTCCTCATCGGCGCCAAGCGCCGACATCTGGATGAAAACCTGGGCCTGGGCCGCTTTCGCCGCCTTGGCCGTTGCCTCGGCGCCAAAAACATGGATCGCATCAAAACTCTGGGAGCCCCGGCTGGCCAGAACGCCCGTCAGATTGACCACCGCAGTGGCCCCGTCACAAACGGCGGCCAGCGAGGCCGGGAAACGCACATTGGCCTGCACCGGCATGATCTGTCCGGGGGTTCCCAAGGGCTGTACATGGCCCGCCAGATCAGGCCTGCGGCAGGCCACCCGGATGCGGTAGCCGCGCTTGGCCAGCGCCCGCACAATATGGCGGCCAATAAAGCCCGAGCCGCCGATAAGGGTTACGATCTTCTCTGAATTTTCCGCAGTCACGAAGCCACATCCCGTTGTTTCAAGGGTCCTGGCCGCTTTTAGCCCCCGCGGGCGGCGTTTGCAAAGAGCCTTGCATTGACATTATATCGCGCCTCCCGTTAAGAGACGCCCCATTGCCCTGATGGCGGAATTGGTAGACGCACTA
>JBBQNU010000218.1:0-4365 GCA_038330285.1 Hyphomicrobiales bacterium | reverse complement strand
AATCACCGCGTCGGTCGCCTGGGCGTTGTGATAATAGCCCGACATCAGGCTTGGCCCCTTCACGAAGATATGGCCAATCTCGCGGTCGCCAAGCAGCGAACCCATCTCGTCGCGAACCACCACTTCATGGCCCGGCAGCGGCTTGCCGCAGACAACGAAACTGCGCACCGCATCCTCGTGCTGGGCTTCCAGCGCCGGAACCGCGCGGCCCGAAAGCTTGAAGGTGAGCTTGTCAATCATGTCGATGCGGATGGGCTGCGAAACATCGCTGAACGAAACCGCCAGGGTTGATTCCGCCATGCCATAGCTCGGCATGAAGGCATTCTGGTCAAAGCCCGCAACTGAAAGTGTGTCGCTGAATTGCTTGAGCACATCGGCGCGCACCATGTCGCCGCCAATGCCCGCCGCCCGCCAGTTGCTGAGATCAAGGGTGACCGCTTCGCCATTGATGCGCCGTGCCGCAAGGTCGTAGCCAAAGCTCGGCGAAAAGGAAACCGTTGAGCGGTTTTCCGACATCAGCCGCAGCCACAAGGCAGGCCTGCGGGCAAATGACGGCGTTGAGATATAATCGACGGACACCTGCCCCATCATCGGCGCCAGGCAGAAGCCCACCAGCCCCATGTCATGATAAAGCGGCAGCCAGGAAAACGCCCGGTCGCTCTTGGTAACGCGCAAGCCATCCCGCAGAATGCCCTGGGTGTTTGCCATGATGGCTTTTTGCGTGATCAAAACCCCCTTGGGCTCCGAGGTGGAACCGGAGGAATACTGGATATAGGCCACATCATCAGGCCCGAAGGCTTCAAGCTTGACGAGCGACTCGGGCAGCGCCTGAAGCGCCTCATGGGTCAGAACTTTTTCGACCCCGGCGCCCGCAGCGCCAGCGAGGATATGCCCTTCAAGATCCGCCGAGGTGATGACCGCACAGGCCGCAGCGGCGCGCAGCATTCCGGTGACCCGTTCGACATAGGCATCACGCCCCCCGATATACATCGTATAGGGCATCGGGCAGGGAACCAGGCCTGCATACTGGCAGCCGAAAAACACCGCCATGAAGTCCGGTCCGGTCTCGGCGATGACCGCAACCCGGTCGCCGCGCTTCAGGCCGGCCGACACCAGCTTGCGCGCCGTGGCCAAGGCCCGGCTGCGCAGCTCTGCGAAGGTCAAGACATCGCTCAACAGGCCCTTGGCTGAATAGAAATTGAATCCGGTCAGCCCGCGCGCCGCATAGTCCAAGCCTTCGGCAATTGTTTTGAATCCGGCAAGCTTCTGCTCGAGATCACAGTTTGAACGTGGGGTTCTGGCCAACTCAGCCACGGCCGCTTCAACGTCTTGCTTAGCTGCCTTTGCAGTCATTCTACGCGCACCTTTGGAAGTCTTTGTTGCTTCTTCTAATCTCTACGGATTCGACGAATCCGCTTTGGCCCCTGCCCTTGAGTAACAAGGCCAGCCAGCGAGGTGAAATCAAATGGTGTTTCAGATTGTAACGGTTGGATGAAAGCCTAAAATTTGAGCTTTCCCAATGAGATAGCAGCCACTATCAAGGCCAGTATGCCGAGGATGAGGCCATTGAACCAGGCGTAGACCACGGCCCCGGCGGTATAGCGCGCGGCGGGCTGGGAAACCGGTGCGGCACGCATGATTTGCCGCTCCCGGGCAATCATCCGGTGGGCCAGGTAGGATTTGAGATAACTCATCATTTCCGCCCGGTCAGCGGTTTCAAACAGTGCCTCTCGGCCCCCCTGGTTGTCCTGCTGCAGGCGGTAGGTCCGGTAGTCCGGCTCCATCTCGACAAAGGAGATGAGGTCGATCCACAGCCGGGGCGGCTCGCCGGGGACAAGGGCGAGGTCAAAGACATGGGCCGCTTCCGGGGTTGCCGCAATGACCGGGACCAATTCGTCCTTTAAAACCTGGAGCCGGAGCGATTTGGAATCCTTGATTCCAAGAACCGCCTCAAAATGGGCCGCTTCCGCCAGGCGGGCCTTGCGCAAGGCACCGCTGAGATCGTCGTGCTCGGCCACTATGCAGGCTCCCCAAACTCACAAACTGTATCAAAACGGGACAGTACCGCGAGGCACGCCCCTGTTTCAAGATGAGTTGCAGAAACAGTGCCAGTCGAAAGGTCTGGGGCGTGATCAACTCTATATGCAGCGACAATCTCTGCTTTTCCTCGCCCCTTGGGGGTGAGGAAGGGGCCCAACACGCCAGTGTTGGGAAGGTGAGGGGGAACAGGTCTCGCAATTGCATCAACGGCTCTCCCTTATCCTTCCAAGCTTCGCTTGGGCCCCGCCTTCTCCCCGCCGGGGAGAAGGAAAACAAAGGAGTTTCTATTCAAACAAAAATGACCCTGCCCTAAACTCCGCAGGATGCCGGCAGCTTGGCCTGCCCGAACCACAGCTCAAATGTGTTGGCCCGCGCCTTGGCGGCACTGCCTTCAACGCCGGAGATATCCTTCAGGACCACCGGCAGGCCCACATCATTGAATATCTTTGCCAGATTATTGCCGCGCTCCACGTCCGATGACCGGAACACCCGCAGCTCGTGGCCTTCTCCATTCCATGTGGCCCTCGAGAATCCGGGAACAACAATATTGGTGCGGTCCGTGTCCTTGACCTTGGCCATCAGCACGCTCATGCAGGCCCGCTGCTTCTCGTTCATCGCGTAGACGAAGACGCGGCTCGGCATCCGTTCCAGCGCCTGGCGGAAGGTATCGGCCACCGTCGCGTTTTCAGCCGAGGCTTTGAGAAGCGCCTGCTCCATCAGCGGCAGCAGTTCCTTGTCGGCCGAGGAATTCGCATAGGACAATTGCGCCGCCACGAATTCCACCGGCACCTTGTCGTTCTTCAGCAGATACTCGAACATCGCCACGCCATATTTGCGCCGTTCCGGATTCTGGTCGCTGACCAGGTCGATCATGGTTTTGAGGTCATTCAGGTTCTGCTGCCAGCGCGTGTAATAAAGCCCGGTTCCCGCCACCGAAACGGGGATCATCACGGTGGCCAGCAGCTGCACCGCCATTTCGCGCCAAGGCCTCACCGTCGCAGTCATGAAACGTCTCCCATCAGTCTTCTTCCACATTCGCCGGTTGAGCGGCTGGCACTTTACGGTGCAGCACGAAACTGGTGACTGCCGGCATGAACAGCACCAGGCCAATGTAGCGGGCCACCTGATGGGCCGCTACGTAAGCCGGATCAAGATTGAGCGCAAATGCCATGATGGTCATGGCTTCAAGGCCACCGGGCGCGAAGGCAAGAAGCGTGAGGGCAAAGGGCAGGCCGGCCACAACGCTGGCGAACAGGGCCCCCGCCACCGCAATCACCATGGCGACAGAAAATCCGGCAAACCCGTCGCCAAGCACCGTGCGCAGCTCCGCCAGGGAAATGCCCTTGAAGCGCAGGCCGATCATCACGCCCAGAATGACGTTAGCAGGAATCAGGATGGAACCGGGCGCGCCGCCATGTATCACCCCACCGAGGCCCAGCGCGGCGCTGGCCAGCGCCGATCCCAAAATCAGGCCCGCCGGAACCCTGAGGCGTTCGAAAAACAGGCCCGTGACAGCCGAGGCCAGGACGAGGACGACGATTTCGAACAGGCTGGCGATCACCGGTGTCGTCACCGCTAAATCGTGCGGGGGCGAGATGAACACGATAACCACCGGCAGGGCGGCAATCAGGAAGAACAGGCGCACGCTTTGGGAAATCGTAACCCGGCGCATATCGGCGCCCGAGGAACTTGCCAGCAGTATGACCATCGAAAGCGCGCCCGGCAGGCTGGCAAAAAACGCCGTGGCCCGGTCCCATTTTCGCAGGCGTTCATAATACAGCATGCAGGCCCAGACGATGATCACCACGGTGACGCTCATGCAGACGATGCTCAGCGGCCATTGCGCCGCCCGGTACAGCGTATCGGCATTGACCGCCGTTCCGGTTTGTATGCCAAGCAGGATGAAGGCAAGCGTCCGCAGCCAATCCGGGAGTTCCAGAGTCTGGTTGGAATAGACGGCGATGATCGTCGCGATCAGGCTGCCCGCCAGCCATGGCGCGGGAACCCCGATTGCAAAAGCGAGCGCACCGCCAAGTGCACCGGCGGCAAGGGCGCGGACAACGCTGATCATGGGCAGATGCCTGCCCCGATTTCGGAGTCCCGATCAAGAGCTTCCGTTAAAAACTTCCGATTCAGGGCGAGCCGCGGGATCATTTTACCTTCAGGAGGCGGTCTGGGGGATAGGGCGCTATCAGCGGGTCGCGCTTTCCTTCCAAAAGTTCGGACGTTGCAAAGAGCCCCACGGCGGGGGCCAGTGTGATGCCCCCCAAGGGCCTTAATATTAAGTGCAACATTGGCGGCACCGCCCAGCATGTTGTCGCGTTG
>JBBQNU010000217.1:0-4373 GCA_038330285.1 Hyphomicrobiales bacterium | reverse complement strand
CCTCGCCTTCGACAAGTTCATCGCCGGGCTGCCCGCCGGGGTCCAGCTTTTTTCCATGCTGAAGGCCAACCCCAACCTGCTTGATCTCATCGCAACCATATTGGGAACCGCACCGCGCCTGGCCGAACAATTGAGCGCCCGCCCGCGGGTTTTGGATGCGGTGCTGGACAGGGGCTTTTTCGATGCCTTGCCCCGCGCCAGCGAAATCCAGGCCATGATCGCCTCTGTCATTCCTGTGGGCGTCTCGCTCGACGAAGTCGTGGACCGTGTCCGCATCATTGGCCGCGAGCAGATGTTCCGCGTCGGCGTGCGGGTGCTGTCAGAAACTGTGAGCGCGGTGGAGGCTGGGGTTGCTTTTTCCACCATCGCCGAACTGCTCCTGCAGCGGCTGCACGGCTCGGCCCGGCAGGAGATGCGGCTGCGCCACGGCGACGTGGCTGGTGGCCGCAGTTGCGTGATTGCCATGGGCAAGATGGGCGGACGCGAAATGACCGCTTCCTCCGATCTTGATCTCATGCTCATTTATGACAGCGCGCCCGGAACGGAAAATTCGCGCGGTGCAAAGCCCTTGAGCGTGAACCAGTATTTCACCCGCCTGACCCAGCGGCTGATCAACTCCATCACCGCGCCCACGGGTGAAGGCGTGCTGTTTGAGGTAGACATGCGCTTGCGCCCATCGGGCGGCCAGGGGCCTGTAGCCACCAGCCTCGAGAGTTTCCGCGACTATCAGAAGAATTCCGCCTGGACCTGGGAAAAACTTGCCCTCACCCGGGCCCGCGTGGTGAGCGGTGACGAGGATCTCGGGCAAACAATTTCACAGGCCATTGCCGCCAGCCTGTGCGCCGAGCGTGATGCGGCCGCCACCCGCCAGGATGTTCTCGACATGCGCCGCCTGATGGTGAAGGAGCAGGGCTCGTCCGGGCTTTGGGATATCAAGCGGGCCCGTGGCGGCCTGGTCGAGGTCGAATTCATCGCCCAGTTCCTCCAGCTCATCCATGCCCAGCGCCACCCGGAAATCCTCGATACCAACACCCATGCGGCCTTGGGTAAGCTCGCCACTGCCGGCTTACTTGAAGCCGGCATGGCGGGCGAAATCAAGGAGGCCTGCCTGCTTTACCACCGGATTACCCAGGTTCTCAGGCTCTGCGTGAACGGCGCCTATGACCCGGCCAAGTCCCCGGCCGGCCTCAACCAGCTGGTTGCCCGCGCTGCCGGCGTCCCCGATATCCGGGCCGCCGAATCACTGGTTAACGACACGCAAAAACGGATTGCGGGCCTTTTTGACGAGCTGATCGGCCCAGTGGAGTAGTGGCGACGGAATCCGGGTTCCTGTTTCGTCTTGGCTTTGGGAAGCATGAATTCCCGAAATTCAATGGAGGTAACAATGTCCAAGAAAGCTCTGTATGCGGTTTTGTTGATCACTGGCGTTGCTGCGGCAGGCGGCCTTGCCATGGCGGCTGAGCCCTATCTGCCCAAGGTCCAGAAATCCTTTGACCGGATCGACCTTAACAAGGATGGCAAGATCAACCTTGCCGAGTTCACGCCTGTGGCCGAGAAGCGGTTTCTCGGCATGGATGTGAACAAGGACAACGCGCTCAGCATCGCTGAAATCGACGCCTCGCTCCAGGCCGCTCTGGAACGCAGGCGCAACCGCATTCTGGCAAATCTCGATGCCGACAAGAACGGCAGCATCAGCCGTGCCGAGCTCGACAAATATATTGAGGCCATGGTGGCAGGCGCCGATACCGACAGTGATGGCGGCGTATCTTTTTCCGAGGCGCGTATTTTCAAAATCGCAAAATGGCGTAAAGCTTTGCAAACGGCATCGGCCAACTGAGGCCGGGATGAAGCGTATGGAGTAAGTGAAATACCGGAAGCCAGTTCAGCGGACCTGCAGACGGCGAGCGATGCCACCTTGCTCCTGGCATCGGCTCGCCGTGATGCCGCTGCTTTCGCTGAACTCGTCACGCGTTATTACAAGCCCGTGTACCGCATGGTGTGGCGCATGATGAACGGCAACGCCGAAACCGAAGACGTGGCCCAGGAAGCCTTCGTCAAGCTCTGGCAGAACCCGGCGCAAATCCGTGAGGCCAAGGCCCTTAAAGGTTGGCTGATGCGCGTGGCTTCCAATCTGGCGATCGACCGTCTGCGCCGCAAGCCCTACGCCGACATTGATGCCATTGCAGAAGTGGCAGACCCCCGCCAGGTGACGGGTGCCGAGCTGGAGGAGCAGGCGGTGACGGCCCGCGTTAACCAGGCCATCGCCAGCTTGCCTGAGCGGCAGAAACTGGCGGTAACTCTCGTTTACTTCGAGGGCATGAGCAATATTTCGGCGGCCTCGGTGATGGACATCTCCGTGGAAGCCATTGAGTCCCTTTTGACCCGTGGCAAGCGGGCCCTGCGGGAAAGCCTCGCCGAAGACTGGCGCGGGTTGTTGGATGAGTTGAGTTCGAAAGCCGGATGAAGGTGTACGATGGAAAAATATGACGAGACCCAGATGGACGCGGCACTTGCGAAGCTCCTGAAGCGCGCCACCGATCCCGCGGTGCCCGAAGGCGCCGAGGCGCGCCTCATGCTGGCCATTCAGTCGGCCGGGCAGCAGTCGAATGTTGTGCCCTTTCAGCCGCGCCCCAGAATGCAGGGCTGGACCATAGGCCTGCCGCTGGCGGCAGCCCTGGCCCTTGGCATTTATCTCGGTTCCAAGGACACGTTCGATGCCTATCTTCCCGAGGCCATTACCGATGGAGTGGCGGATATGTCGGATTCCATGCCCTCTACCGGCCTTGATGACGCTGAAAGCTATGCAGAAGGTGACGTGACATGAGTGACGACGGCTTGCCGACAAGATCCCGATACTGGCCAGGCCAAGGCTCGCGCTGGTGGACAGCCCTGCTGATCGCCTCGCTCGCCCTCAACCTGTTCATTGGCGCGGCAATCGCCACGCGCTATTTCACCCACGGCGGCCCGCAGCGCTTCATCGGCGCAAGCTATACCCAGCTCATCCCCCGCGGTTTCTTTGCCGAAATGCCCAGCGACAGGCGGAAAGTTCTTCTCGACATCCTGAAGCAGTACCGCAAGGATTTCCGTGCCGACCGGGAAGGCACTGAATCCGTCGCCGCCAAACTGGCCGATGCCCTCGTGTCCGAGCCCTATGACGTGGAAAAGGTCAAGCTTGTGGTCAGTGAGTTCGCTGGCCAATCCGGAAAACTGGCGGCACGTGGCGGCGATGCAGCCTTGGACATTATTGCCCTGCTGACTCCCGGCGAACGCAAGGTGTTGGCAAACGCCATCCGCGACCGTGCCAGCCGCAGCAGGAACTGGAGGAAGTAGGTTTGGAACTTATGGTAAGATGCCACAAGTTCCGCTTACGCCGCCTTGGAATTTTCTGCAGTTGGGCTGGTAAGAAGTTCCACGGTCACCGTCGTCCCTGACCCAACCGTGCTGTCGATGGTGAGTGAGCCGTTGTGCAGGTCGACCAGGGATTTTGAGATCGCCAGCCCGAGTCCCGAGCCGCCCTTGCTCTTGGTGAACTGGTTTTCCACCTGCTCGAAGGGGCGCCCCAGTTTTTCGATGTCATTGTGCGGAATGCCGATCCCGGTGTCGCTGATGGTGACCCGCGCCCCTTCCTTGGTTTTGGCGACCGACACCTTGACCTGGCCGCCCTCCGGCGTGAACTTTACGGCATTCGACATCAGGTTGATGAACACCTGTTTCAGGGCGCGCCGGTCGGCGGTTATGGGGCAGGTTTTGGGAAGATCAAGGATGATTTCAACCTTGCCTTCCGCCGCGCGCGGTCCGACGAAGCGCATGATGTCGTCAATGATCGATGGCAGGGAAAGCGTCGTAAGCTCAAGCTCCATGCGGCCCGCCTCGATTTTTGACATGTCGAGAATGTCATTGATCACGTCGAGAAGGAATTGCCCGCTCTTGTGAATGTCGTGCGAGTATTCCGTGTATTTGCCTGAGCCCAGCGGACCAAACATCTCTTCCTGCATGACTTCGCTGAACCCGATGATGGCATTAAGCGGTGTCCTGAGCTCATGGCTCATGTTGGCGAGGAATTCCGACTTCGAGCGGTTGGCCGTTTCGGCCCGGGTTTTCTCGCGCGCGTACTTGTCGGCGAGGTCCGCCAGGCGCTGCGATTGCTGGTCGGCGAGCAGGCGCTCCTTCTGCAGGTCGCGCACCGTCATCATCAGGGTGCGTTCGGAAAGGAGCAGGCGCTCTTCCTGTTTCTTCAGCGCCGTGATGTCGGTTCCCACCGACACGAAGCCGCCATCCTTGGTGCGGCGTTCGTTGATCTGCAACCAGCGGCCGTCGCCAAGCTGTACTTCGGAGTTGCGGCCCTCGACCTCGTGAATGTCGCGGAGCGCCTT
>JBBQNU010000216.1:0-4432 GCA_038330285.1 Hyphomicrobiales bacterium | reverse complement strand
ATTGAGCTTTATGACGGGCTGGCGGCAAGGAGCCAGAACCGCTGGCCGTCGCTGGAGTTTGATATCGGCGCGCTGAATTCGCTGGCCTCAGCCATGTTCGTGGCGGGCTTCTATTACAAGACCTTCATGTGGCCCAAGAGTTTCTGGGAGAAGATCTATGAGCCCATCATCCGGAAAGCTGCTGGATTGGGAAATGCTTCCAAGGAAGCGGACCCGGACAAGTATGAAAAGGCCTATGGCCACTGTGACCTGCTCATCGTGGGCTCCGGGCCGACCGGATTGATGGCCGCGCTCACGGCCGCACGATCCGGAGCGCGCGTCATTCTTGCCGATGAAAGTTCGGCGCTGGGCGGCTCACTGCTCAATGAGAATGAAGAGATCGGCGGCATGTCAGGCCATGCATGGGCCATGGCCGGGATTACCGAACTCAGCGCCATGCCCAATGTTACGCTCATGCCCCGCACGACGATTTTCGGCTGGTATGACGATAATATTTTCGGCGCGGTCGAGCGGGTGAATGACCATGTGCTGGAACCTTCGCCTTACGAGCCCCGGCAACGGTATTGGCGCATCATGGCCAAGCGTGCGGTGATGGCGACGGGAGCGGAAGAACGCCCCATCGTGTTCGGCGGCAATGACGTGCCGGGAGTGATGACAGCGGGTGCGTTACGGACCTATGCCAACCGCTATGCCACAGCGGCGGGACAATCGGTTGTCGTCTTCACTAACAATAATTCGGGTTACCGCACGGCGCGGGACATGCGGGCCCATGGCGTGCATGTGGAAGTCATCATTGACTCGCGCAAGGAGTCCGCGGCGGATGCAGGCGGGGTTCCGGTCATTCGTGGCGGCGCGATCATCAATGTGAGGGGCGGCAAGCGTGTCACAGCTGTGGAACTTAACGGACATCGCGTTATTCCCTGCGATGCTGTGGCCATGTCTGGCGGCTGGAGCCCGATAGTCAATCTCATGTGCCATCGTGGCGCCAAGCCGAAGTGGGATGAGGGCATTGCTGGGTTTGTACCGTCCCAAGTTGGAAATGCCTTTATCGCAGCGGGTTCGGCGGCTGGCCGGATGCTGCTGTCGGAATGCCTGGCCGATGGCGCACGGGCCGGCACGCTGAAGGGCAAGACGCCCGCTATTCCGAAATGCCGCGATGAAGCATTTTCCATCACGCCCTTGTGGTGGGTGAAGGAGTCTACGGGCAAGGCTTTTGTCGATTACCAGAATGATTCGACGGCGAAAGATTTGCCGCTGGCGGCGCAGGAGGGCTACCGCGATATCGAGCTCGCCAAGCGCTATACCACGACGGGCATGGCGACTGATCAGGGCAAGCTTGGCAATGTGAACGCGATTGCCATCCTGGCGGAAACCACGGGCCGCACGATGGACCAGGTGGGCACCACCACGTTCCGGCCCTATTACACGCCGGTTTCCTTTGGCGCGATTGCCGGGCCTTTTGTCGGGCACCATTTCCAGCCGGTACGCAAAACCCCGCTGCATGACTGGGCGGATGAGCTTGGTGCGGTTTTTGTCGAGACGGGATTGTGGATGCGTTCGTCGTGGTTTCCACAAGAGGGCGAGGATTGGCTGGCAAGCGCCTCGCGCGAAGTTTCGGTGACACGCGAACGGGTTGGCCTCTGTGATGTGTCCACCCTTGGCAAGATCGATGTGCAGGGTAAAGACGCGGCGGAATTTCTCAACCGTTTGTATTGCAACACCTTCAGCACGCTTGATGTGGGCAAGGCGCGCTATGGCCTGATGCTGCGCGAAGACGGCATCGTGTTTGACGATGGCACGACCTCGCGCCTGGGGCCTGATCATTTCCTGATGACGACGACCACGGCCAATGCGGCCCGCGTCATGAGCCACATGGAATTCTGCCATCAGGCCCATTGGCCGGAACTTGACGTGCAATATGTTTCGGTGACGGAACAGTGGGCGCAGATGGCGATTGCCGGGCCGAAAGCGCGGGCGACCTTGCAGAAGATCGTGGACAAGGTGACGCTGGATGACACGAGCTTTCCTTATCTGGCGGCCAAGGAGATCAGCATTCTCGGCGGCATGAACGCGCGGCTGTTCCGCATTTCTTTCTCGGGAGAGCATGCCTATGAGCTGGCGGTGCCGGCGGATTACGGAAACCTCGTGGCGCGCAGCGTCATGCAGGCGGGTGAGGAATTCGGCATTGTGCCCTATGGCATCGAGGCGCTCTCCATCATGCGCATCGAGAAGGGCCACGTGGCGGGTGGTGAACTCAATGGCACCACAACGGCGGCTGATCTTGGTCTTGGTAAAATGATGTCGTCCAAAAAGGATTACATCGGGCGGATGATGGCGGCGCGCGAAGGCCTCACGGATAAGAACCGGCAATGCGTTGTGGGGATCAGGCCTTTTGACATTGCTGACAAGATTCGTTCGGGCTCGCATATCCTGAAGAAGGATGATGCGCCATCGATGGCAGCAGATCAGGGGTATATTTCATCCGTTGCGTGGTCGCCCATACTGAACATGTGGCTGGGGCTGGCGCTGCTGTCCAATGGGCGGGAGCGGCATGGCGAAGTGGTGAAGATTTTCGATGGCGTCCGCAACATCCACATGTTCGGCGTGATCTGCGATCCCATGCATTACGACAGGGAGAACAGGAAACTCCATGCCTGAGAAGTTTCAAAGGATCTCACCGCTTGCCGACATTGCCATCCAAGGCCGCTTCGGTGCCGGTCATGGGGCGCCGGGCGTCATGTTTTCAGTGCGCCATCCCGCATTGATCGCTACGGTGATCGCGCGCAAGGGCAAGGGGAAGGCGCTTGATGACAGCTTGAAGAATTGGCGCGGGGCCACTGTGCAGTGGGCCGGAGCGGAGCAATATTTCGTTCTCGACCGCCCCTTTGACGAGGTGCGCAAAAAGCTCGAAGGCCTTGCCTCCTGCTCCGATCAAAGCCATGGCCGGGTGAGCATCCGGATCGAGGGACCGAAGGTGCGCCAGGTATTGTGCAAGGGCACACCGGTTGACCTGCATGACAGCGAATTTGCGATTGGCAAGAGCGCGCTCACGCAAATGGCCCATGTGGGCGTGCATCTTACGCGCACAGGGCGGGATGCTTTCGAGCTTTCGGTGTTCCGCGGATTCTCGGAAAGCTTCTGGGAATGGCTGACGGAACAGGCCGAGGAATTCGGCTATCAGGTGACTTGACCCTGATATTTATATTTTTCCAGATCGTAAGCCTTGCTTAACCAAGCGCTGGCTTTGCCTGCTTTGTGACATTGAGTGGTGTTATCACACCTGTTCAAGTCAAGGTTGAGAGGACCCCCATGTTCAGCCAGATATTTAAACGTGCGGCGCAATTGCTCTTATGTTCAAGTGCAGCATTTGTTTTGGCCTTGCCATGGGAAGGTGCTGCCCTTGCGGAAGATGCCGCCATTCAGGACATACGGAAACTTTATCTGGAGTCTTCCCAGACGAGCGGAGACACTTCCTCCGCGCTCAATAAGTTCTCCCGGCTCTTCATGGAAATAGACCGTGATGGCAATGGTGTGAGCCTTCAGGATGTTGATCTGGCGGAAAAAGTAAGGACAGCCCAGACCCGGGCGCAGTTCGCGGCCCAAAAGCTCAAGTATGATCTCGACGGCGATCTTGTCGTTACCCGCGAAGAGCTTGAATTAGTCCTGGCTTATGAATCTGGCCGAGGCATGCGCCGGCAATCCGATGCCGCCATCCTCGCCAACTTTAAAAGAGAGATAGCTGTGCGCGCCGATAAAATCATGAAGGCAGACGCTGATGGCGATGGCCAGCTGTCAGGGATTGAGGTTTCAAAAGCTGATCCGGAAAGAAACCGCGATTATGGCGGATTCACCCAACAGGCTGCGCTCGCCCGCGCTATGCTGAAAGCAGATCCCAATGGCGACGGTGTGTTGACTGAGGCCGAGACTTTCGAAATTTTGGGCAAGGTTTTCGCGGGAACGGAAAACGGCACGCAAACGCCTTAGCCGGAACATCCCATGCGGGCTTTCCTGACTAGAGCACCGCCGCCAGCCTGGCAATCCTCTTGCACGCCTCGGTGATCTGCTTTTCATCGACTGTCAGGGCTACGCGGACGTGGCCGGCGCCGCCGGCGCCGAAGCTTTCGCCGGGCATGGTGACGACGTTTTCCTCAGCCAGCAGTTTCCGCGCGAAGTCCTCGCCGCTGAGGCCCGTCTTGCGCACATCGACCATGACGAACATGCCGCCTTCGGGCATGCGGGCGGATATGTTTTTGGCGCCTTTCAATCCCGCAACAAGGGCGCGGGCGCGGCGTTCGTAGTTTTGCTTCATGGCATCGACTTCGGGGAAGTGGTTGGCAAGCGCAAAGGCCGCCGCATCCTCAAGGAAGGCCTGTGAGCCGAAGAGCATGGTTTCGGTGAGGCCGAGGCTTCGCGGCTCAACAGCACACTGACG
>JBBQNU010000215.1:0-4469 GCA_038330285.1 Hyphomicrobiales bacterium | reverse complement strand
CCAGCGGGCGGCCTTGAGCCCTCTGCGGCGGCATCCACGCTGCAATCAGCCGCCACTCCTTGTCTGACAAATCACTCTGATAACGCAACTCACTGCGGCTATACTGCCGTCGGGTGGTTGGGGTCCACATGGCTCATTCCACTCAGGTTTCGACACCCTCTTGGAATCACGCCTGCCTCAACCACTCAACTCTTTTCGAAACGGGCTCTTAGTAATAAACGTACCAAAGGTGGCCCCAACGTGCTAAGTCTGCGACATGCTCCCCACGTAAAAATGGGAAATTTATTTTGCAGCAATCAACGATTGAGAACCAGCTCCTCGCTCACCTCAGCGCGTCTGATTTCCGGATTCTGCTGCCAGACCTGGAGTGGGTTGATATGGCGGCGGGCGAAAACCTCTATCAACCCAATCAGGAATGGGAATATGCCTATTTTCCAACCTCGGGAATCGTCTCCGTAATTGCGGTCACTGCTTCTGGAGCGAGAGGTGAAACAGGTATCATAGGTCGAGAGGGGTTTGTGGGAAGCGCCGTCATTCTTTTCGCTGATAGCGCTCCCTTTGAGATAGTGGTGCAGTTGCAAGGTCGTGCCCTCAGGATAAAAAAGGCAGAAATACAGCAGGCGATTCTGAGGAGCCCGACCCTTCTTGCTGCACTCTTGAAATTTGTTCATGTGTTCAACGTTCAAGTCGCGCAGACTGCTGTTGCCAACGTGCGCTACGCAGTGACCCAGCGTCTCGCTCGCTGGCTGGCAATGTACCGGGACCGGGTGGGAATCAATGATTTCACGATGACTCATGACTTCCTTTCAGACATGCTTGGAGTGCGGCGAGCAGGCGTTACGGAGGCAGTGAACAAGCTTGAAGGCCGGAAAATTATCAAGGCATCTCGGGGTAAAATCTCAATCTTGAAGCCTGCTCAACTCATCGATGTGGCCAATGGCTCATATGGCATCCCAGAAAGCGAATACAAAAGACTGATCAAAAAACCACGCCGAAGTGTTAAGGAAGCGGGCGAGGAACTCAGCTAGCGCTTATTCTTCGGTGGGAGGGTCTTTTTCGGTGTCCTTCTTGTTATTCAATGCCAGCGATTGGCCCAGCCAAGTATACCCTGCGGCTCGTCACGCTCGACCTCCATTTTCGCTTGATCAGACGCACTGGAATTTCTTCGCATTGTTCGCAAAGCTCGGGGATTCCAGACTCCGGCGGCCACTCGGCATAGCTATTCCGGAACACTGTTGAAACTTCAATGATCCCTTCATTGCACCTTGGGCATAAGGCGGAATACTACAGGCGGACTGGCGGGTCAAAGTGATATGTTTACATAATCAGAAGCCGTGCATTTCCCAAAAAAGAATAAACTGGCTCATCTGCTGATATAAAACAGCTGCTCAAATCTCCCAATGGCCCGCGCCAATCCTACGCTGCGCGCACCACGACCTGGGTTCCGATCTCCACCGCGTCGAACAGGTCAGCCACATCCTCATTCAGCATCCGGATGCAGCCCGATGAGACCGACTTTCCGATGGTGCCTGGCTCGGTCGTGCCATGAATGCGGTACAGCGTGTCCTTGCCGTCCGCAAACAGATAGAGGGCCCGCGCCCCCAGGGGATTCTGCGGCCCGCCCGGCTGTCCGTTGACCCATCTCTTTGCCCGCTTGTCCCGGTCCACCATTTCCCGGGGCGGCACCCAGCGCGGCCAGCGGCGCTTCATCCTGATTTCCGCATCGCCGGACCAGGCGAAACCCGCCCGCCCGACGCCGACACCGTAACGCATGGCCCGGCCGTCATCGCGCACGTGGTAGAGAAAGTGTTCATGGGGATCAACCACGATGGTCCCAGGCTCCTCATAGCCATCGAATTCGACCACTTGCCGCCGAAAGGCGCTCTTGATCAGCGATGGGTCAACCATCTCGACCGGATAATCAATTTCGGATTCGGGAGGGGGCAGCAGATCGGGGTCGAAATACTCTTCCTCGGCTGCCGATGCATCATCGAAAGTCTCCGCGGGTCCCGCGGCTTCATCCGGCACGGGAGCCTCATTGTTGCGCCTGCGCGCTTGGTCTCGCATCGCCTTGAACAGGCCTTCGCCGTCGGCGGCGGCGGCAACCGAGGAATTTGCAATAAGGAAAAAGCCACACACAAGCAGCTTGCGACGGGAAACACGGTTTGGCACTTATAAATCCTGCATCTGGCTGCAAGTGCAGCCGTGTATTCTGTAACCCGGCCAGTTATCATACATGCCATGGGTTTTCAAACTCACGAAGCAGTGAACCTATGCGTTGGAAGCAGGGCGGCACCCGCCCCGGCCTCTCGCGTGCGGGATAAAATTTTTGTCTTTTGCGGGGTGCCGGAACTTCCGCCCTCACTGCCAGTTGAGGAGTCCGCATATCGCGGGAGGAAATCATGGGAATTGTCGAATTTGAAAAGTCATTTGCCGTCTTCGCGTCGAAGGTTTCCAAATGGACGGGAAGCTCTGCGGCATTTTGTATTGCGGCATTGCCGATATTGGCCTGGGCCATAAGCGGCCCCTATTTCGGATTTTCCCCAAGCTGGCAAATGGTGGTGAATACGGGAACGACCATTGGCACATTTCTCATGGTCTTCGTTATTCAAAACAGCCAGAACCGCGACGGACTGGCCCTGCAAATCAAGCTGGATGAAATTATCCGCGCTGTCGGAACAGCGCAGAACAGCTTCATCAATCTGGAGGACCGGTCCCAGGAAGAACTGGACGGGATCAAGGAGCAGTTTGCCCAGCTCGCCGCAAAAGCCCAGACTGGCAAGACGCCTCGCCGCGCGGTTCATGCAAATGGCAGATTTCAAAGAAAATTTTCCACGGCTGGAACCAAATCATTGGCCGCAGATTGAATCGGCTTGAGAAGGGAAGAGCTCTTCTCCTTGTCGCCACAATGGATTTAGGAGAACATCATGGCCGAGAAAAACCTGGACGACCTGTTTCACGACACCCTCAAGGATATTTACTATGCCGAGCGCAAAATCCTTGCTGCCTTGCCCAAAATGGCCAAGGCCGCCCAGAGCGCGGAATTGAAGGCCGCCTTTGAAAAACACCACGATCAGACCGAAGGCCAGGTGGAACGCCTGATTGAGGTGTTCGCGATCATCGACAAGAAGCCCCAGGGCAAGACCTGCCCGGCGATCGACGGCATTCTTGAAGAAGGCGCCGAAATCATGAAGGACTACAAGGGCACCGCCGCCCTTGATGCGGGCCTCATTGGCGCGGCCGAAGCCGTGGAACATTATGAAATGTCCCGTTACGGCACGTTGAAGCGCTGGGCTGAAATGCTCGGCCATACCGATGCCGCCGAGCTCTTGAATGAGACCCTGGAAGAAGAAGAACAGACCGACGTTGACCTGTCGGCACTCGCTGACGCTTCCATCAATCAGAAAGCCCAAATGGCTGCTGAGTAAGAATGCGGGGCGGTGGCTAGGCTGCCGCCCCTTTTCCTTATCCGCCTCCCACAAAATTGAAATCCTTTCACCTACCAGCAGGGGTCCCCTCATGGCCAAATCAGCGAAGAAGACTCCGAAGAATGCCGCGAAGATTCACGATCAGAGCGTGAGGCGCGGTGAGGGTGGTGAGTTGCATCAAACCGCTGAAGATGGTTTCCCCGTTCTGACCACTGCACAGGGCGGCCCGGTCGCTGACGACCACAATTCGCTCAAGATTGGCGCGCGGGGCCCCACCGCCCTTGAAGATTTCCATTTTCGCGAGAAAATTTTTCATTTCGACCATGAGCGTATTCCCGAGCGCGTGGTCCATGCCCGCGGCTACGGCGCACATGGCTACTTTGAAAACTATAAATCTCTGTCAAAATATACCCGCGCTGATTTGTTCCAGCGCGCCGGTGAGAAAACCCCGGCCTTTGTCCGCTTTTCCACGGTCGCCGGCAGCAAGGGCTCCGTTGATCTCGCCCGCGATGTGCGCGGCTTTGCGGTCAAGCTCTATACCAAGGAAGGCAATTGGGATCTCGTCGGCAATAATATCCCGGTTTTCTTTATCCAGGATGCCATGAGGTTTCCCGACCTGGTCCATGCGGTGAAGGAAGAACCCGATTCCGCTTTTCCCCAGGCCCAATCGGCCCATGACAATTTCTGGGATTTCATCAGCCTGACCCCCGAAAGTATGCACATGATCATGTGGGTCATGTCCGACCGGGCCTTGCCGCGCTCCTTCCGCTTTATGGAAGGCTTTGGCGTCCACACCTTCCGGCTTGTTGATGCCGATGGCGCGTCCACCTTTGTGAAGTTCCACTGGAAACCAAAGCTTGGCCTCCAGTCGGTTGTCTGGAACGAGGCGGTGAAAATCAATGGCGCCGATCCGGACTTTCACCGGCGCGACCTGTGGGAAGCCATCAAGTCAGGAAACTTCCCCGAGTGGGAACTCCAGGTTCAGCTCTTTGATGACAAGTTTGCCGGCAAATTCGAATTTGACGTGCTGGACGCCACCAA
>JBBQNU010000214.1:0-4469 GCA_038330285.1 Hyphomicrobiales bacterium | reverse complement strand
AACCGTCGAGCGTGGATTTTTAGTTGCATTCTTTTGCCTGATAGCGATCGCGGGCGCGATGCCGATGATCTCGTCAACATCGGGTTTGTCCATCCGTTCGAGAAATTGACGCGCATAGGCCGAGAGCGATTCGACATAGCGGCGCTGGCCTTCGGCATAAATCGTGTCAAACGCCAGGGAGGATTTTCCGGAGCCGGAAAGGCCTGTGAATACAATGAGTTTGTCCCGTGGAATTTCCAATGAGACATTCTTCAGATTGTGCTCTCTAGCACCCTGAACCGAGATAACGCGCTTGTGGCCTGACATGAAACCTGACTAGATCAAAACGTGAACGTATGCAATATGGGTTATTCTAGGGATATAGCAGTCAGCAGATGTCAGCAGAACTACAGATATCCACAACAACGTTAAGTGGGGGGCGATGACGCCGAAAGCAAAGGTTTTGCGCGAGGTCTTTGGTTTCGACGGATTCAGGCCGGGACAGGAGGAGATTGTCGATCACCTGATCGATGGGCGGCATGTTCTAGCTGTGATGCCCACGGGATCCGGCAAGTCCTTATGCTATCAGGTGCCAGCGCTGGTGAAGCAGGGGCTGACGATTGTGGTTTCGCCGCTGGTGGCTTTGATGCAGGACCAAGTTGCGGCGCTGAAACTGGCGGGGGTTGCGGCGGAGACGATCAATTCGGCGGCTTCGCGGGAGGTGAATGTCGATATCTGGCAGCGGGTGGCGGCGGGGCTGGTGCGGATTTTGTACCTGGCGCCGGAACGCCTGATGACGGATCGGATGATTGCGGCCTTGCAGAAGCTGGATGTGAAGCTGATCGCGGTTGACGAGGCGCACTGCATTTCGCATTGGGGGGCTTCCTTCCGGCCGGAATATGAGGCGTTGCACGGCCTGCGTGAGGCGTTTCCGGAGGCGCCGATCGGGGCGTTCACGGCAACTGCCGACGGGGCGGCGCGGCGCGATATTGTGAAGAAGCTGTTTGGCGGGAAGGCGGAGGTTTTTGTTGCGGGGTTTGACCGGCCAAACATAAAGCTGACGGTGCAGAACAAGGATAATGTCCGGCAGCAGCTCCTGCGCTTTCTTGAGGACTATGCGGGTGAAAGCGGGATTGTTTATGCGCTGTCGCGCAAGAGCACAGAAGAGATCGCGGCGGTTCTGGTGGAGAAGAAGCATCGCGCCGTGGCTTATCATGCGGGCCTCACGCCTTTACAGCGCGCGGAGACACAGGATCTGTTCATGTCGGAAAAGGGCGTGATCGTTTGCGCCACGATTGCCTTTGGCATGGGGATCGACAAGCCCGATGTGCGCTTTGTGTTTCATGCGGATTTGCCATCGTCGCTTGATGCCTATTACCAGGAGATTGGCCGGGCCGGGCGCGATGGCGAAGCAGCGGTTGCCCACATGGTGTTTGGCCTTGGCGACATCCGCCTGCGCCGGCAATTTATCGAACAGGGCGAGGCGAATGACGAGCACAAGCGCCGGGAGAACCGCAGGCTGGAGGCGCTGGTGGCCTATTGCGAAGCGCCGAGCTGCCGGCGGGTTTCGCTGCTGGGCTATTTCGGCGAGGCGGCGGAGGCTTGCGGGAATTGCGATGTGTGCCTGAGTCCCCGGGAAACGATTGACGGCAGTGCAGAAGCCAATAAAATTTTTGAAACGGTGCGGGCTACGGGCGAACGCTTCGGGGCCGTGCATATCGTTGATGTGCTGATGGCCAAGGCCAACGACAAGGCCGTGGCGCTGAGACACACGGAGTTGCCGGTGTTCGGGCTTGGGCAGGATCGTCCGCGTACTGAATGGCAGGGGATTATCCGGCAACTGGTGGGGGCGGGTTTCCTGGTTCATGATGTTGGCGGCTTTGGCGGGCTGTCGCTTGCGCCCAAGGCCCGCTCCTTGATGAATGGCGGTGGTGAATTCCGCTATCGCAAGGTGGAGCAACGGGCTACGAAGAAGGCGGCGCGGGCTGAGATTATTGCGAAAATCAGTGAAGCCGATCCGCGCGCCGGGGCTTTGCTGGTGCGGCTGAAGGCCTTGCGCATGCAGCTTGCCAAGCAGGCGCGGGTTCCGGCCTATGTGATTTTTTCGGATCGCACGCTGATCGACATGGCGGCGCGGGTGCCGCTCACCAAATGGGATTTCGGCGAGGTGCATGGCGTGGGGGCGGCCAAGCAGGAAAAATTCGCGGCGATTTTCTTGGCGGAGATTACCGGATTTGCGCGCGAGACTGCCGCTGCCAGTCAATGAGCAAGTGAATGACCAGTGCGGTGAAGACCACGGCGCCGCCGAGCAGGGTTCGCCCGGACGTGATTTCGTTGTGGACCAGCCACACCCAGATGGGGCCGAGCACCGGTTCCAGGGTTCCCACAAGGGCTGCAAGGGCAGCGGGGAGCAGTCTGACGCCGGTTGTGAACATGACGAGGCCGAGACCCAAGTTTAGTGCGCCAAAGGCAACCAGCCAGCCAAGATCTGCAGCACTTACGGCATAGTGACCGGCGAGCAAGCCTGCGAAACATGCGGCCATCGTGGTCGCAAGGCAAACGGCAGGGGCCATGCGCACGTGGGCGTGGCGCCGGGTAATGACTGTCGCAATGGCGAACATCACGGAAATTAGAAGGGCCAGGCCATCGCCAATCGGCGAGACCTTTCCGGTGAAGGATTCCGAGACCATGATGGCAACCCCGGCGATCACCGCCGCGATGGCGGCCCAGGTGGCGCCTGAAATTTTTTCACGAAACAGGGTCCAGGTGAGGAGAGCGGCGATCAGCGGTACGCCGGCCTGCATGAGCAGGATGTTGGCCACCGTCGTATAGGCCAGCGCCACAACGAAGGAGCTGGAGGCGATGGCAAAGCACAGGGCGACGCCGAGACCTGCCAGCCCCATGCCTTTGAACAGGGCGATGGTGCCACGGGGACCATCGCGCCAGAGCATGAAGCCCAACAGGAAAATTGCGGCGAAAAGGGAACGCCAGAAAACCACGGTCCAGCTATCGTCAACTTCGAGAAAGCGGGCGATGGCGCCGCCAAAGCTCCAGACAACTGCCGAGCCCGCGACGAGAAGAATGCCGCGACGCCTGCTGCTGGCGTGGTCAATTGAAGTAATGCTGCCGGTTGCTGTGTTCATGGTGCTAGATTAGCCTGACGCTCAATTCTTTTAATGCGCTGAAACGACAGGGGTTGAGGGAATTGCGGCTGTTGCTCTGCGTTAGTTCCCCAGCAGTTTCTTGCGCAGATCCGAGACGGCATTAGCGTGGGCATCGAAGCCTTCGTATTTGGCGAAAACGGCAGCGTGTTTTGCCAGTTCGGGATAGGCTTGGGGTGTGACTTCAACTACTGATGTACGTTTCATGAAATCATGGACGCTGAGGGCGGAGAAGGTTTTGGCCCAGCCGCCGGTGGGCAGGACGTGGCTGGGGCCGAGGACGAAATTTCCCAGGGTTGAGGGCGTGTGTTCGCCGAGCAGGATTTCTCCGGCGTTTTTGACGAGCGGCAGATATTTGCGCGGTTCCTTGGAGAGGATTTGCAGATGCTCGGGGGCGTAGTCGTTGATGAAGGCCATGGCATCGGCGGTATCTTTCGCGAGAAGAATGCCGCCGCGGCTTGAGGCGAGAACGGCCTTGGTGAAGTTCACGCGGTTTGGACCCATCCGGTGCCAATAGGTGGGGATGGCGGCCAGGGCTGCGTCAGCCACTTCCTTGCTTGTGGTGACGATGAAGGCGGAGCTGTCATCGCCGTGCTCGGCTTCGATGAGCAGGTCGAGGGCGGCGAGGCGGCCATCGGTTGTTTCGTCGGCAAAGATGATGGCTTCGCTGGGGCCTGCTGGCGTGCCCGTGTCGATGAGATCGGCGAGCAGGCGCTTGGCGGCCACGACCCAGGGCGAGCCGGGGCCCACGACTTTCGCATATCTTGAAATGGTTTTAGTGCCATAGGCCACGGCGGCGATGGCTTGGGCGCCGCCGACTTTGTAAACTTTGCTGACACCGGCCGCACGGGCGGCCACGAGGGAGGCCGCATCAATGCGGCCATCGGGGCCGGGTGGGGTTACGATGCAGATGTCTTCGACGCCGGCAACGCCGGCGGGGATACAAGTCATCAGGACTGATGACGGGAAGGAACCCTTGCCGCGTGGAATGTAGCAGGCGACGGATGGGATTGGCGTGGTGCGGTCGCCGGCATGAAGGCCGGGGCGGATTTCGGCGCTCCATGATGATTCAGGTTTTTGCAGTTCGTGGAATTTGCGGATGTTGGCGGCGGCGAAGATAATGGCTTCCCTGACGTCCGCTTCCAGTTCGGTGTGGGCGCGGTCGAAATCTTCCGGGGTTGCAGCGATGGCGGTTTCATCGACGAGGGCTCCGTCAAATTGCCCGGCAAAGCGCGAGAGGGCCGTGTCACCTTCGAGGCGCACCGCTTCGATGATGGGTTTCACCTTTTCGAGGAAGGGACCCAAATCGCTTTCGGTGCGCTTGAGAAG
>JBBQNU010000213.1:0-4550 GCA_038330285.1 Hyphomicrobiales bacterium | reverse complement strand
TCAAGGTCAAACGAATAGAACAGATGGCCCTGGTCTTGATTGCGCCGCCCCATCATGGCCCGTCTCCGCCCTCGTTTCCCTATGAGCAACGGAATCACTGTTCGGCGGTAAATTCAAATGCTTTCTGCAACAAAATCGGCCCTAAGCGGAAATGTCGCTTTCTACACCCCTAGTCGCAAACAAACCAAAAGCGGACGGAGGATTGACTGAATTCCGGCGATCATCCATTGCTCATATTGTGCCCGCCTGAGAAAAAACATTCTTGAAACTTCTTGATCCCAAACCATTGATTCAGCAAAAGAAAATCTCATCGATGAAACAGATTTGTTACGGCTTCCGCGTATCGTTGAAATAAGCCAATAAAAATGGGGTTTATTTTGTACAACACGCGGATTTTCAGTCCGCTGCTCTACCAACTGAGCTACCTGGGCACGGCACGTGCGCCGCGTTGTAGAGGATAGGATTTGCCCTTGCAAGAAAGAAAGCCGGGACGCCTTGCTCCCTGTAAAATACAGCCTTTTGGGGATTTCCCGCGAGGAACTTGCAAGGAATGCCGAAACCGGCCGGTCATTCATTCCCCCTGCCGTGGACCATTTCCGGGCGCGGCCGCTTTCCCTTGCCGCTAGCCGAGGGGACGGAGAACAGGGTATGATTCGGCACGGTAACAGATCGCGCCAAGGAATGAGCCGGGAGACATGACTGCCAAGTTCTTGCTGATGTTGTTCTTGATGTCCCTTCACCTTCCAGCCGTTTCCTGGGTGGGGAAGTACGAGGAAGGTTACATCGCATTTCACAGGGGCGACTATGCGACGGCCCTGCAGAAGTGGAAGCCCCTGGCCGAAGAAGGCGTTGCTGAAGCTCAGCTTTCTCTGGGGACCATGTACGATAAGGCGCAGGGCGTGCCGCAGGACTATGCCGAGGCCGCAAAGTGGTATCGCAAGGCCGCTGACCAGGGAGAAGCTCTGGCGCAGCACAATCTCGGAAGAATGTATCAGACCGGCAGGGGCGTAACGCAGGACTATGTGGAGGCTGCAAAGTGGTATCTGAAGGCCGCCGATCAGGGAATTTTCGAAGCGCAGCAGAATCTCGCGGTGATGTACGAGAAGGGCCAGGGAGTGCCGCAAGACCCGGCGGAGGCCGTCAAGCTGTACCGGAGGGCCGCCGAACATGGAAACGCCGCGGCCCAATACAATCTCGGCGTCAGTTACGCGAACGGCCAGGGCGTGGCGCAGGATTCCGCTGAAGCCGCCAAATGGTACCGCTTGGCTGCCGAACAGGGACATCCCAAAGCCCAGTACAGCCTCGGCATCGGTTATGAGGATGGACAAGGCCTACCACAGGATTACGCCGAAGCCTTCAAATGGTACCGTGAGTCCCTCAGGCAGGGCTACGCACCGGCGCAGCATAAATTCGGCGCGCTCTATGCCAATGGAAAAGGCGTCACGCAAAGCCATGCGCAGGCCCTCAAATGGTATCTGAGGTCCGCCAAGCAGGGATATGCGCTGGCCCAGCACGATGTTGCAATGATGTACGGCAGCGGACAGGGCGTGCCGCAGGATTTTGTCGAAGCCGCCAAATGGTATCGCAGGGCCGCCTTGCAGGGCCATGGGCCCGCGCAATACACGCTCGGCTTGATGTATTACAATGGCCAAGGCGTGCGCCAGGACAATGTGCAGGCCCATCTCTGGTTCAGCCTGAAGGCGGATGGCGGAGATGCCGAAGCCGTCAGGTATCGTGATATGGTGGCAAAGCTGATGACCCCCGAGCAACTGGCCAAGGCGGAACAGCTTGCCGCAAAATGGCGGGCAGCCAATCCAGCGCCTTAGCCTCATTGCTTCTTGGCTCGTGCCGCGTTAAAAAAATGCCTTGAATTGGGAGTAGGGATTTAAATGCCGATTACACGCCGCGCACTGCTGAGCTCAGCGCTTTTCGCCGGCTTTGCCCCCGTTTCCCGAGCACTTGCGCAGGAGGGCGAACCATTTCCGGTCCCCGAATCCGAAGCGAAGAAGGTCGCGTTTAAATTTCAGCGGCGCGAGATGGCCTTTAAGACCCAGGAGCCGGCGGGAACCATTGTCGTCGATGCCAAGCGCTGCTTTCTCTACCATGTGCAGGGAGGCGGCCAGGCGATGCGTTACGGCGTCGCCGTGGGCAAATCAAGCAAGGCGTGGACAGGCGAGGCGGTCATCAAGCGCATGGCGAAATGGCCCGTATGGGTGCCAGCCCCCTATCATCTTGAGCAAATCCCCTCGCTCGCCAAACACATCAACGGCATGCCGGGAGGCCTCGACAATCCCATGGGTGCCCGCGCCATGTATCTCTACCAGGGCGATGTCGACACGATCAACCGCATCCATGGCGCCGCCAAGCCATCCGAAATCGGCAGCAAGAAAACCGCAGGCTGCTTCGGCATGCTGAACATCGACATCATCCACCTCTATGAGCGGGTGGCAATCGGAACCCGCGTCGTGGTGCTGGGTTAGGATCACTCCTTAACGGCGCCGGTCATCGAGGACACATAGTGGTCCACGAAGAACGAATAGAGGATGACCACCGGCAGCGAACCGAACAACGCGCCTGCCATCAACGCGCCCCATTCAAAAATGTCGCCGCGGACAAGTTCCGTGAGAACACCTACGGGAATCGTCTTGTTTTCCGATGACTGAATGAAGGTGAGGGCGTAGATGAACTCGTTCCACGACAGGGTGAACGCGAAAATCCCCGCCGAAATGAGTCCCGGCACCGCCAGCGGCAGGATAATGCGCCGCAAAATCTGCCAGCGGGTGGCCCCGTCCACCAAAGCACTTTCCTCAAGCTCATAGGGAATCGAACGGAAATAGCCCATGAGCAGCCAGGTGCAGAACGGGATGAGGAAGGTGGGATAGGTGAAGATCAGGGCGAACCGCGAGTCATAGATGCCGATATTGAAGACGATGAACGCCAGCGGGATGAACAGGATCGAAGGCGGTACCAGATAGGCGAGGAAGATCAAAAGCCCCGTGGTCCGTGCGCCGGTGAAGCGCACCCGCTCGATGGCATAGGCGGCAAACACCGACGCAAACAGCGAGAGGAAGGTGGAGGCCACTGAAACCAGAATGGTGTTCCACAGCCAGCCCGGATAGGACGTTTCGAACAGGAGATATTTAATGTGTTCCAGCGTCGGCCCAACCACCCAGAAGGGGCTGTAGTTTTCATAGTCGGTCAGTTGCGAGTTTGGCTTTACGGCGGTGATCGCCATCCAGTAAAAGGGAAAAAGCAGGACGAAGACGAAGATCGCAAGCGGCAGGTAGATCACCGCAATCCGCCGCGGCAGGTGGCTGAGATAGCTCATGCCCTCCGCATCGTCGCGAAGTCCGTCCGGTGCGGCAGTGCTGTCCTGTGTGTTCATGGCGCCCTCATCAGTCCGTGCCGCCCTGCTGCCATTTCCGGCGCTGCAGCCCGAAGAAGCTGAAGAGGATCGAGGCAAGCAGGAAGGGAATCATGGCGACGGCGATTGCCGCACCCTCGCCCAGCTGGCCGCCGGGAATGCCGCGCTGGAATGACAGTGTCGCCATCAGGTGGGTGGCGTTCACCGGCCCGCCCTTGGTCAGCACATAGATGAGCTGGAAATCGGTGAAGGTGAACAGCACCGAGAAGGTCATGACCACGGCGATGATCGGCGTCAGCATCGGCAGCGTCACATAGCGGAAACGCTTCCATGGCGTGGCGCCATCGAGCGAGGCAGCTTCCTGGAGTGACACGGGAATGGTCTGCAGGCCCGCCAGCAGCGAGATGGCAACAAAGGGGATGCCACGCCAGACATTGGCCGCGATGACTGAAACCCGAGCATTAAACGGATCGCCGAGAAAATTGATGGGCTGATCGATCAGGCCCAGCTTCATCAGGGACCAGGACAGGATCGAAAACTGCGCATCGTAAATCCACCAGAAGGCCAGCGCCGACAGCACCGTGGGAACCACCCATGGCAACAGCACGATGGCGCGGAAGAAGGATTTAAACGGCAGTTTTTCGTTGAGGATGAGCGCCAGCCACAGGCCCAGCGCGAATTTGAGTATGGAAGCGACGAGCGTGTAGACGACGGTGTTGAAAACCGAGAGCCAGAAAACTTCGTCATCCATGAGATAGGCATAATTTTGCAGGCCTACAAAATCACCCGCCCGGCCGATCCGCGTGTCCGTGAAACCAAGCCAGACGCCGAGCCCTAGCGGATAGGTGAGAAAGCCCAGCAGGAAAATCGCCGCAGGCAGCATGAACACAAGGCCCAGCGCGTTCCGGCTGTTGTTGAAGCGCGACAGGAGCGAACCTGAGCGGCTAGGCGGTCCCGGGCTAGATGGACTGGACATGCGGTGTTCTCATCACGGAAAGCTCTCGAAGCAGTGCGGGCCACCCGCCTTGAGAGGGATGGCCCGCATTTGTCTTAGACCTTGTAGTAGCGGTTGGCGCGCTTCTCGGCCTGGGCAATGGCTTCTTCCGGCGTTGCGGCCCCAGTCACTGCTGCGGCGAACATGTCAACCAGCACGTAGTCAGCCATGACGGCGGCGGATGCGTAACCC
>JBBQNU010000212.1:0-4639 GCA_038330285.1 Hyphomicrobiales bacterium | reverse complement strand
AAAACAAGGGCGCCATCCTCTCCTTCAACATGAACGGGGCCCATGCCCATGACGTGGCAACCGTCATTGACCGGGCAGGGGTGGCCGTCCGCGCCGGTACCCATTGCACCCAGCCCCTGTTGCAGCGCTTTGGCGTCACCGCCACCTGCCGAGCCTCATTTGCCATGTACAACACCCGCGACGAAGTTGATAAACTGGCCGAAGCCCTTATCTCTGCACAAAGGATATTCCTGTGACAGACCTTGCCACCGATAACGCACCCAATCCTTCTGCCATCCCGGCCGATGAACTGGCCCGCATGACCGATGATATCGTGTTGGCCCTGAAAACCGTCTACGACCCCGAAATTCCCGTTGATATCTACGAGCTGGGCCTCATCTATAAGGTGGATATCGACGATGATCGGAACGTTGCCATCGACATGACGTTAACCGCTCCGGGCTGCCCTGTGGCTGGCGACATGCCGGGCTGGGTTGAAAACGCCGTTTCGACGGTTGCTGGAGTGGCCAGTGCCAAGGCGAACCTGGTGTTTGATCCACCGTGGGATCATAGCCGCATGTCCGATGAAGCGCGCGTTGCGATGAATATGTGGTAGGATAGGAATATGGCCCAGGCAACTGCAAGACCCCGCCCGAAAGTGATGACCCTGACCGATGCCGCCGCCGCCCGCGTGCAGGCGATCATCGCCAGGTCGGACACACCCGTTATCGGCTTGCGCGTCGGCGTCAAGAACGGCGGCTGCGCTGGCATGGAATACACCATGGATTGGGCCACCGAACAGAAGCCCTTTGATGAAGTAATCGAGGAAAAGGGCGTGAAGGTCCTGATCGACCCCAAGGCCATCCTGTTCTTGCTCGGCACCGAAATGGACTTTCAGACCTCGGCGCTCAAATCCGGCTTCACCTTCAACAACCCGAACCAGACGTCGGCCTGCGGCTGTGGTGAAAGCGTTCAATTGAAACAGGCCGAAGCAACGGCGTGAGCGTTAGCGCCAGCTTCAAGGAATTTCTCATCGAGCAAATGGCGGGCTTCGGTCCCGTCTCCATCCGCCCCATGTTCGGCGGCGCCGGCGTCATGCGCGATGGTTTGATGTTCGCCCTCATTGCCGATGATGTGCTCTACCTCAAAGCTGACGACACGACCAAACCAGCGTTTGTGACCGAAAACCTTTCCCAGTTCACCTACATGTCAAGAGGTGGCAAGATGATGGAAATGGCTTATTGGCGCATTCCCGAACGCTGTCTTGATGACCCCGATGAAATGGCAGAGTGGTGTCGAGTTGCCTATGGCGTGGCGCGGAACGCCGCAGCGAAGAAGAAGCCTAAGAAATAATCCATCATCCCTCATCCTGAGGTGCTCGCATTTATGCGAGCCTCGAAGGATGGCCGCGAGTCCGGCTGCCGGGCCCTTTGAGGCCCAACTGCGCTGGGCATCTCAGGGTGAGGTGTTTTGATTGTTCTTCTACTTCCGCTGCAAAAACGCCGGCATGTTGCCCTTGTGGAAGCCGCCGGATTCCGGCGCGTCTTCAAGTTCCCGCTCAGGCCTTGCCCGGCGCTGTTCCTGCTGGCGTTGAGGCCGCGCCTGAGGCACCGGCTTTTCAGCAACGGGATTTTCAACCACTGGTCGTGCAGCAACAGGCTTTGCAATGGCGGGCACTGTAGCCGCATGCTCCCTTGCCGCGGGCTTTTCCCGGTGACGGCTTGGCTTTCTGCCGCCACGCGCGGACCGGTGCTCCTTCTCCGGTGCGTCGCCGCTATCCTCCACCGTCCCGATATCAAAATACGGGATTTCCTTGTTGATCAGGGTTTCGATGGCGCGCAGGTATTTAGCTTCCTCGCGGGTCACCATGGTGAAGGCATGGCCTTCGCGGCCCGCACGGCCCGTACGGCCAACCCGGTGCACATAGTCTTCGGCGTGAATGGGAACGTCGAAATTGAACACATGGCTCACTTCTGGAATATCAAGCCCGCGCGCCGCCACATCCGAGGCGATGAGATAGGTCACTTCATTGTTGCGGAAGGCCGCCAGCATCTTGAGCCGTGCCGACTGGTCCATGTCGCCGTGCAATGCGCCCGCGCTGAAACCGTGCTTGCGCAGGGATTTTTCCAGCAGCGCCACGGTGGTTTTGCGGTTGGCGAAAACAATGCCGTTCTTCACCTTGGTTTGGGTGCGCAGCAGCATGCGCAGCGCATCGCGCTTGGGTGCTGCATCATGCGGCACCTTCACCAGGTATTGGTCGATGGATGCAGCCGTCGAACTCGGAGCGCTCGCCTCGATGCGCACCGGATTGTGCAGGAACTGCGTGGTAAGCCGGTGGATTTCCGGCGGCATGGTGGCAGAGAAGAACATCGTCTGCCGGGTGAAGGGCAGGAGCTTGCAGATTTTCTCAATGTCGGGAATGAAACCCATGTCGAGCATCCGGTCGGCCTCGTCGATCACCAGCATTTCAATGCCGGTGAGGAGCAGCCCGCCGCGCTCCATGTGGTCGAGCAGGCGTCCCGGCGTGGCGATAACCACATCGGCCCCTCGGTTGATCTTGGCCGCCTGCGGCTCGAAGGCAACGCCGCCGATGAGGAGCGCTACGGTCAGCTTGTGCTGCTTGCCCAGCGTCTCGAAGGCCTCGTGAACCTGCGCCGCCAGTTCGCGGGTGGGCTCAAGGATCAGGGTGCGCGGCATGCGGGCCCTGGCCCGGCCCTTTTCGAGGAGGGTTAACATGGGCAGCACAAAGGCTGCCGTTTTGCCTGAGCCGGTTTGCGCCAGTCCCAGAACATCCTTGCGCATCAGCGCATGGGGAATGGCTTCTGCCTGAATGGTGGTGGGGGTGGTATATCCGGCAGCTGTAATGGCTTCGAGTACTTTTGGACTTAGTCCGAGGTCGGAAAAATTCATCGAGGATTGAGAGACCGTTCTGGCGATTAGTGATTGTGAGCGCCCGGGGCTTTTTCGCCACATCCGGGGGCGCGCTGATTGGGGCGGAAAATAGGGCTTTTCCGGCGAAAGTCAAATGACTTGAGCAAACGGCGTAAACCCCAAAAAAAGGGCGGATCTGAGACCCGCCCTTTGAGTTTGTTACGCTTGGGAGGTTACCGTCATTTCCCGAATCGTTCTGGTTAATCCTACTACGCCTCGGCCGTCGGCGCTACCTTTGATTGAAGTCCCGCAAAAACGCCCCCGGAAGATAGATTTTCGCAGGGATCAGACCAGGTCGAAGCGGTCCAGGTTCATCACCTTGGTCCACGCCGCCACGAAGTCCTTCACAAACTTCCCCTTCGAGTCGGCCTGCGCATAGACTTCCGCCAGAGCCCGCAGTTGCGAGTGAGAACCGAAGATCAGGTCGACGCGGGTGCCGGTCCACTTGAGTTCATTTGTCTTGCGGTCGCGCCCTTCGAACACGCTTTCGGAACCAGACGACGGCTTCCACTGCGTGCTCATGTCGAGCAGGTTGACGAAGAAGTCGTTGGTCAGCGTCCCCGGCGTCTGGGTGAACACGCCATGCGCCGGCTGTCCGGCATTCAGCACACGCAAGCCGCCAACCAGCACCGTCATCTCAGGCGCCGTCAGCGTCAGCAACTGCGCCCGGTCCACCAACTGCTCCTCGGGAGACAGGCGCTGCTTGCCGCGGAGATAGTTGCGGAACCCGTCAGCGGTCAGTTCCAGCGGCTCAAAGGATTCCACATCAGTTTGTTCCTGCGATGCGTCCATGCGGCCCGGCGTGAACGGAACCTTCACATCCTGCCCGCCATCCTTCGCGGCTTTTTCGATTGCAGCGCTGCCGCCGAGAACGATAAGGTCAGCCAGCGAGATCTTCTTGCCGCCGGACTGGAATTCCTTCTGAATCGCTTCGAATGTCTCAAGAATCTTCGCCAGTTGCGCTGGCTGGTTGACGTCCCAATCCTTCTGGGGGCTCAGGCGAATGCGTGCCCCGTTTGCACCACCACGCTTGTCGGAGCCGCGGAACGTCGCGGCTGAAGCCCAGGCCGTCGAGACCAGTTGCGGCACGGTCAGCCCGGACGCGAGGATCTTGGCCTTCAGGGCGGCAATGTCCGGCTCTCCGATCAGCGCATGATTTACAGCGGGGATCGGGTCTTGCCACGGCAGTTCCTCCTTCGGAACCAGCGGGCCGAGATAGCGCACGAGCGGGCCCATGTCGCGGTGCGTGAGCTTGTACCACGCTCTTGCGAATGCATCGGCGAATTGGTCCGGATTCTCGTGGAAGCGCCGTGAAATATTTTCGTAAATCGGATCGACCCGCAAGGCGAGGTCGGATGTCAACATGGTCGGTGCGTGGCGCTTTGTCTTGTCATGCGCATCCGGCACTGAACACGCACCCGCATTATGTTTCGGTTTCCACTGGTGCGCCCCCGCCGGGCTCGTCATCAATTCCCATTCATAGCCGAACAGGTTCCAGAAGAAATTGTTGCTCCACTTTGTGGGCGTCGTGGTCCATGTCACTTCCAGGCCGCTGCCGATTGTATCGCCGCCCTTGCCGCTGCCAAAACTGTTTTTCCAGCCGAGGCCTTGCTCCTCGATGCCTGCGGCCTCGGGTTCGGGGCCGACATTTGTTGCGGGGCCCGCCCCGTGCGTCTTGCCGAAGGTGTGGCCGCCGGCAATCAGCGCGACGGTCTCCTCGTCGTTCATC
>JBBQNU010000211.1:0-4654 GCA_038330285.1 Hyphomicrobiales bacterium | reverse complement strand
GTTGAAGGCCGGCATGATATTGTCGATGGCTTCTCGCTCACCGTCAGGGCCGGCGAAAAGGTGGGCCTTGTTGGCCGCTCCGGTGCAGGCAAATCGACTCTGGCCAACCTGTTGCTGCGTTTCTACGATCTGCAGAGCGGCGCCATCCGCATCGATGGCCAGGATATCTCGCAGGTGGCCCAGGAATCCCTGCGCTCCAGGATTGGCGTGGTGACCCAGGACACCTCCCTGCTCCACCGCTCGGTCATAGAGAACCTGCGCTACGGCATGCCCGATGCAACGCTTGCCGAAGTGGAAGCAGCAGCCCAGAAAGCCCATGCCGGTGAATTCATCGCCAATCTTGTCGACCCCAAGGGCCGGACGGGTTACGATGCCCACGTGGGCGAGCGCGGTGTGAAACTTTCAGGCGGCCAGCGCCAGCGCGTGGCCATTGCCCGGGTGCTGCTCAAAAATGCCCCCATCCTCGTACTCGACGAGGCGACAAGTGCGCTTGATTCCGAAGTTGAATCCGCCATTCAGGAAAATCTCTATACCCTGATGGAAGGCAAGACCGTGATCGCGGTTGCCCACCGGCTCTCAACCATTGCCGCCATGGACCGCCTGATCATCATGGACAAGGGCCGCATAGTGGAAGAAGGCACCCACAAGCAGTTGCTCAAGCGCAACGGCCTCTATGCCAATCTCTGGAAACGTCAGTCCGGGGGCTTCCTGGTGGACGAAACCACGCTCGCTGCCGAGTAAACCTTTCATTAACCATAATCCGGCCACAACAGCCATTTGACAGGCCCAGCCATTTCCGGGGACACCATGAAACACGCCATCATCGCCTTGACCGCCGCATCCTTCCTGCTCGCCGCATGCTCAACCGATCCCTATACCGGCGAACAGAAGGTTTCCAACACCGGCATTGGCGCCGGAACCGGCGCCCTGCTCGGCACCGCGGCAGGCGCCCTGCTCGGCTCGACCACCAATATAAAGACCCGCAAGGCCATGCTGGTTGGCGCCGGCCTCGGCGCATTGGCGGGCGGCGGCGTTGGCCTCTACATGGACAATCAGGAAGCCAAATTGCGCGAGCGCCTCGAAGGCTCAGGCGTCTCGGTCACCCGCAACGGCGATAACATCATTCTCAACATGCCCTCCAACATCACTTTTGCCACCGATGAGTCAGACATCAAGCCGGCCTTCTATGACGTGCTGAATTCGGTCGCCATCGTGCTGCGCGAATTCAACCAGACGCTGGTTGATGTGAACGGCCACACCGACGCCGACGGCTCCGATGACTACAACGAAGAACTCTCGAGCCGCCGCGCCAATTCGGTGGCCCACTATCTCGTTTCGCAGCAGCTCGACAGCCAGCGCTTCTCGGTCCAGGGTTTTGGCGAAAGCCAGCCCGTGGCATCCAACGCCAGCGCCTCCGGCAAGGCCCAGAACCGCCGCGTCGAAATCCAGATCGTTCCGCTGACCTGAGCGTCAATTCACTTCAACGGCTTTAGAAATGGTCCATCGGGAGTGCTGACGTAGAAGATGACAACCTTGGTTTCTTCGGTCGCACTGAGATTGTAGCCAGTCATTTCCGTATTGGGCGGCTCGACCATGGCTTCTCCGGCCTTTATTGTCTTCGGAGGTTGCCCTTTGAGTTCGAGCGTGAAAGCCCCCTCAACAATATACACGGTGACGGGATAATCATGGGTGTGGGTAACTGTTTTGTCGCCGGGCTTGAACGACGCCGTCAATACCCGCACCTCGCTGGTTGAGTCCCCTGGCAGGCCCTCGACGATTTCCTTGAGCACAAGGTTTGGCTTGGCCACGCCACCATCGGCCAATGCCGCGCCGGAAAGCGCCGTAACCGAAAAAATGCATGAAATTAAGGTAAAGAGGCGCATCTGGAATACTCCCTTTTGCAAGATTGCAATTGGCAATCCCTAAGCCGGAAAGACCGTCTGCGGCAGCCGCAAGTTTGCCAAAGGGGGCAGCACTAGTGCATAACCCCTCGGATGTTTGACTGGAATGACTTGAAATATTTTCTGGCGGTCGCACGGCAGAACAGCACGATTGCCGCAGGAAAATCGCTTGGCATCAGCCAGTCCACGGTCCATCGCCGCCTCAACGAACTGGAGCGGCGCCTGCAGCGAAAGCTCGTAACGCGCGAGCCCACCGGCTATCGCCTAACGGATTACGCAAAGGGCCTCCTGCCCTATGCCGAGCGCATTGAAAGCGGGGTTCTGGAATTTCAGCGCCACGTCCTGGACCAGGCGCGTGATCTTTCCGGCGTAATCCGCGTGACCTGCCCGGAGCCTATTGTTTTCAGGCTTACAAAGTCTCCGTTGCTTGAACGCTTTCTCGAGCGCTATCCAGAGCTCCGCATCAAATTTGTGTCAAGCGACCGTTATCTCGACCTGTCAAAAGGCGAAGCGGATATCGCCTTCCGCTCCGGTGATACGGACGAAGAGCTCATCGGGCGAAAGATCGCCGATTCACTTTGGGCAGTTTATGCAAGCACGGATTACATCGCAAGCCATGGAAAGCCACAAGGGCTGGAGGAATTGAAACATCATCCGCTTGTAGCGTTTGACGGATCATTGAGCAGCCACCGCACATCCATGTGGCTGAAGGAGGTGGCGCCGGACGCCACAATCGCAGCGCAAAGCAACAGCGTGCTGGGGCTGGTTTCATCCATAAAATCAGGCGTAGGCATTGGGCCGCTTCCGACAGCGCTTGGCGACGCCGAGGAATCGCTGGTCAAAATCCTGGGGCCAATACCTGAACTGACGCGAAGCTGGCGCATGCTCACTCACCCCGATCTTCGCCACAGCCCCCGCGTTGCCGCCTTCTTTGATTTTGTCATGGAGCAACGCGCCCTGTTGAAATCGGTCTTCACCGGATAACCCGTGTCTCCTGGCCTTATGGACATGCACTATCGGGAAAGCTAAAGCCCCCCGCATGACCACTGCGCGTGTAGTTCTCACCATCCCTGCCCTCAGCCTTGCGGCGGCGGAAGACATGGCTAACCGGTTCGAGAATGATTTCCGGATCGAGCCCCTGGCTGTGACCATCAATGAAACCGATGAGGCCAAAAATCTTTGGGAAACCGTGGCCTATTTCGCCACCGACGCAGACGCGGAGGAAGCACAGCAATTTCTGCAAGTGCCGTCAGGCATTGTTTCAACACTGCCGGATACGGATTGGGTCAAGCATTCGTTGGAGGGCCTCGCGCCCGTCGTGGCGGGACGGTTTTTTCTGCACGGTTCCCATGACCGTGAACGCCGGCGCCATGGCGGCGTGCCGTTTGAAATTGATGCGGGAACCGCTTTCGGAACCGGCCACCACGGCACCACGGCCGGCTGCCTCCTTGCCCTTGATGCCATTCTGAAACGGCGGCGGCCAGAACGGATTCTGGATCTTGGCTGCGGCACGGGCGTACTGGCCATCGCCGCCGCTCTTGCCGCAAAACGCAAAACCCTCGCCACCGACATTGATCCCGAAGCGGTGCGGGTGACGCACCTGAATGCAAAGCTCAACGGCGTGGCCCCCCTGCTCAATGGCGTGACCGCGCCGGGCCTCAAACACACCCGCATCGCCCATGGCGCGCCTTATGATTTGATTTTCGCCAACATCCTGGCCCGGCCCCTTATCAGCCTTGCCCAGGGCCTGACTTCAATTTTGCCACCGGGTGGCGATCTCATTCTCTCAGGCCTGACGCGTGATCAGGTACGCTGGGTTTTGGCTGCCTATCGCAATCGCGGCCTCATTCCCGCGCAGATCCTGTTCCTCGGCAACTGGGCAACGCTGGCTCTTGCCAGCAAAAGAAAACGCCCGAAACACTTTCGTGCCGGACGTTTAGTTTTCAGAGCTGTAGGCGTCGGTTGTCAAGGTTCTTAAAGAAGTAAGGTACTGCAAACTGGCACGAATTTGCCGGCAATACCTTGCTGCAGATCAGTTGCCCCAAACCATCTTTTCGATTTCCGAACGGCGCACGCCGATATCGGCAAGCATCCGGTCGTCGAGCTGGTGCAACTGGCGCTCAGCCCGGGTGCGGGCAAAATAGCCTCTTACGCGGCCCATGATGCCGGGAGCAAAATCACTTCCCTTGATGTGGCTGATTTCGCGGCCATAAGTTGTCGTCGTCATTGTCTTTCTCCTTCAATCTCTTCCCAAAAACCCGCTTGTGGCTGGTTCCCGAGGTTTCAATTCTTGTGCGTCGCACAATCTCATTATCTATATATGCTGGAGTTCGCCCTGTTCGTAGAGCTAACCTCCCGTGTCTGCCATGCAATTATTACATGACTACGTTCATGCCCTGTTAATCCGCTTGGAACATCGCATGGATTGTCTTATGCGCTTGAAATATGACGATTATTCAACGATTCGTGCCTTTGTTCGGTCACAATGATTGAAAATTTCTAAGGCTGGGAACAGCATTTTGCGGATTTTATCGGCTTAAGGCATGCTAATTAAGCATGATATGCGCCTGCCTAAATTTTGCACCGCACAATAAAAAATGCCCGACCTATTGGTCGGGCACCGTAATTCGCAAAGTTTTGCTAGCGATTAAGCAGCAGTCAGATTACCAGCCGAGCTCTTGCCCGTGCGCTTGTCGGTCACGATTTCAAAGGAGACCTTCTGGCCTTCCTTGAGAGTGCGCAGACCGGCGCGC
>JBBQNU010000210.1:0-4759 GCA_038330285.1 Hyphomicrobiales bacterium | reverse complement strand
CCGTTTCATCCCGTCTTCATCTTGCGTGATGTCTGCATAAACTTCGCTGTAGGTTCCTTCCAGATAGGCATTAGCGACTAACCCTGGCCCGCCATGGCCCGGTCCAGTGATGTTGACGACGTTCAGGTCGTATTTCTTGATAATCTGGTTCAGGTGGACATAGATAAAATTAAGTCCCGGCGTTGTTCCCCAATGGCCGAGCAAGCGCGGCTTGATATGGGCCAGAGTGAGCGGCTCTTTCAGCAGGGGATTGTCGTAAAGATAAATCTGCCCCACCGAGAGGTAATTGGCTGCCCGCCAATAGGCATTAAGCTTTTGCAGCAAATCCGGATCGAGGATTCTGTAGTTTGGTTTCTTGTCCATGGTTCAACTTTCCTTCTTTGCACCAACGCCGAAGACGTGGATGGCTGACATTGCAATCACTAATTCTTCGTCGTGTGCGAGCGACGAGACTCGTTAACCTCATTCCAGCGTTACCAATGCGATCTGAAACTTCGGCGTCAGGCGAAGACGCTCAGTCCCCGAACCATCGTCCAGCCAGATTGTAGTAGTGGGCGATGATCACCCCGGCGATGCCTCCGGCGAGGAAAGCAAACCCTCCACCTATCAGGAGTACATTCACCGAACCGACCGGTTCCAAGGTGAACAAACTTACAAAACCATGAGAAAGAGTGAGAGTTAGTCCGATCGCCACTCCCGCCCAACACAGAGCAAAAATTATAGATGTCGAAAACGCACCAGTGGCCGCGCTGCGATTACAATTGAGCCTCGTTGTGGAGGCCGTCAGAATTGCGTTGGTCATTGTGTTCTCCTGTTAAAAAACAATCTACTGGGCAGAAATACGCCGTAACCCATTGACACCGTGAAAACCGAAAGCATCAAAACTGCCATCGTGCTAGGCGGGATGCCCGTGGATAAGGAGCGACTGATCATGACGCTGCCATTGCGGGTTTGAGTGCTGGGGCAAGCTTGGACGCGTTTTGAACCTTGATACCAGTTAGCCTGGTTCGCTTCAGCATCAGGGCATTGATAGCAACAAGCGCCGAACTGCCAGACATGGCGATGGCGGCGATGCTCGGCCCGAGCAGGAAAGGATACAGCACGCCAGCCGCTAGGGGAAAGGCAACGACGTTGTAGCCGACCGCCCACCAAAGGTTCTGATGCATCTTTCTGAGCGTCGCGTGGGACAGTTCGATGGCGCCAACCACGTCGAATGGGTCGCTCTTCATCAACACGATGTCAGCACTTTCCATCGCAACATCGGTGCCCGCACCAATTGCGAAACCGACATCGGCCTGGGTCAGAGCCGGAGCGTCGTTGACGCCGTCACCCACCATGCCGACCTTTTTGCCGAGCGCCTGGAGTTCCTTGACTTTGCTTGCTTTGTCGCCCGGCAATACGTCAGCGAACACCGTGTCAATCCCGAGGCCCATCGCTATGCGCTCGGCCGTGCCACGGTTGTCTCCGCTCAACATGACAACCTCGACGCCGCGCGCGTGCAGCGCCTTGATCGCTTCCACCGACGTCGGTCTCACCGCGTCTGCGATGGCAATCAAGCCTAAGAGCTTGCCGCCCACCGCGAGGTGAACGACGGTACGTCCGGCGCCCTGCAATTCCGCAGATTTTGCGCCAAGTTTGCCAAGGTCGATCTTGTTTTCCGTCATCAGCCGCTTGTTGCCGAGCAGCACTGTTTTGCCGCCGATCTTGGCTTGGGCGCCCTTGCCTTCATGGTTCTTGAATCCTGTGGCCTTTGTCACCTTCACATCGGCGGCCCGACGCAAAATAGCCTGCGCCAGGGGATGGTCAGATCCCGCTTCCACGGCCGCGGCGGCGGCCAGCAGCTGCTGTTCTGAGAACCCCGCAGCGAGCACCAGTTCCACTACCTCAGGCTGGCCTATTGTAAGCGTGCCAGTCTTGTCAAAAATAACAACATTCAACTTGGTGGCATCTTCCAGCGCCGATGCGTTCTTGAACAGGATGCCGTTCTGCGCGCCCAGGCCTGTTCCGACCATGATAGCCATCGGGGTCGCCAGCCCGAGAGCATCGGGGCATGCAATGACAAAAACAGTTATCGTGAGGCTGAGTGCGAACAGCAAGGTCTCACCTATCCACCAATACCAAACAACGAACGTAAGCAGGCCTACAACGATTGCAGCAAGAACCAGCCATTGCGCCGCGCGATCCGCCAAAAGTTGCGAGGGCGCTTTTGAGTTCTGGGCTTCCTGGACGAGTTTGACGATCTGGGCGAGTGCTGTGTCCGCACCAACCTTGGTGGCGCGATACTGGAATGTGCCGCTCTTGTTGATGGTAGCACCTATCACCGTGTCGCCCACTTTCTTGGCCACTGGCATTGATTCGCCCGTAAGCATCGACTGGTCGACCTGGGATTCGCCCTCCAGCACGGTGCCGTCGACCGGAATTTTGTTTCCTGGCCTGATCACGACAATATCGCCGGAGACGATCTCGGAGGTGGCTACTTCCAGCTCCTTGCCGTCACGCAATACATTTGCCTTAGGCGGCGCCAAATCCATGAGGGCGCGAATGGCTGCGGATGCGCCCGCTCTTGCCCGCATTTCAAGCCAGTGCCCGAGCAGAATGAAGACCAGCAGGATGACAGATGCTTCGTAGAACTGCTGGCCACCGTAGATAAATGTAGAGCCCACGCTGAACAGATATCCCGTACCAACGCTCAGGACGACGAGCACTGCCATATTGGCCACACCACTGCGGAGCGCACGGTAGGCCGCAACAATGAAAGGCCAAACTGGATAAAGAATTGCGGCGCTGGCTAAGATGAACAGGACAAGATCGAGCCGCAGTCCGAAGGGCGGCGAAATTTGAATGAAGTCCATGCCCATCGGCGAGAGGGCGAAGATCGGCAAGCTGAAGCCGAGCGCAATCCAGAAGCGATTGCGCATGTCGCGCACCATAGCCTGCATGTCTATGCCGGCGCCGTGACCCATTTCCTGGGCCATAGCGTCGCTTTTTTCTCCGCCATGAGCTTGGTGATCGGCCTTGGCGTCAGCTGGTTTGGCAACAGGTGATACGACCCTTGAACCACCTTTGTGGGCTGGAGAGTGCTTGGACTCGACCGGGCTAATCGGGGAAATCGGTAAAGATTTGCCCGGTACCGCGTGGTCTGTACAAACATGTTTGGGTAGCGCTTCACCCGTACAATGAAAACCGCACTCCTTGATTGCGGCCTTGATTGTGGAGAGGCTGGTCTTGCCCTGATCATAAGTAACAGTCGTCGATCCGGAGACCGGGTTGACCGCCACGCGGCCCACACCGGCAATACGTTGCAGCTGCTTTTCAATCCCCTGAGCGCCGAGGACCGAGAACAGGTTGCCGACATTTAGCGTGCTAGTGGTCATTTTCGTTCTCCTGTCGACAGTTTCGAACGAATGAGGGCGCTCGGATTGCCGCTAGCAATCGTGATATAAAATGTTGTCGTTGAACAGCGATGAGGTCAAGTTTGGAATTTTCCATTTCATTCTTCTTTGCTAGATGTTGAACGTGAAGAAGGTGAAGTTGGGAGCGGGACATCTTGCGAAGTATCCTGTCCGTGGTGATGGCCATGGCCCCTATGCATAAAGACATGCATGATTGGGCAAGCAGCAAGCACCAGGAACGGCAAGGCCACCGCCAAATGAGCGCCATGCCAGATCACGAGATAACCGCCCAAAAGAACGGCGAGGCCGAGCACAGCCCAGCCGCGGTAGGATTTGAAGCAGTTGAACATGATTCATCCTCCTTCGTAGCCGACACTAGTCATCATGCCGGTGGCCATGTGATAGAGATGGTGACAGTGGAACGCCCAAGCTTTGCCCGGATTGACTGCATCGAAGGCGAAGGCAATGCTGGTCATGGGTGGCAGGAAGACAGTGCCACGCACCGCACCGGAAAAGTCCTCGCCATTGATGGCAACGATCTGGAAGTGATGCCCATGTAGATGCATCGGATGGGTCATCATCGAGTGGTTGCGCATTTCCACAACCACGCGTTCGCCCCGGCGCACCATGAGATCAGCACTTGACTGCATGCCCCATTCATAGCCCTGCATGCTGCCCACAAGATTGACCGCATAAGTGCGATCAACAGTCTTTTGCGCCAGTGGCCGGGCAGCAGTAAGTCCCGCTTCAATGGCCTGTGACAGGATTGGACCTTGCAACTCGCCGGTATCCGCCAATTTGCTTATCGTTGCGCCAGGAGTTGCCAGAATGACGCCGGTTCGCTGTGCGCCGCCTTCACGCAAGGCAAACACCGGGAAGGCGCCGCCTTCCCTGGGCAACTGCAAACGAAAATCCACCCGTTGGCCCATGGCCAGCGGGAACTGCCGGGTTTTCAAGGGAACGATGTCCTGCCCGTCAACGGCAATCACTTCGCCGTCCAGTACACCCGTGTCGATCGTGAAGGCCGTCGCGGTTGCACCATTGATGATGCGCAAGCGGACCCGTCCACCCTTCTCCACCTGCAGCACTTGCGGATCATTGAGGGTGCGGTCATTAGCGAGATAAGCATCAAACTCGATATCGTTGACATCCATCCCCATCATGCCGCCGCCCATGTTCATGCCAGACATCTGCGAGTGATCCATGCCTTTCATGTTCATGCCGTTCATCATCATGCCCATGCCGCTGCCGGATTTGAGCTTTGCGAGCAGCTCCTCCGCCGGCGTAAAGGAAAAGTCGTGCAGAAGGATCACGACCTCCTGCTCGTCACGCGCAAGTTCTTCCGGGCCGCGCACAATTAGCGGGGC
>JBBQNU010000209.1:0-4777 GCA_038330285.1 Hyphomicrobiales bacterium | reverse complement strand
GGACCATTCGCGGATCAGCGTCACATCGGCCGGTAACATGGTGGTCATCAGGTTACGGCCGCTGTCATGGGCGTCCTTCACCCAGATTTCGTTGGCCCCGGCGGCGCGCGCGCCATCAATGGCGGCGATGGCCTCGCGGGTCATGATCTCGCGGAATTCGGCCCAGTCGGCATGGCCCTTTTCGGCCTCGTCCCAATGGGTTATGCCAGCCACGCCTTCAATATCGACACTGATATAGACTTTCATTTCCGCTAAACTAGTTCCCATGAAGATAGATTCCAACAGCCGAAGCGTAGACCTAGACCCGCGCGCGGCGCAGTTCTATGAAAATCCCTACCCCGCCTACCATGAGCTGCGCCAGAAAGTGCCAGCATTCAAATGGCAGCAATATGGCTATTGGTGCTTTGCCGGGCATGAAGACGTCAACGCGCTTCTGCGGGACCGGCGCTTCGGGCGGCAAATCCTCCACGTGGCGACGCGCGAAGAACTGGGCCTGGCCGACATCCTCTCGCGCCTCAAGCCTTTCTATGATTTCGAGCAGCATTCCCTGCTGGAGCTGGAGCCGCCGGTTCATTCGCGGCTGCGCGGGCTGGTGAACCGGGCCTTCCTGTCGCGCCAGGTGGAGCGGCTGCGGCCCAAAATCGAGAGTCTTTCCAACCGGTTGATTGATGGCTTTGAGGCAAAGGGTGAGATTGACCTGCTGCCCGCCTATGCGACGCCCATTCCGATCATCGTGATCTGCGAGCTGCTGGGCGTGCCTGTAAGAATGGCAGACCAGCTTTTGAGCTGGTCGCATGACATGGTGGCCATGTACATGGCGCGGCGGGACCGGGCGGTGGAGGACGCCGCTGTTGCGGCCACCATCGCGTTCAGCGATTACATGCGCGGGCTGGTGAAAGCGCGGCGCAAGGATTTGAATGACGACCTGCTCTCGGCCCTGATCCGGGCTGAAACCGAGGGGCAGAAGCTTTCGGAAAACGAGCTGATCACCACGGCCATCCTGATCCTGAATGCTGGCCATGAGGCCACGGTTCATGCCATCGGCAACGGGGTGAAAACCCTGCTTGAGCTTGGCGTAAAGGAACCCATCAGCGAAAGCCTCATCGAGGAAATCCTGCGCTTTGATGCGCCGCTGCACCTGTTCACGCGCTATGCGCTGGAAGATTTGGAGTATGCCGGGATCAAACTCAGGAAAGGCGAGGAAGTGGGGCTCCTGCTCGGCGCTGCCAATCGCGACCCTGGCCGCTTTGCGGAACCCGACCAGTTCAACCCGGCGCGCGAGCCAAACCCGCATGTGAGCTTCGGTGCCGGGATCCATTTCTGCATCGGCGCGCCGCTGGCGCGGCTTGAGATGCTGATTGCCTTTGAAACTCTCTTCAAGCGCCTGCCCAAACTGGCGCTGGCCGCGCCGCCCCATTACAAGGACAGCTATCATTTTCACGGGCTGGAAGAATTGCGGGTGAGGTTCTAAGAGCCCTCATCCGCCCGTTGGGCACCTTCTCCCATGCCAAGAAGGCACGGGAGAAGGCGATAATCTCAAAAAGTTTTGCCTTCTCCCGTCCGAAGGATGGGAGAAGGTGGCCGAAGGCCGGATGAGGGCACTTTGAACTGGTCGTTTCCGCCCTATTGGCTGACGTTTATCCGCCGCCCCATGGCCCCTGTTGAGCCTAAAGCTACCCCCTAGTGAAACTTTCTCAACAGGCCAGACCATGACCGATGTACAGCCCGCTCCCACCGGACGCCGACAGAGAAGCGCTGGCGGGGCCGATGCCCGCCGTGCGGCGCGCACCAATCAAGTCACCCCGCCCGCCGGTTATATCCGGCGCAAGATCAAGACCTATGAGCCATTCAGCGACGAGCAACTCGAACTGATCGAGCACAATGCGGAAACCGTTCTGCAGGAAACCGGAATCGATTTCTACGAAGACCCGGAAGCGGTGCAAATGTGGAAAGAGGCCGGCGCCGATGTCAAGCATTCGGAAACCGATCCAAAACGTTTTCGCGTGCGTTTTCCCAAGGGCCTGGTGCGCGCGCTGATCAAGACGGCGCCGCGCGAATACACGCAGCATGCGCGCAACCCCGCCAACTCAATCATCATCGGCGGCAACAACACGGTGTTCGCGCCGGTCTATGGCCCGCCCTTCATCCGCAACCTCGACGAAGGCCGGCGCTATGCCACGATCGAGGATTTCCGCAACTTCTCGAAGCTCGTCTACATGCTGCCGAGCCTGCATCATGCGGGCGGAACGCTGTGCGAGCCGGTGGACATTCCGGTGGCCAAGCGCCACCTCGATATGGTTTACACCCACATGAAGTACAACGATAAGCCGTTCATGGGCTCGGTCACCTCGGGCGAGCGCGCGGCGGACTCAGTTGCCATGTCGGAACTGCTTTTCGGCAAGGAGTTCGTTGACCAGAACTGCGTGATGACCAGCCTCATCAACGCCAACTCGCCCATGGTGTGGGACGGCGTGATGCTTGGGGCGCTGAAGGCTTACGCCCGCGCCAATCAGGCCACCGTGATCTCGCCGTTCATTGTGGCGGGCGCAATGTCGCCGGTCACCACCGTGGGCACGCTGACGCAGATTCTGGCGGAGGCCTCGGTTGGCATTGCCTTCACGCAATTGTGCCGGCCGGGCGCTCCCGTGGTTTTCGGCACCTTTGCCGCGTCCATGTCCATGCAGTCGGGAGCACCGACCTTCGGCACGCCAGAACCGGCCCTCGTCACCTTCGGCGCCGCCCAGCTGGCGCGCCGCATGGGCGTGCCCTTCCGCTCCGGCGGCGGCCTGTGCGGTTCCAAGGTTCCGGATGCGCAGGCAGCCTATGAAAGCGCCAACACGCTGTGGTCGACGATCCTTTCCGGCGTCAACTTCTGCCTTCACGCGGCGGGCTGGCTGGAAGGCGGACTGGCTTCCGGCTACGAGAAGCTCATCATGGATGCCGACCAGCTCACCATGTTCCAGAAGCTGGCCGAAGGGGCGGACTTCTCGGAAAACGGCCAGGCCATGGACGCCATCCGTGAAGTTGGGCCCGGCTCGCATTATCTGGGCTGCGCCCACACGCGCGCCAATTTCGAAACTGCCTTCTGGCGCTCCGGCCTTGCCGACAACAATTCATACGAGCAATGGCGCGACGAAGGGGAACAGGACATCGTGGCCCGCGCTAACACCCAGTGGAAGAAGATGCTGCGCGAGTATGAAGCCCCTCCCCTCGATCCCGGCATCGATGAAGCGCTGCAAGCCTTCATGGCCAAGCGCAAGGAAGTTCTGCCAGACAGCGTGAGCTGAGGGCTTGACCCCCCATTTCCATTTCTCATCATGCCCGTGCTTGACACGGGCATCTCCGCCCCCGCAAAGAAGATGACCGGATCAAGTCCGGTCATGATGAGAGTTACTAAGTTGGCGCCTTCGCCTCGACATAAGTCAGCGCATCGAGCCCGATGCCTGTGATTACAACGGACCTGGACACAGGCACCGAGAAGCAAATCACTGTTCGACGAGTTCTACGCGGCGGTTCAGTGCTTGGCCTTCTTCCGTTCGGTTAGACGCCACCGGAACGAAAGGCCCTACGCCTTTTGACGCCATGCGCTGGACGTCAATGCCATTATCTGCCAGTGCATTCACCACCGCCTCGGCGCGGGCCGCGGATAGTTTCAGGTTGTAGTCGAGCTTGCCGACATTGTCGGTATGGCCGACGATATAGACTTTGACGCTTTCATTCTCCTTGAGGTACCGGGCCATTTCTTCGAGCTGCGGCGCTGATTCCGGCTTGATGGCCGCCTTGTCGAAATCGAACAACACGCCGTAGAGAACGATTTTGCCGTCGGCCCCAATGGCGCTGCCGATTTCCTCGGCGGAAATCGTCACCATTTTCTTTTCCAGCACATCGGGTTCGACAACCTCGACCAGCACGCTCACCCGGCTGCGGATCGCCTTGGACGAATCACCAAAGCTGCCGCCGTCGTTTTGCGCGGCGAACACGGCGGCGTAGATCGTGGCATCCGCCTCGCCCATCTTCATCAGCACGTAGCGGGGATCAATGACGCGGTCGAGCATGGCCTGGGACAGGAATTTCCGCGGGTCATCGGCCTTGTCGGACACCAGCATCGCCGCCTTGTTGCTCCACTTGTATTTGAGCGCCTTGAAGCTTTCACCGCAGGCTTCCTTGGCGCATTCAAAGACCGGGGCAAAACCCTTCTCGGTCAACTTGTCCCTGTAGTTGGTAAATACCTCAAGCGAGGAGCGGCCCTCTGGCGTGAGGTACATGGTGCGGGTTACGCGGCCTGAAACAGTTATGGTGGATGAAAATTTCTTGGCGGCGGCGGCGCCATCGGGAAGGGTCAATTCATCGAAGGCCTTCACGGTTTGCCCGACGATAAACGAACCTTCGTAACGCCCGGTGAACTTGTGGTCCAATGCATCCGGCGCGTCTTCGGACATGGCTTTGAGAATTTTCGGCGGCGTTTCCGCCGAAAGCGGTCCGGGCGACAGCATCAGCGCTGCCAGAATGATTGCTGCCAATTTCACGAATCTCATGCTTGCTCCTGCAGTCAAAGGCCCCAAGCTGAGACTGTCATCAATGTTTGTCATTCACAAGTCCGAATGCTGTGGCGGTCGCCTACTCGTTGACCGTTTTCGCCTTCACATCGGTCAGGGCGTAGAACCCTACACCGGCGATCACCATTGCCGAGCCAATGGCATCCACCAGCGTGAAGGGCTCGCCCAGAATCCACACGGCGAGCGAGATGGTGATCAGCGGCGAGATGGTGGCAATCATC
>JBBQNU010000208.1:0-4918 GCA_038330285.1 Hyphomicrobiales bacterium | reverse complement strand
CTGCTCAAGGCGCTGGGCTTCCAGCAGGCGGCCGGCGGAATTGAATTCGGCGAGGCGGATTTCGAGGTCGCGCTTGATGCGGTGCACGGCCTGCTCGAGCGTGGGCTTGGGCGTGACGTAGTGCGAGTTTGAATAGATTTTCACCTGATCCAGTTCGGCGGCCTTCTGGCCGGTGAGCGGATCGAATTCGGCAATGCCCTCGATCTCGTCGCCGAAGAAGGAAAAGCGCCAGGCGCGGTCTTCGAAATGCGAGGGGTAGAGTTCCACCGTATCGCCGCGCACCCGGAATGTGCCGCGGACAAAATTTCCGTCGTTGCGCTTGTAGTGGAGGCGGACGAAATCGGCCAGCAGCTGGCGTTGGGGAATGCGCTCATGCTTTTTTACGGCGAAGGACATGGCGGAATAGGTTTCGACATCGCCGATGCCATAGATGCAGGAGACGGAGGCCACGACAATCACGTCATCGCGCTCAAGCAGGGCGCGGGTGGCGGAGTGGCGCATGCGGTCGATCTGCTCGTTGATGGAGCTTTCCTTCTCGATGAAGGTGTCGGTGCGGGCGACGTAGGCTTCCGGCGTGTAGTAATCGTAGTAGGAGACGAAATATTCCACGGCGTTTTCCGGGAAGAAGGAGGCGAACTCGCCATAGAGCTGGGCGGCGAGCGTCTTGTTCGGCGCGAGCACGAGGGCGGGGCGCTGGGTGGCCTCGATGATCTTGGCCACGGTGAAGGTCTTGCCCGAGCCGGTGACACCGAGGAGCACCTGGTCGCGCTCATGGGTGTTGATGCCGTTCACCAACTCGGCGATGGCGGTGGGCTGGTCGCCCTTAGGCTCGAAGGGCGAGACGATCTTGAAGGGACGGCCGCGATCGGATTTGGGCGGCTTGGCGGGGCGGAAGGGGACGAAACCGGCGAGCGGATTGAATTCCGGACGGATTATTCCCGGGGTTGCCACGGGAATGTCGGGATAGCCCGATATCGGCTTGGTGGGTGCTTCGGCGAATCCGCCGTCCTGTCGTGAATGGCCCATGGGGGGTATATAGGGGGTGGGTGCCGGATCGCCAAGGCGGGCTGCTGACAGCTGCTGTCAGGAAGCGCGCATCTCTACGGTGATTGGCGGGGGCTGGCACAGCGTCTGGTAGACCACGCAGTAGCGCTCGGTGAGCTTGAGCAGGGTGGCGCGCTGTTCGGGGGTGACGGCGCCTTCGAGATCGAAGACCAGGCGGATGTCCTGGAAGCCCACGGGGGCTTCGCGGTCGACGCCGAGGGTGCCGCGGAAATCGAGATCGCCTTCGGCCCGCACCGTCGCGCCTTCGAGGGGAATTTCCAAGGCAGTGGCCACGGCATTGAGGGTGACGCCGGCGCAGGCGACAAGGGCCTGGAGCAGCATGTCGCCGGAGCAGGCGTGAAAGCCCGAGCCGCCGGTGGCGGGATGGAGGCCCGCTTCCACCAGGGCCTTGGCGGTGGCGACCGAACAGGTGACCCCTTCGCCGATGGAGCCTTCAGCCTTCAGGGTGATCACCGCATCCTTCGGCGCCTCACGGTAACGCGCCTTGAGCGGGGCCTGGAGGGATTTGAGTTCGTCGCTGTGCATGGAGCAAATCCTTTAGATGCAGTTATAGACAGCCTATTCCCCGCGATCTCGACTCACAAGCTTTGAGTCTCTACGTTAAATCCATTCTAGGAGATGCACGATGGCCACGAAATCTGATTTGCCTGCCTTTCTCGACTATTTTTGGCCAACCATAGAGGCAATGAAGGCAAAGGGTGGTTCGACCACTATCGAAGAAATGGAAGATGATGTCGCGGCGAGAATGGTGCATTCCGAGGAACTACGAGCAGTCCCACATGGCGAAGGGCCACGAACGCAGTTTCAGTATGAACTAGCTTGGGTCCGGACCTATTTGAAAAAGGCCGGCGCAGCTGAAAACAGCGAACGCGGAGTATGGTCGCTGACCGATCTTGGCGAAAAACTTTCTAAAAAGCAGGCGGAACTAATTCCAAGTCTCGTCAGAAACGATGAGCATTCAAGGCGAAAAGCCAAGTCACCGACCACAAAGATTGACGATGTTGTCATTGAGGACGACGTTATCGATTCGTGGGCTGATCAATTGTTGTTGGAGTTGTTATCACTCAAATCTGACGCATTCGAAAGGCTTTGTCAGAGGCTCTTACGGGAAAGCGGATTCACAAGAGTCGAAGTAACTGGCCGGAGTGGTGATGGTGGAATTGACGGAATTGGGTTGCTGCGCGTGAACTTGGTTTCCTTCCAAGTCCTGTTCCAATGCAAGAAATGGAAAGGTGGAGTTGGCTCGAAAGAAGTTAGAGACTTCAGAGGCGCAATGATCGGTCGTGCCGACAAAGGCCTCATTATTACAACTGGTCATTTCACTGCCGATGCCCGAAGAGAGGCAACTCGTGATGGAGCACCTGCTATTGACCTAATCGATGGGGAGGCACTTTGCCTTCTCATGAAGGATGTTAAACTTGGTGTTCATGTGAAGCAGGTTGAAGAGATTACCGTCAATAAAGAATTCTTCGTTTCCATTTGAAGAACGACTCCCTCTCCTGTTTTGAAATCTCTCATCCTCTTCGAAGTGCTAGCCAGTGGGTGAGCAGTGCAAGCATGCTTGCTGCCGCCATGAACCAGAAAACGGCGAGGGGCCAGGCGGTTTGCAGGGAGCCCACGAGTTGCGAGGCGAGGGAGCCGAAGGCCATTTGGGTGAAGCCGGACCAGCCTGCGGCGGCGCCGGTCATGCGGCTATCCACCGAGATGGCGCCCGCCGTGCCGTTGGGAATGGTGAGGCCGTTGCCGAAGGCGGCGAGCGACATGGGGAGGAACAGCGTGGCGGGCGAGAGGAAGCCGGTAACGGCGGCGGCCAGGCAAAGGAAGCCACCCCCGACAGTGATCAGGCAGCCTGCCATGATCATGCGGTCAATGCCGAATTTTATGGTGTAGCGGCCCGAGAGAAAATTTCCCGCCATGTAAGCCACCGAGATAGTGACGAACCACAGGCCGTATTCCATGGGGGTGCGCTTCAGCACGTCCATCATGATATGCGGCGCGCCGCCAAGGAAGGCGAAGAAGACGGCGGAGGTAAAACCCAGTGTAAAGGTGTAGGCGCGGAAGCGCCGCAGGACAAAGAGGTTGCGGGCGTTGCGGAAGAAGTTCTGCGGATCGGTGCCGCGCGCCACATGGGTTTCGGGAAGGGTGGCCCAGGCGGCGGTCAGCACGATGGCGCCTAGCCCTGCGAGCATCCAGAAGCCGGTGCGCCAGCTTGCATATTGTTCGAAAAAGCCGCCGAGCACGGGGGCCACCATCGGGGCCACGACAAAGGCCATGGTGATGTAGGAAATCATGCTGGCGGATTTTTCGCGGGTGAAGACATCGCGCACCATGGCGCGGGCCAGCACGATGCCGGCCGAGCCGCCGATGGCCTGGATGAGCCGTGCAGCGATCAAGGTTTCAATGGTGGGGGCGATGGCGGCCAGCACGCTGGCGATGAAGAAGAGCGAAAGGCCGGCCAGCAGCATGGGACGTCTGCCAAATTTGTCGGAAGCCGGGCCGTAGATCAGCTGGCAGACGGCCATGCCGATGAGATAGAGCGTGAGGGTGAGCTGCACGGTGCCATAGGGCACGCCGAAGGTTTTCTCCAGCCCCGGCATGGACGGAATGAACAGGTTGAGCGCCAGGGGCCCGATGGCCGAGATGGCCACGAGAATGGCGAAGGAGGGCCGGGGGGCTGGGGCGATCATGGCGGCGGTCATACGCGCCTTATAGGAGCAGTGTGGCAAGGGAGATAGCCAAGGCTCCGCAGTTCTGGCATGCGCCAATGGACCCTGGATCGCAGCTGCCGCCATTCTGCTGACAGGAGCTGACGTTGATGGCTGCTATCCCCATGCGCCATCAACACAGGAGAGTGAGACATGAAGAACGCGCTGGAAATCGTCACCTACAAAATCAAGTACGGGGTCATGCTCCCGGATTTTCTCAAGGCTTCGGCGGAGCTGGAAGAAGGCTTCGCCAAGAAGCAGGAAGGCTTTCTCTCGCGGACCTTTGCCAAGGCCGAAGGCAATGAATGGGTTGACATCATCCGCTGGCAGACCATGGCAGATGCGGAAGCCGCCTCGAAGGCCGCGATGGAATCGCCGGCCTGCGCGCCCATGTTCGGGATGATCGACGAACCAAGCGTCAAGATGATGCATTTCGAGGTCCTGAGCTAGCTAGCGATAGCCAAACAGGCGCGGTTCTGGCATGAGCCCGTGCCATGAACTATCGCCACGCATTTCATGCCGGAAACCATGCGGATGTGCTGAAGCACATCGTGATGGCGCGGATCATCGAGCACCTCAAGCGCAAGGACAAGCCGTTCCGCGTGTTTGACGCCCACGCGGGCATTGGGGTTTACGCGCTTGACGGGCCCGAGGCGCAGAAGACGGGCGAGTGGCAGGGCGGCATTGCCAAAATGCAGGCGGCTTTCGCGCCGGAGGTCGAGGCGCTGCTGGCGCCTTATCGCAAGGTGTTGGCGGATTTGAATCCGGAGGGCGGCTTCATGCGCTGCCCGGGTTCGCCGGAAGTGATTGCGCGGCTGCTGCGGCCGGAGGACCGGTTCACGCTCAACGAACTGCATCCAGATGATTATGCGTTGCTGCGGGACCGGTATTACATCGATGCGCGCGCGGCGATCACCGGGATTGATGCCACGGTTTTGATGAAGGCCAACCTGCCGCCAACCGAGCGGCGCGGGCTGGTGCTGATCGATCCGCCCTATGAGGTGAAGAACGAGCGGGAGCTGGCGCTTGATGCGCTGCGCTTCGGCATCCGGCGGTTTGCCACGGGCATTTTCATGATCTGGTATCCGGTGAAAGGGGATGATTTCGCCGAGCAGATTTGCGCGGCGTTCCAGAACCTCGGCATTCCG
>JBBQNU010000207.1:0-4942 GCA_038330285.1 Hyphomicrobiales bacterium | reverse complement strand
CTCTCGTCAACATGCTGGTGCGAAACCACGATATGGGTGGCGCCGACCGGTTTGCCGTTCTTGTATTGCACCGTGACCTGACTCTTTGAATCGGGTCCCAGGGCTTTCTCTTTTCCGGAATGGCGCGCCTCTGCCAGCAATTGCAGGATGCGCTGGGCGTAATACAAAGGTGCCGGCATGAGGGCCGGCGTTTCATCGCAGGCATAGCCAAACATGATGCCCTGGTCGCCCGCACCTTCATCTTTCTTGGCGCCTGAATCGACACCTTGTGCAATATCGGCCGATTGGCCGTGCAGCAGAATCTCGATCTTGCAGGTTTGCCAGTGAAAGCCGCTCTGCTCATAGCCGATGGCCTTGATGGCGCGCCGCGCTGTCTCTTCGATCTTGGCATGGGTCACCGACGCAGGCCCACGGGTTTCGCCGCCGATCACCACGCGGTTGGTGGTGGCGAAAGTTTCGCAGGCCACGCGCACCTGTGCCGGGTCCATGCCCTGTTCCAGTGCCTCGCGGAAAAACAGATCGACGATTTCATCCGAAATCCGGTCACAAACCTTGTCCGGATGACCTTCGGATACGGATTCGCTGGTAAAGAGATAATTCTTGCGTGACATCTAGACCCTGCCTCTGCGACCGACGTGTTGCCCCAATTACGCATAAAGAATTCTTTATGCCCCTGAAAAGGTGTTAATGGCAGTGTTGGCAAGCGAGGTCAAGCGCGCGGTATTAAGCAGTATTAAGAGAACGCTTTAGTCCTTCATATCCACAATGCAGCGCGCCAGTGTTGCGATCAGTTTGCGCTTCGTGGAATTGTCCGCATCGCGGAAGGCCTTGGCCAATTTGATGCCCTCGGCATTCATCATGGAGGACATGACGCTGCTTTCCGCGTTGGTCTCGCTGAAGCCGGTGTCAACCTCCGTGCCCGGCAAATCCTCGAAAAAAGCCTGCACCGGAACGCCCAGAATCTTCGCCGCATAGAACAGGCGGCTGGCGCTGATCCGGTTGGAGCCTTTTTCGTACTTCTGCACCTGCTGAAAGGTGATCCCCAGCAACTCGCCAAGTTTTTCCTGGCTCATGCTGATGAGTTGGCGGCGCATGCGAATGCGCGAACCGACATGTACGTCGATATAGTTTGGATCTCGTCTCGTCATATTCCCCTCAGACCGTTGCCCCCGGTCCGACTCACGCCATCGCTCAATTCATCTGAGAATAGACAGCAGATTCAGTGATCAACTTACCGTGAAAAGTTAGTATAATAGTTGCTTGCCTGTAAACAAAATTCGCTGGTACCAAGCGGAATACACCCGGACAACCATCATTTTGGACGTATTCCACTCCAGATTGCATCATAATACGAAGGCCAGGCCTAACAACAGCAAAAGCATCAGGCCCAAGATTAATTCGCCGTAATCTGCATAAAATGTAGGCGTCAGGCCCTGCGGCAGACCCATGTCCAGAATACCGGACTCGCTCAGCGGCAGGCTCGAGAGAATCCGGCCATAGGGATCGATGACTGCAGATATTCCGGTGTTTGCCGCCCGCACCATGGGCAGCCCCTGCTCGATGGTGCGCAGCCGCGCCTGGGCCAGATGCTGATAAGGCCCCGTTGAATTTCCAAACCACCCGTCATTGGTGACGTTGATCAGCCAGCCAGGCCGCTTCAGCGGATCGACAAAATGGTCAGGAAATATGGCCTCGTAGCAAACCCCAAATCCCGCCGCGGGTGCTCCCGGAATGGCAAGGCTGACCGGCCCCGGTCCCGCCGCGAAACTTCCCGGAACCGTCACCACCTTCCGGAATCCCAGCGGCTCGAGCAGCCATTCAAAGGGCAGGAATTCTCCCCCCGGAACCAGCCGCCACTTGTCATAGCGGGCTACCACCGCGCCGGCCCCGTCAAAGGTCAGAATGCTGTTGTAGACTTTGTTGTCTTCGCCATTGCCCGTCGTGTTGATCTCGCGCCGCAAGGCACCGGTCACCAGGGTCCTGGTCCCGCCGAGCAACTGCGCCAGCTCGGTTTTTGCAACAGCGCTCTCATCAATCAGGAAGGACACCGCCGTTTCCGGCCAGATGATATGGGTGGCCTGCGCGCCGTCCGGCGCAGCGCGGGCCGACATCTCCAGCAATTGATCAAAAATTGTTCGCGCGTTTTCATCACGCCATTTGGAATCCTGCGAAATGTTGGGCTGGATTATGCGGATGCTGACCCCGTCCACATTGGCAACAATGCCATGCTGAAGCCGGTAGCTTCCCCACGCCCAGCACAAGGGCAGCGTTGCGATAATCAGCACGGCGGCAAGCCGATGCAGTCGCGGTCCGCTGAAAACAAATGGCCATATTGCCGCCCACAGCACAATCAACAGCGTCAGCGCCGGCATGCCCCACAGCGATGCCGTCTGGGCAACCGCCCCCAAGCCATCGCTTGCGAGGCCCGGCGCGGCCCAGGGAAACCCCGTAAACAATGTGCCGCGCAGCCATTCAAACATGGCCAGCGCTGCGGCAAACACCAGCGCCGCGGGAAGCCGCCTGCGCCCGCTCAAGGTTACGCAGAGAGAAGCAAGCCCCCAATAAACCGCCATGGCGGCGGCAAGCCCGCCCACCGTGAAGGGCATCATCCACAAATAATCATCCGCATCGACAAAAAACGCAAAGCCGATCCAGTGGAGCGTTACAATGAAATAGCCAAAGCCGAAGCACCATCCGAGGAAGAAGGATTGCAGCCGCAGCTTTTGTTCAATTCCCTCCAGCATCAACAGCACCACCGGGAACGCCACGAACAGCAGCGGCCAGAAATCAAACGGCGGCATGGCAAGCGCCGCAGTCATCCCGGCGAGCAGCGCCAGCCCGGCGCGCCGCCAGCCCCTTGCGTCCCGAAAAGATTCATTCAAGCGAATCATTACGGAATTCTATCGCATCGCAACAAGAATGATTCCCGCCGTGCACAGGCCCACGCCAAGCCAATTGGTGGCCGACAGCCGTTCGCCCAAGATCAAAACACCAAACACCGCAACCAGTACAATGCTGAGCTTGTCGACGGGAGCCACGCGCGCCGCATCGCCAATTTTCAGCGCGCGGAAATAACACACCCAGGAAGCTCCGGTAGCGAGCGCCGAGAGCGTCAGGAACAGCCATGTCCGGGATGAAATCCCCGAAAGCTCCTGCCACTGCCCCGTTGCCAGAACGATGAGCGCCAGCACGCACAAGATAATGACCGTGCGTATAAGCGTCGCCATGTCGGAATTGATGTCGGAAACCCCGATCTTGGCAAAGATGGCGGTGAGGGCTGCAAACACCGCCGACAGCAAGGCCCAGCTTTGCCAGGTCATCAAACCGGAATTGATCATCACTGCCTCCGTTGTTTCGCCACGGTCTCCGCCATTGAACACAGGATTTCAAACATCATTACAACACCCGCATAGGCCGTCATGCCGGAGGCATCGAAGGGCGGCGACACTTCTACCACGTCAGCCCCCACAAGATTAAGCCCGCGAAGCCCGCGCACCATCTGCTGCGCCTGAAAGGTCGTGAACCCGCCGACTTCCGGCGTCCCCGTGCCCGGCGCATAGACCGGGTCAAGCATGTCGATATCGAAGCTCACATAGGTTTCCGCATCGCCCACAACGCCCCGCGCGATCTCCATCACTTTCTGCGGGCCAAGCTCCATCGCCTCTTCGATCCGCATCAGGCGAACCCCCATTTTCTTGCCATACTCGAAATCATCGAGATCATACATCGAGCCGCGAAGCCCGATCTGGATGGTGCGCTTGGGATCAAGCACGCCTTCTTCAATCGCCCGCCGGAATGGCGTGCCATGGGTATACTTGAAGCCGCCAAAATAGCTGTCGTAAAGATCCGTATGGGCATCGAAATGGATCATGCCCACCGGCTTCTTTTCCCCCACCGCCCGCAGCACCGGTAGCGCACACAAATGATCGCCACCAGCCGAAAGCGGGCGAATGCCCTTGGCCACAAGCTTTTTGAAATAGCCTTCAGCCCGCGCCAGCGCGTCTTCAACACTGGCCGGATTAACCGGACAATCGCCGAGATCGGCGATATTGGCCAGGTCATAGGGAACGATATGCGATGTCTGGTGCATGCGCCGCACCATGGCGGATTGGTCGCGCATCTGCCGCGGCGCGTGGCGCGGGCCCGGGCGGTTGGTCGTGCCGCCATCCCAAGGAATGCCAACCAGCCCGATGTCGATATCTTTCACCTCGTCCAACGGCACATGGGGCAGCCGCATGAACGTGGCAATGCCGCCAAAGCGTGGAACGACAAGGCCGGAAGCGGGTTGGTTGAATTTTTTCAAGGCTGGCTTCTCTTGTTTAATTTTTATGATCGGTTTGCAGAGGATTTCGCACAGCCTCTATAGCCGCATTGTTCATGTGGCAAAACAATACATCCGGAAGAGATCCGTGGGAGTCGCAAAAACTTCCTTGACACTGGCAAAACCCGCTTCCCGCCCAAGCCTGTGCCAGCTTGCATCGGTTTCAGGAAAATCCGCCGCATGGACATGAGCCGCCATAGCATTCCATTCCTCTTCCGAATAGGCCGTCCAGAAAGGTTTTTGCAAATCCCATCGCTGCAGCCAGTGCACGCGGTCTTCCCCATCGGGGCTGGTATTCTCGTAAATCAGGAGCATTCCGCCTGGCGCGAGGATTTTACGGACGTTTCGCATGAACGCAAGTTTCTCCGGCGTGAGAAGATGGTGCATCGAAAGGCCGATCCATGCAACATCCACAACTTGCCTCCACTCCACAATGGCTTCAAGAAAATCCCGTTGTTCAAGGGTCACGGGGCAATCCAGTACCTTCAATGTCTTGCTGGCAATGTCCAGTGCGGCAGCAGAGAAATCAATTCCATGATAGTGCGAAATCCGGGTTCCCTCCAGCGCCGCCGCACTAGCGCTAGCGTCGCCGCAGGCAATGTCTACAAAACGAAAAGGCCG
>JBBQNU010000206.1:0-4947 GCA_038330285.1 Hyphomicrobiales bacterium | reverse complement strand
AATTTGGCGCAGCCCCACTGCGGCGCGCGACTATTGGCGCTTTCGCAAAAACCGCAAGGCCTATGAATCCCTGTCGCGCGGCATCATCGCGGCAGGTGCGGGCGACAGCATTGCGGCGTCAAAGCACGCGGCCATCGCAGGCAATGCCCTGGCCGATGAGCCGCTCGTGAATGTGCTGGCCGCCCAAGCCGCCCAGCTCAAGGGTGACCACGCCTCAGTCAAACGCATCTTCGAGGAAATGGCGAAATCACCGGAGACCGAAGCCCTGGGCCTGCGCGGACTTTTTGCCGAAGCCCGGCAGAACGGCGATGTCTCCACCGCGATGATTCACGCGGAGCGTGCCCTCAAACTCAATCCGCGTTTGGCCTGGGCCTCGTCCGCCGTGCTGCAACTGCAATCACTCCGCAAGGATTGGCCGGGCGCAGCAGCCACGCTGCAGCAGCAGGCAAAATCCGGCCTCATGCCGAATGACGAAAGCAATCAGAAACAGGCCATCATGCTGGCGGCCCAGGCGCTGGCCATCGAAGACACCAATTCCGCCGAGGCTCTCGCCCTGGCGCTCAAGGCCCACAAGCTTGATGCCGGCCTTGTTCCCGCAGCGCTTGTTGCCGCACGCATTTATGCCAGCCAGAATTCACCGCGCAAAGTGAACAAGATCATCCGTGACACCTGGGAGCATGCGCCTCACCCCGATCTGGCCGAAGTCCTGGCTCATGCAAGGCCGGGCGATGGCCCTGAACCCCGCTTCGAGCGGGTGCGCGATCTGGTGAGCGGTTCCCTGGACTCTGTCGAAGGCGCTTACGCCCTGGCCCGCGCCGCGGTTGCCGCCCAGCGCTGGGATGCGGCCCGCAAGACCCTTGAGCCGTTTCTGGCCGACCAGCCTCAGGCAAGGATTTGCGCCCTCATGGCCGATATCGAGGAAGCCAGCGGCGACAAGGGCCGGGCCCGCGAATGGCTGGCCCGCGCCATACGTGCGCCGCGGGATCCCATGTGGGTGTCCGATGGCGTGGCCTCCCCGCGCTGGGTGCCAATCTCGCCCGCTTCCGGCGAAATCGTCCCCTGCCAATGGAAAACCCCCTTTGAAATGCTGGCCGAACACAAGCCGGAAACAATCGCCGCCCCCATCCCCGTGGTTGAATCCGCACCCGCCACGATTGCCAAGCCCGCCATGGTCGAACTGCCCCGGCCACCAGACGATCCGGGCCTTGAGGATGACATTGGGCTTCGCAGCAGAACCCTTGCGACAGACGGTTGAATCCCGCCGCAAAACCGTCTATCCACCCCCTGTTCATTGGCGTTGCCGCTTTAGCTCAGTTGGTAGAGCACATCATTCGTAATGATGGGGTCAGGTGTTCGAGTCACCTAAGCGGCACCAGTTTTTCACTTAAAAAACAAACACATACTGAGTCAGATTTTTCTGACCGTCAATGGCATTTTTTACCGGGGAAGCAGGGGGGAAGCAGACGAAGTGATCTTCAGGGCTCATAACCTGAAGGTCGTCAGTTCAAATCTGGCTCCCGCAACCATAAAAAACCTGTTATCTCAATGAGATAGCGGGTTTTCCTGTTTCTGGTAGACGGACGGTTTGCACCGTATTTGGAGCGAGAGTTCAGGTCAAATCACCGCTGGGCCATGAGATCCTTGACATCCCGAAAGCTAAAGGTGAAGCGGAAACAAAGCCAAACCACCTGGCGATTGAAGTCCGCCGGGAACCGGTGGCGGGCAAACGAAGCGGGATTGATCAGCGGCATTGATCTTAAAAAAGGCTGACGCCGCCATCTTGCCAGAACTCTTTGCCCGTTAACATGACGTGACCGTCTGGCGCATATAGAGCGGCGCATAAGATACAGCCGCCTTGACTGCATATATTATGCATACATAATACATAGGCATGCTCGTTGAAACCAAAGGTAAATCCGCCCCGCTGCAGTTGAACAAGGCACAAAACGGCGGATTCCGGCCCATCCAAACCAATAATTTATCGGAAGCCGCTGTTCGAGGACGGCCTGATGGTTCTCCCGGAAGGCATGATGACCTCCATGCAAGGAAGGCGTGGCAACGCCACTTTGGTCAACGGAACACCGAACGCGTTTGCACGCGTCCCCGGCCGATTGGTGCGGTTACGGCTTGTAAATGGATCCAACGCCCGGATATTCGACCTGTCGTTCGACGACCATCGGACTTTCCACTGGATTGCCAGCGAGGGCGGCCTTCTGGAAGAGCCAGTCCAAATGCGTTCCCTGACCCTCGCTCCAGGCGAAAGGGCCGAAATCCTGGTGGACTTTTCAGACGGCCGTCGCGTCGCACTTCGAACGGCTCAAGACACCAATCTCCCGATGATGATGGGCCCGGGTTCCCGAGTGCGAAGCCTTGCGCAAGAGATTTTGGGTGGAGGCGAAGAGGACGTTCTTCACTTCGAACCAATTGGTCGCCAGGACCGTGCCCTGCCGCCTGGCCGTCTCGTTTCCCGCCAAGGTGTGGACGCCTCGCAAGCCACCAAGCGACGCCAATTTGTTCTAAGCATGGGCATGGGCGGCATGATGGGAGGAGGCATGGGTTCCGGTGGTGGCATGATGATAAATGGCCGGCCATTCGAAATGGACCGCATTGATGAGCAGGTGGCACTTGGAGATACGGAAATCTGGGAGATATCGGGGGAGATGATGTCCCATCCCTTTCATGTCCACGGGGTGCAATTTGAGGTGCTCAGCCGGAATGGAGGCAAGCCCATTGCGCGCGACGCGGGCATGCGGGACACGGTGCTGGTGCGCGAGCCCGTTGAGCTTCTGGTCCGGTTCACCCAGCCGGCCGTGAAAGCGCCCTTCATGTACCACTGCCATATTCTTGAGCATGAGGACAACGGCATGATGGGACAGTTCGCAACTACCTGACGGCATTCGGTGCGGCATGGGGCTCATTTGGGGAATATAGGTCAATATGGTCGGCGGGAATGCTAGGGCACGAAGAATTGACACTAGAAGGAGTCGACAAGATGTATGGTATCCAGGTTTCCTATTTCTCGGACATGCTATGCATTTGGGCATATGCCGCGCAAGCCCGCATCGATGCGGTCAAAAAGAAATTCGGCGACAAGGTACGATTGGACTATCGGTTCTGCTCTGTCTTTGGTGATACGGCCGGCAAGATGACATCCACCTGGCAAGGCAAGGGTGAATATGCCGGCTTCAACGCACATTTGCGAAAAGTGGCGCAACAGTTCCCCCATATCGAAGTTCATCCGGAAATCTGGTTGAAGACGCGCCCGCCGACGTCGGCAAGCGCCCATTTGTTTTTGACGGCGGTCCAGAATTGGCAGCAGGAACGAGGCAAACAAGGCCAAAGCGAATCGGTGATAACAATCTACGATGAGGTGATGTGGGCATTCCGGTGCGGGTTTTTCAAGGATTGCCGCGACATCGCCCGTTGGGATGTTCAGTGCGAACTGGCGGAAGCTCTCGGCGTTGACATAAATGCCATTGAAAAGAGCATTCACGACGGAACTGCATTTGCCAGACTGTCGGCGGACTATCAAGACGCCGAAAAGATGCGCATTGAGGGCAGTCCAAGTCTAGTGTTGAACGGGGGACGCCAGAAACTGTACGGCGATGTTGGCTTCCGCATCATCGAAGCCAACATTGAGGAATTGTTGCAGGTGCCCGGTGGCGATCAAGCCAGTTGGTGCTGATGGTGGCCTGTTTGATCAAATTTATTCGCGATGCCCGGAACCAAAGTGGGGCTCCTGAGTTGTGTGCTCAGCCCCCGGTGTTCGGGTTGCCCGGCAAGGATTTGTAACATGATTAAGCAGAACGACGTTTCCCGTGTCTGGGACATAATTGAAAAGGTGCGCTTCGGCATGCTGACGACACAATTTGACGGCGGCTTGCGTGCCCGGCCGCTGGAAGCGCGTTCCGAACGTGATACCGGCCTCATCTGGTTCGTGACCGATGTGCGCAGTGCCAAGGACGATGAGATTGACGCTGCCCATGACATCGGGCTCGTCTTCATCGGCGAGGATAGCCGCGTTTATCTCTCCATCACCGGTCGCGCTTCCGTGACGCGCGACACGTCCAAGGCGAAAGAAATCTGGAAGAAGACTGACAGCGTTTGGCTGCCGGGCGGGCCCAACGATCCAAATATGCGCCTTCTTCGCGTAGAGCCGATTGCGGCCGAACTGTGGGACGGACCTTCGGGGACGGAAAGTAAAGCTTTCGAATTCGCTGAATTGCGATTGATCGGCAATACTCCCAACTCAGGCGGGCAAAGCAACGTCGCTATGCCGGTACGTTGATACTGTCTTGATCATTATTTTACGCGAAAGTGCAACAGGCGTGTCCGTGATGTCGATAGAATTGCTGAGCCTTTTTGAAGGAGAACGAAGATGATGTACGACGGATGGGGAATGGGTTGGGGCATGGGCGGTTTCGGAGGGATCGGCGTGCTTGTGGCCGTACTGGCTGTCGCTTACCTTGTTTACCGTGGCCGAAAGGCTTGAACTGGAACTCAGGGCCGCAAATGAACCTGTGGGGTTGAGCCTATAATTTGTTTAATCGCGTGATCTGTCTTTCCCAGAAACACTTTTCAATTTTCTGAACCATATAACTCCTAAAATTAAAGATGCCCGCAAAGTTACGTTAAGGGCTCCACCGACGAATACTTTGAAACCAACGGACCCACTCAGGCAAGCAGCGGCCGGGCCTGATCCAGAATAGCCGCATCGAACTCTGCCAGCGCCACCAGACGATCACCGTCATTGATCGTTAGGCGGTAGTGCTGGAACGTCGCCAACCCATCTTCGGGCATGACTGCTTAAGTGAAACCTTACCCGCCGTAGAGGATATCCCCATGAAAGCGCTCGTCTATTCCAAGTCCGGCAAGATTGCTCTGAAGGAGTGCCCCAAACCCGAGATCACTGCCCCTGGAGATGCCATCGTGCGCGTCATTCATACT
>JBBQNU010000205.1:0-4955 GCA_038330285.1 Hyphomicrobiales bacterium | reverse complement strand
GGTGTGGCCGGCACGGGGCTCAAAGGCACCACGGAAATTAAAAGCCCATCGAGCGCCACCCTGTTCAACCTGTTTGGCGGGGCCGTCGAAACAGCAGATGCAATTCCCGCCCGCGCGGTTCTGACTGCCGACGGGGTGTTGCACGACAGTTTTCAAATTGACCTGCAAAGCGAAATTTACCGTTCAGAGGTGAAGTTCAGGGGAAACGTCAATCCGGACCCCGGCAAGCTTGTGCTTGACGGCAATCTCACGGTGCAGAGCGCGCAGGCGCAGGACTTGCTCGCCGCCCTCAAAATCCCGGCGCTTTCAGCAGTTGGCGGTCAATTGTCCTTTGCCACTAAGATCAGCACGGCCGGAAACGTGCAATCCTTTGAGGAAATCGAGGCGAAGCTTTCCGATTTCACCCTGACAGGCAGCGCCGCGCTGAAAGACCAGACGCAGCTCACGGGCGATTTCGACGTGGGTGATGTTTCACTGGCGAAAACCATGGCGCCGGTATTCCTGCCTTGGAATGGCAGCGCTCAGCCGCTGGAAGAAACCTTCGCCAAGAGCCTGCCATTCGGCCTGACTGGCGTGGTGTGGGTGCGGCCAAAGTCGCTTGAGATTTATCCCGGCCTTTCCGTGGGAAATGCGCAGATCGGCATTACGGCCGGGGCGGATGTGACGGAATTCGTCGCCTCCGCCAAAACCGAGGAGGGCGACGATATCGTTGTCGAAATTGCCTCGCGCCTGGCCAAAGAAGGACGGAAGATTACCGGTCAGGTGACCGTTCCGGTCAATGTTTTTCAGTTCCTCAAGCAGAGTGACGGAAGGTCCGTTGCCGCGGGGCTGGCGACGGTTGATGTCAAATTTGATGGCGTCGGGCGGAGCCCGGGCGGGGTGCTGGCCATGCTCAATGGCAAGGGCACCTTTAAGCTGCAGGACGGCAAGCTTCTGAACATTACGCCGGAAAATTTTTCCAAGCTGATTTTGACAGCGCAGGACGCGGAGGGCCTGGAGCTGGCCTTTGCCGGCCTGCACAGCGGCGATGGCATCCCACTCGGGCCGGTTTCCGGAGCGGTGACCCTTGCCAATGGGGTTGCGACGTTCACGCCTTTCGGCATGTCCGGGCCTGACGCGCAGGTGCTGGTCAAGCCGATCGCCGAACTGGCTGACGGGAAAATTGACCTGGGCGTTGTGCTCAGCCTGAAGGCTCTGCCAGAATTGCCGCCCATGGAGATTTCCTATTCCGGAACGCCGTCACAGCTTGTGGCCGGTGAGGACCGGACGGCGCTCACCTCCTACCTTGGCTTCAAGGTGCTTGAGCAGGGCGTTGATGCGCTTGAGAAAGTGCAAGCGGAGCAGGAGCGCATGGCTATCGAGGAGGAGAAACTTCGCAAGCTCGACGAAGAACGCCTGACGGCTTTCTATGCGCAGCGGGCGGAGCTGCGCCTGCGCCTGCGCGAATTAAAGGTTCACAGCGCCCAGCGGATTCTGGATGTTGAATTGGCGAAGGCCGAAGAGCAGCGGCTGATCCGGGACGGCGAGGCGATCAACAAGGCGGAGCTGCGGCTGCGGCTGCGTGAATTGCGGCTTTACCGGAAGGTTGTGGCGGAAGCGGCGCCGGTGATAGCGCCGCCGCGCAAGCCCATCATCCAGCCTCAAATCATCCAGCCTCAAATCATCCAGCCTCCCCAAACACCGGCATCGCCTGGCGAACTTTATTGATCAGATTTTCTTTACGACGCTGCTCGCAAGGGGCATGCGGCTATTCCCCTCCCCCTTGTGGGGAGGGGTTAGGGGCGGGGGTCGGCAGGTGCTTCAGTTAAGGTAAGAATTCTTTCTATTACTGTGAAGCCGGAGCGACCCCCACCCCAGCCCCTCCCCGCAAGGGGGAGGGGGAAAATGAAAAATAGAAATTTAATCCTTGACACTATATTCCTAGTATGCCATTTATGTGCCTTCTCTCTTATGCAAGGAAACACATGGACTGGGATTTGGCCATCAAACGCAACAGCAAAGCGCTGAAAGGGATCATTGAAGTCCTGTTCGCCCTGCTGGGACTTGACGGTACGGATGCAGCTTCGCGGATTCCACGCTCCTTGCACAGCGCCGTGCTGGGTGTGCTGCGGCCCGCCGAATCCGCTGTTCGCCGCCTTATTGTCATCGCGGCCCGGAATGTTGTGGTGGAACTCGCTCCCTCGCGGACCATCCCGGCGGGGAAAGTCGCCGGGAAAGGTGGCGGAAAGTCATCTCCCGCCTTCCCGCTCTTTGATCCGCGGAAACGTTTAAAACCGGTGCGGGCCATGAAAGTCAGGAGGCTTGAACCGCGCATTCATTTCTTCGACTATGATCCCCGGGTGGCAGCCCTGTTTCCAGCGCCCCGGCCCGTGGTCGAACCGCCGCCACCGCCCGATGGGCTGGCCAGCGCCGCGCGCCTCCACCGGAGGCTCCAGGCCCTCAAGCTCGCCCTCAACGATCTACCCCGCCAGGCAAAACGTCTCGTCCGCTTGCAGCAGCGGCGGAAAGCCTCGCCATGGCTGAAGTCCGCCATGCCGCTCCGGTCGGACCACCCGCCGGGTTACCGGAGGAAGCCTATTCACGAGGTCGATGAGATCCTCGTCACATGCGACTGGCTCGCCTGGGAGGCAATGAAGTCCAACACAAGTTGAAGTACAATTCATCCGCCTACGGATTAATATAATTCGACTTCCTTCCCTGCCGCGCTCTATCCTCGCCCCCAATGCAATTGGGGGAGAGGTGGCGCGGGCAAAGCCCGTTACGGAGAGGGGGTGCTGGCCAGAGACTCAACGGCCGGCACCACCTCTGCGTCTGCTGCGCAGACACCTCTCCCCCGCTATTCGCGAGGGAGAGGTTGGGCATCATCGGCGTTCGCCGGAATGGCAAATGATGGACCTCATCGAAAAGTGAAACTAGGCTTTCTTTGCCCGCCTGAAGAGCCAGACGCGAATGGCGCTGGAAAGATTGCGGGTGCCGCGGGTGCGGTCCACTTCGCCGACGAGGCTGGCGAGGGTCTTCTTTTCCGCCCGCGCCACATCCTGCAGGGCCTGCCAGAACTCGGGCTCGAGGGAGAGCGAAGTGCGGTGGCCGGCAATGGTGAGCGAGCGCTTGAGGTCCCTGGCCATCAGTCTTCGCGCTTGTGCTTATCAAGCGCCTTCTTATCCAGTGCTAGCCTGGCCTTGCTCAATTCCTTTTCGGATTTGGTGCGGCCAAAGGCGGCGCGGTTGACTTCGGCCACGGTCTCCTTCTCCGCGCGCTCTTTCCGTTTGCGAAAGCTGCGGAGATTGACGACTTCGTTCATTTTTTTTGGGCCATCATTTTGGGGCCAGCATGTCTTCAGGGCGCACGATGGCGTCAAAATCGGCAGCCGGAATGCCGTCCTTGATGGCCTCTTCACGGAGCGTGGTGCCGTTCTTGTGGGCCATCTTGGCAATCTTGGCGGCGCGGTCATAGCCGTATTTGGGTGCAAGGGCTGTGACCAGCATCAGCGAGCGATCGAGCGCCGCCTTTATGTTGTCTTCGCGGGCCGTGATGCCGATCACGCAGTTGTCGGTGAAGCTGCCCGCCGCATCGGCCATGAGGCGCACGGATTGCAGAAAGTTGTAGGCCATCACCGGATTGAAGACGTTGAGTTCAAAATGGCCCTGCGAGCCGGCAAAGGTCAGTGCTGAATGATTGCCGAAGATCTGGACGCAGACCATGGTGAGCGCTTCGCATTGGGTGGGGTTCACCTTGCCGGGCATGATCGACGAGCCGGGCTCGTTTTCGGGCAGCGACAATTCGCCAAGGCCGGAGCGCGGGCCTGAGCCCAGAAAGCGAATGTCATTGGCGATCTTGAACAGCGAGGCGGCCACCGTGTTGATGGCGCCGTGGCTCATCACCATGGCGTCGTGGGCGGCGAGCGCCTCGAACTTGTTGGGCGCGGAGGTGAATTTCATCTGGGTAATGGCGGCAATGCGTTCGGCCACCATTTCAGCAAAGCCCACCGGCGCATTGAGGCCGGTGCCAACCGCGGTTCCGCCCTGGGCAAGTTCCATGAGCAGCGGCATGGTCTGCTCGATGCGGGCGATGCCGTTTTCCACCTGGCGGGCGTAGCCGGAAAATTCCTGGCCGAGGGTCACCGGCGTTGCATCCTGGGTATGGGTACGGCCGATCTTGATGATGTGCTTCCACTGCTGCGCCTTGTCATTCAGGGCGTTGCGGAGTTTCTGCAGGGCCGGGAGCAGGGCGTGGTGGATTTCCTCGGCGCAGGCGATGTGCATGGCGGTGGGATAGGTGTCGTTGGACGACTGGCTCATGTTTACATGGTCGTTGGGATGCACGGGCTTCTTCGAGCCCATAACGCCTCCCAGCATTTCAATGGCGCGGTTTGACACCACTTCATTGGCGTTCATGTTGGACTGAGTGCCGGAACCGGTTTGCCACACGGCCAGCGGGAAGTGGTCATTGAGCTTGCCTTCAACCACTTCCTGGGCGGCGCTGACAACCGCCTTGCCGAGTTTCGGATCAAGGCGGCCCAGGGTCATGTTCACTTCGGCTGCGGCGCGCTTCACGATGCCAAGGGCGCGCACCACGGGCAGGGGCTGCTTTTCCCAGCCGATCTTGAAGTTGCCAAGGGAGCGCTGCGCCTGGGCGCCCCAGTAGCGCGCGGCATCCACTTCAATGGGGCCGAAGCTATCGGTTTCAGTACGGGTCTTTGTCATTGCCATTCCATCCCAGACTCATAGTTCATCTTTCCAGATGGGATTACTCCACGCCTTTTTTCCGGCGTGATCAATGCACACCACGCGGAACCACGGGCTTTGCTTGGTCAGCAGCCAGCCGGTTTCCAGTTTCTTCAGGTCGAATGCTGCATCCGTGATGGCCTTGGCATTGCGCACCTGGCTGCGGGAATTGCCGCAGAGCAGGGTGATATTGTCCACGGGCGAGCAATCGATGCTGATTTCGCTGCCGCT
>JBBQNU010000204.1:0-4977 GCA_038330285.1 Hyphomicrobiales bacterium | reverse complement strand
GGTTGCGATAAGTGTTGAAATCGTCGCCACGATCACCGAGTTCCAGGCGGAGGCGAGGATCTTGGGATTTGCCGCCAGCCTCCCGTACCACTCAATGGAAAATCCCGACCAGGCGGTAGGCAGGCCCGCCTTGTTGAAGGACAGCACGATGAGCACCGCGATTGGAATGTAAAGAAAGGCGAAGGTAGCGCCGAGATGGATTTTGAGCAATCTAGACATGCTCCCCCCGGGCCCGGCCTGATGCCACGGCCTGCATGAAGAGGGCGATCATCATGAGGGCGATCAACAGGCCGGAAAGCGTTGCGCCGAAGGGCCAGTCGCGCGCCGTGAGGAACTGGTCATAGATGAGGTTGCCGATCATCTGCAGCTTGCCGCCGCCCAGCAGATCGGGCGTCACGAAATTTCCGATGGACAGCACGAAGACAAAGACCGCGCCTGCCGCCACGCCTGCCGCGGTGAGCGGCAGGGTGATCCGGATGAATGTGGTCACCGCGCTGGCACCCAGGTCGCGCGAGGCCTCGGCATAGGAGGGATCAAGCCGCTGCAGGGCCGAATAGATGGCGAGGATGGCGAAGGGCGTGTAGTTGTAGACAAGGCCGAGGATGACGGCGAATTCATTGTAGAGCAGGGGCAGGGGCTGTGAGATCACACCCAAATATATGAGAACATTGTTGATCACCCCCACCGGATTGAGCAGCACGATCCAGGCGTAGGTGCGGATCAGGTAGTTGGTCCAGAAGGGCAAGATGGCGAGGAACAGCAGCGAGGTTTGCCAGCGCTCGGGGGCTTGAATGATGGCGTAGGCGGCCGGGTAACCGATGAGCAGCGCAATCACCGTTGCAATCAGCGCGATGCGGGCGCTGTCGAGGAAGATTGAAAAATAGAGGTGGTCGAAGGCGCGGGCGAAATTCTCAAGCGTGGCGGCGGACCAGTCAATGCCGCCATAGGTGCCACGCTCGAAAAAGGCGAGAACGAATATCAGAAGGCACGGCACGATCATCAGCGCCGTCAGCCAGAGAAGGCCCGGCGCCATGAGCAGCCATGAAATGAGACGTGGCGACATCAGCAATTCCTCACCCTGAGGTGCCCCGCGGGGCGCGGCCTCGAAGGGCCAACCCCGTGTAGGTGCTTCGAGGCTCGCTCCGCTCGCACCTCAGCATGAGGAGTCTTGCTTACTTGGCCGCCATGATTTCCGAGACGGTTTTGGAGAAGGCCTTCATGCCGTCGCCCAGGTCGCGGAGCTGCTCGTATTTGAGCAGTTCAGCGGGCGTGATCGCCATGTTGGGATAGGTGGTCAGCATGGCGGGATCGATGGCTTCCATGCCGGCCTTGTTGGGCGTCTTATACATGATGTTTTCAACCACCCACTTGCCGTTGTCGGCCTTCAGCACGAAGTCGATGAACTTGGCTGCCGCATCGGGGTTCTTCGACGCCTTGGTGATCACCATGGTGTCGACCCAGAGGTCGGAGCCTTCCTTGGGCACCACGTATTTGATCTTTGCGTTTTCAGCGATGCCGTAGTTGCACCAGCCATCCCAGGCATGAACCAGGGTTGCCTCGCCGGAGACGAGCTTGGAATAGAAGGTGGTGTCGTCATAGGCCAGCAGGTCCTTCTTGGTGGCTACGAGCTGGTCGCGCACCTTGTCGAGGCTTGCCTGGTCATCGGTGTTCACGGACAGGCCGTCGGCCAGGAAGGCCGCGGCCATCAGCCAGCGGTCGGTTGCCAGCATGGTGATCTTGCCCTTGAGGTCATCGGAGGGGGTGAGCAGGTCGTTCCAACTCGTGGGCTCAGCCTTCATTAGGTCGGAGCGGTAGCAGAGGCCGGTGGTGCCCCAGGCATAGGGAACCGAGAAGGTGTTGCCGGGATCATGCTTGAGCTGGCCCGCTTCGGCATAGAGATTGGCCATGTTGGGAATTTTCCCATGGTCGATGGGAGAGAGGAGCTGGAGCTTGTTCAGCGCTTCGGCAAAGGGTGATGACACGAACAGCACGTCAAAGCCTTCGCCGCCCGAGGCCGTGACCTTGCCCATGATTTCCTCGTTAGTGGCGTGCACGGCCACTTCGAGGTCAATGCCGGTTTCGGCCTTGAACTTCTCGCCGATGTCCTTGGGCATGTAGCCGTCCCAGTTGGAAATCACGATTTTCTCGGCCTGGGCCAGCGAGACGGCGGCCATCAAGGCTCCCGTGCTGGCGAAAATAAATGCCGGTATATGCTTGAATTTCATGGTGTTTCTCTCCCCTGCGTGGGTGTTTCTGGGTCACGCTTGGCGGGCATTTTGGCGCGAATTCAGGAGCGATGCAATGCCATGACAATTTTAGCGAAATTGATAAGTATAGTTTTAAGCATCGGCTCTAGGCTTGCCATTCTGCAGGAGTCCAGATTTGGCCAGGCCCATGAAAAGCAACGTGCAACGTAAGGAAAAACGCCGGTCGCCGCGGCGCGTGGCGCTTATGCCGGCGGTGATTTTCTATCCCAACCAGAACCAGCATGTGGCCTGCATGGTGCGTGACCTGTCGCAGGACGGCGCACTTCTCGATGTGCCGCTGGCCAAGGAAATGCCCTTCGTGTTCTGGCTGCGCCTTGATGGCGAGACCAAGCTGCGCTTCTGCACGGTGGTGTGGGGCTCGCAAAACCATCTGGGTGTCGAGTTCAGCGAGCAGATCATCGAGCGCCGCCGCAACGAACGCTGGGGCGAACCGGCCGTGGTGCTGGCCAAGCCGCATACGCCGGCCTGAAACTTCCTTCTTGAATCCCGGAAACCCCTCCCTACGTAGTATTGCGTCAGGCATAGAGGAGAACGTTCATGTCACACGCCGCATCAGGCACGTTTGAAAGTAATTTGGGCGAGGAAACGCAGTCCCGCAAAGGCTGCCGCAAGGGCAGGCTGAACTGGTCTGCTTCGGAGATCATCGCCATGGTTGCCGGTTTTGTCATTTTCTGGCCGTTGGGCCTGCTGGCCCTCTTCGTCAAAATGAAAAATGGCGAGATGTGGACGGGTGCCACGCAAGGGGCCGCTCCCTGGGCCAACTGGAAAATGCCATCCACGGATAAGTGGCGCAGCGCGAGCTATGGGTTTGCCTCGTCAGGCAATGCCGCGTTCGATGACTACAAGCGCACGCAGCTGGCCCGCCTTGAAGAAGAGCGGCGCAAGCTGGACGAAGAGCAGAAGGCGTTCCGCGATCACCTGGCGCGCCTGCGCAAGGCCAAGGACCAGGACGAGTTCGACCGCTTCATGGCGGAGCGCAATGCCCCGCCGCCTGCTGAACCGCCCACCACGTAATCAAAAAGCCCGGAAAGAAATTTCCGGGCTTTGTTTTTTCGTTGGGCTCACGCGTCAGCGGCGCCAGATGGCGCCGTTCCTGGCGTTCACATAGACCGTCACATCGCGGCCCTTGCGGGTGGCTTCGAAGGTGTAGGTGCTGCCGCGGCATTCGATGGTGGCCACATTCCGGTAGCCGCTGTGGCGGACCCGGGCCTTGGCCGCGCCGCAGGAGAGGCGGTTATGGGTGAAATGCGGATACCAGCCATAGTGGTAATCGGGATCGCCGATCTGGTGCCGGTCCATGTAGTCCTTCACATTGGAATCAGCCTGGGCGGCGGCGGGAAACCCCGCGGCCAGGGCGGCGGCAAAAGCCGAGGCGAAAATGATTTTCTTCATGGCAAACTCCTTTGCACTCAATACGGGCCCAGCGGCAAAACGGATTGCCGCCGGAAAAGTTCCAAAAAGTCCAAATAACTCAATAGTCGCCCATTGGCCGGGCGCTGACGATCCGGGCCGAATAGGAATTCACCCGGACCAGCCACGGGCGGCCATTCTTGAATGCCTGATAGCGATAGATTGAGCCTTGGCATTTCATCGGGCGGACTTGCCGAAAATTCCTGTCACGCAAAATCCGCTTGCCCTCCCAGCACGAAATCTGGTCATTCTCTTCCTCATCGTCGTAATAGGGAGGGGGATAGGGATGGTAGCCAGGCTGCGGGTCGTAGCCGGGGTAAGGCTCGCCAATCGCAATCCCCACTGAGGTTCCCGCCTGCGCCGGAATGGCGAAAAATGCGACTGCAAGCGCAACTGGCGCTGCCATAAGAATATTTTTCATCGTTTGTACTCCACACAAAACCCGCCCAGATCGTGCATCATGCTTTGCGGCGCTTGAACAACAGCTCAATGTCGCGTTCATCTGCTGTTCATCAAAGCGTTCGTCCTGGGTGGCGTGGGATCGCGGCCGCGCAGGGGGGCATTGCCCGGCCGCTGTTTTGCATAAGCGCGAAGCTTATTCCTGGCCGCCGTTGCCGTTGCCGCCGCCGTGGCCCTTGTCGCCGTGCTCGTTGTCTTCCGCCGTCTGGTTCATGCGCTCGAAAGCGGTGAGCTTCTTCTTGCTCTTCTTGACAACGATGAGGGCGGAGCTGTCGGCTGATTTGCGGACGTAGGCGCCGTTGTCACCCTTGTTGTTGCCGTAATCGGAGGCATAGGCAGCGCCCGAAAGGGCGGCGAGGGCAACGAGGGAGATCGCGAGTTTTTTCATTTCCATGTATCCTGGGTTTGAGGTTTTAAGTGAACCGTCTGGCTAACAGCCGCCCGTTAAGGCGTGCCTGCCCGATCCATGGCGCGGGGTGTAGGTGCCGCGTGAGGGGAAGTCCTTGAGATTGGCTTGATTGTTCCTTGAGAAAAGCTTGATGAGCCGAGGGGGGGAAAACGAAACCGCAACGGGTGCAGAAATTCGGGATTATCGCCTTCTCCCGTCCTGCGCAGCAAAGCGAAGCAGGATGGGAGAAGGTGCCCGACAGGGCGGATGAGGGTACTTTGAATGTCACGGCGTCACAAGTTTGGTGGGCATTTCCAATAGGAAAAATTGCGCATACTTTGGGTGTATTGACCTGCTCCCCTGAATTGACCTCGGTTGAAAGTTAGTCTGTTCTCTAGAGAGAAGGAGACGGACGATGAGGAAGAGCAGATTTAGCCAGGAACAGATTATCGG
>JBBQNU010000203.1:0-5019 GCA_038330285.1 Hyphomicrobiales bacterium | reverse complement strand
CTCTCCAAGGACTGGCTGGCCCACCAGCGCGCCCTCTCGGCAAACCGCCTCGACCAGCTCGATACCTAACTCATCACTCAAGGAGAAACAAATTGATCCTGTGGCTATCTGATCGCGTCGGCCACCCGAAGCTTAGGTCTTGCCTAGCGCCTTGACGTTTCCCCAAAAGTTGCTTTCAAGCGCGAAAAGGCTTCATCCTCATCGGTGATATTGAACACCTCCAAATTAGGCTCAATATCAAAATAGCCCATCCTGCTGATGGCCTCCAAGCTGTTCAAGCGCGACTTGAAGTCATTCCGGTTCGCGAACCATACCAGCGTTTGCGGATTGCCCGACCTGACAATTGTTGCATAGTCAAAAACCGGGATGAAATCATGAATGGCGGGAACGATTTTATATACATCGCCATGCCAGGCACGGCTCCGGCTGCCCACCCTTTGACGCTCCCTCATGCTACGGGCCTGGTCCGGTATTGCTGAAAAGACATCGGACGGCAGGGTATCGTCAATGAGCCAGACGGTTTGCTGGTGTGAAAACCTCATTGAGCAAAGCAGGTCCCTGAACGTCTGTTCAAAGGTGTGGAGGCCATCGATCATGATAATGTCGTATGACTTGCCCTCGCCCGATGTCCAGAACGCATCGCTCGTCTGGGAAAAGAAACGCACATCAGGTGACGCAAATCGGCTGGTATCAAACCTGAATGACGGGTCTACGCCATCCTTGCTCGGCATATCGACATTCAACAGGGTCCGTCCCGTCTCTACTCCGATTTCCAGATAGCTAGTACCGGCGTTGATTTCTTTTATCTTGTGAACGCGCCTGACTGACCAACCCAAGGCCGGGGCTTCATACCCCGGTGACAGACTGCGTTGAGTTGCTGCCGCTGTTCCCATCTGCAATTCTCCAGTGGAAATTTTAGAATCACTTATAGCTAGCACTCTCAACAGAGCGGCACAAACATTCAGTGCCGGGAATAAGGTTTCACTCCCACTCAATCGTCCCCGGCGGTTTGCTTGTGACGTCATAAACCACGCGGCTTACACCCTTCACTTCATTGATGATGCGGGTCGCGGTGCGGCCGAGGAAGGCCATGTCGAAGGGATAGAAATCGGCCGTCATGCCATCAACTGATGTGACGGCCCTGAGCGCCAGCACCCGGTCATAGGTGCGGCCATCGCCCATGACGCCCACCGTCTGCACCGGAAGAAGCACGGAAAACGCCTGCCAGATATTGTCATAGAGTCCGGCCTTCCGGATTTCATCGAGATAGACTGCATCGGCCTTGCGCAGGATGTCCAGCTTCTCGCGCGTAACACCTCCCGGCAGGCGGATGGCCAGGCCCGGCCCGGGGAAAGGATGCCGCCCCACGAATTTCTCCGGCAGGCCAAGCTCTTGCCCCAGCTTCCGCACCTCGTCCTTGAAGAGTTCGCGAAGTGGCTCCACCAGCTTCATCTTCATCCGCTCCGGCAGCCCGCCCACATTGTGGTGTGACTTGATGGTGACCGAGGGCCCGCCGGTGAACGACACGCTTTCGATGACATCCGGATAAAGCGTGCCCTGCGCCAGGAAATCCGCCCCCCCGATTTTCTTCGCCTCGCGCTCGAACACCTCGATGAACAGCCGCCCGATGGTCTTGCGCTTGGTCTCGGGGTCCGCCTCACCCTCCAGCGCCGTGATGAATTCTTCGCTCGCATCCACATGCACCAGCGACAGGTTGTAATGCTCGCGGAACATGCTGACGACTTCCTGCGCTTCGTTGAGCCGCATCAAGCCGTGATCCACCAGCACGCAGGTGAGCTGGTCGCCAACCGCCTCATGGATCAGCAACGCCGCCACCGAGGAATCAACCCCGCCCGAAAGCCCGCACAGCACCCGGCCTTTGCCAACCTGCGCCCTGATGCGCGCAATCGCTTCCTGCTTGAAGGCGGCCATGGTCCAGTCCCCCTTGCAGCCCGCGATGTTGCGCACGAAATTCTGGATTAGCGCCGCGCCTTCCGGCGTATGCACCACTTCCGGGTGGAACATCAGGCCGTAGAATTTCCGCTTTTCATCTTCGATGGCCGCATAGGGCGCGTTTTCGGAAACGCCTTTCACCACAAAGCCCGGCGGCAATTGCGTGATCCGGTCGCCATGGCTCATCCACACCGTATGCTTGGCCCCATCGCTCCACACCCCTTCGAACAAGGCGGAAGGCGCCTTTACCGAAACTTCGGCCCGGCCGAATTCCCGGTGGTGCCCGCTCTCGACTTTTCCGCCGAGTTGCGCAGCAAGCAGCATCTGGCCATAGCAGATGCCGAGCACCGGAACCCCTGCCTCGAACACGATCTGCGGGGCCCGCGGGCTGTCAGCTTCGGCGGGCGAGGCTGGCCCGCCCGAAAGGATCACCGCCTTGGGCTTCATCCGGGCAAAAGCCTCGGCGGCCTTCTGGAAGGGGACGACCTCCGAATAAACCCTCATCTCGCGCACCCGCCGGGCAATGAGCTGGGTCACCTGGGAACCGAAGTCGATAATGAGAATCTGGTCGTGAGTCTGCTGTGTCATGCGGAGCCTTTAAGGGAGGCCGCCGGACTCTGCAAGATGGCGCTTAGCCCGTGGCCAAATCCCAAAGCAGCTTCATGTTGAGCGCAATAATGATGGCGGCAATTATGCCTGCAATCACCGTCAGCCAGCCCGGCGCCACCAGCGCCCCCATTTTGGCCTTGTCGCGGGTGAACATCACCAGCGGCACAATGGCAAAGGGCAGTTGGAAGGCCAGAATTACTTGGCTGAGAATAAGCAAAGTCCCCGTGCCGTCCGCGCCATAATAGATGGTGACGCCCGCCGCCGGGACAATCGCCACCATGCGCGTGGCCAGCCGCCGCAGCCAGGCAGGCAGCCGGATATTGAGGAAGCCCTCCATCACGATCTGCCCCGCCAGCGTGGCCGTCACCGTCGAGTTGAGGCCGCATGCCAGCAGCGAAATGGCAAAGAGCTTTGGCGCCAGCAGCGAACCTAACAAGGGCGCAAGCATGGCATGGGCATCGCCAAGTTCAGAAACCTCGGTACGCCCGGCTTTGTAGAACGTCGCCGCCGCTAAAATGAGAATTGAAGCATTGACCAGCAGCGCAAACATCAGCGCCACAGTTGAATCCCACGTGGCAAATTTCAGCGCCTCGCGCTTTTCCGGCAGGCTGTGGCCATAGTCCCGCGTCTGCACGATGCCCGAATGGAGATAAAGATTATGCGGCATGACCGTGGCCCCGATAATGCCAAGCGCCAGATACAGCATCTGCGGATTGCCCACGATATCCACCGTCGGCGCAAACCCCTTGATCACCCCGCCCCAGTCCGGATCAGCCATGGCGATCTGCAGGAAAAAGCAAACAAAGATCACCCCCAGCAGCGAGATGATGAAGGCCTCTACCCAGCGGAAGCCGAACCGCTGCAGCCAGAGGATGATGAATACATCAAGGGCGGTGATAATCACCCCGATTTCAAGCGGAATGCCAAACAGCAGGTTGAGGCCAATGGCCGTGCCCACCACTTCGGCAATGTCCGTGGCGATAATGGCGATTTCCGCGAATATCCACAGGATGAACGAGACTGTTCTTGGAAAGGCGTCGCGGCAGGCCTGGGCTAGGTCGCGCCCCGAGCCGATGGCCAATCTGGCGCAGAGCGACTGCAGGATGATGGCCATGATGTTGGACAGCAGCGCCACGATTAGCAGCGCGTAGCCAAACTGCGCGCCCCCGGCGATCGAGGTGGCCCAGTTGCCCGGGTCCATGTAGCCTACCGAAACCAGGTATCCCGGCCCGACAAAAGCCATGGCCCGGCGGAACATGCCGCTCGAAGGGCTTATCTTGATGGTGCGGAAAACATCGGCAAGCGAGGGTTCGCCCCGCCCCTTGCGCCACCCACTGTCGTCTTTGAGAATCTGTGCGTCCTGTGCCATAACCTAAAGTTTAGCATAGGCTAAGTTATATGCAATAGGCTAATCTCGCGCCGCAACAGGACGGTTAATATGGCACTTGCGACCAAAAAAATTCCCTCTGCAAAGCTCCGCTCGGCGGCCTTCAAGCGAGTGCGCGCCGATCATTCGGCGGAACTTGCCGGGGACTATGTGGAAATGATCGCCGATCTCATTGATGAGCGCGGCGAGGCCCGCTGCACTGATATTGCCCTGCGGCTGGGCGTTGCCAACGCCACAGTGGTGAAAACCCTCAAGCGGCTGCAAGCCGCCGAACTCATCACCCAGGAGCCCTACCGCGCCATTTTCCTCACCGTCGAAGGCTGGAAAATGGCCGAGGATGGCCGGCGCAAGCACGCCATCGTCGAAAAATTCCTGCTCGCCCTCGGCGTGAGCCAGGAAACCGCCCGCATCGATTCCGAGGGCATCGAACATCACGTCAGCACCGAAACGCTCCGTGCCATGGGCAAGTTCCTGGCCCGCAATGGCGGCTAGGTCCGTCGCATCACCGCAATGAAGAAGCCGTCAGTGCCGTGCCGCGCGGGCGTCAGCAGCAGCGTGTCGTGGGAGCCATCGGCCGACTCAGGCGCCGCCAAGCCGATCGCTGCCGCCCATTGCTTGGCGTATGGAATGATTTCAAAATTCTTGTGGGTTTTCAGAAACGCCTCGACCTGCGCCGTGTTTTCTTCCGGCAGCACTGAACAAGTGATGTAAACCAGCCGTCCACCCTCCTTCACCAGGGCTGCGCCTTTTTCAAGCACTTCGCGCTGATCCTTGATGCGTTGCTTTAACTGGATCTCTGCCAGCCGCCATTTCGCGTCAGGCTTTCGCCGCCACGAGCCGGACCCCGAACACGGCGCATCAATCAATACGCAATCAAAGCCCCCCATCTCCTCAAGTTTGCTGCCCTCGTCAGCCGCGACAATCTCGATATTCGTTGCCCCCGCCCGCGTCATGCGCTCAAAAATCGGCCGCAGGCGGTGGCGATCCGCATCATGGGCTACAACCTTGCCCTTGTTCTTCAGCATCGCCGCGAGCGCTAGGGTCTTGCCGCCGGCCCCGGCGCAAAGATC
>JBBQNU010000202.1:0-5060 GCA_038330285.1 Hyphomicrobiales bacterium | reverse complement strand
TCACCTAAGCGGCACCAGTTTCTAAACAGATTGTTCACGTTTGAACGAAAATCGGTGGCTCTTGGTCAGCGGTAAAGGGTTTTCCCATTTTTAACTTTCTCCAGGCAAGAATCTCCGGACCGCATCCGGGAGAAAAACCTTCTTAATACCTTGATAATATCAAGCTTGTAGGATTTTGCGTGGAGCAATCCGTTTCGCTCCGTACCCGGATTCTGGCCAACTTGAGTTTGGATTGTATGCATCTCACGATCAACGCCGCCTTGAACAAAATGTCTTACGCCGATGAAAGGCTGGATGCCCTTCTCAGCATAACCGGACGCATGGACGGCTATCTCTATCGTTGCCGCAATGACCAGTCCCACACAATGCTTTACATCAGCGACGGAATCTCGAACATCAGTGGCTATCCGCCGAGTGATTTCATTCAGAACAAGGTGCTCGAATATGTTTCGGTGATCCACCCGGATGACCTGGAGAAAGTGTTTGCTGCCGTCAACACGGCGTTGGAGGCAAAGCGCAATTGGAACGTGGATTATCGCGTCGTTCCCAATTACGGCCGGGCAGTATGGGTGCGCGAGATTGGCGGCGGAGTGTTCAATGATGCCGGGGAACTTGTGTTTCTCGAGGGCTTCGTGACTGACATTAGTGACCGCAAACTGATCGAGGACAGGAATGCCTATCTGTTGACACAGCTGAAAGACGTCAATGAATTGCTCTCCACACAGAAGCGCGAACTTCAGCTTGCAAAACAGAAGAGTGATCATTCTGCAAACCACGACTTGTTGACAGGATTGCCAAACAGGCGTGCTTTTCATATCCAGCTGAAAGCGGCGATGGATAAGAGTCTCGCTGCAAATACCCCGGTCGGCTTATTGTTTATTGATCTCGACCGGTTCAAGGAGGTGAACGACACGCTTGGCCATGAGAGCGGTGACGCTCTCCTTCAGCACGTCTCGCGTCAGCTGCAAACGCTGCTTCGAAGCACTGACTTTGTTGCGCGGCTCGGCGGGGACGAATTCGCCTTCCTGCTGTTTGGAGATCCGGAGCTGACGCGCGAAACAGCAGTTGCGGCAGCCCAGCGTATTGTGGAAAAATTGCGGATCGATGTTCCCTCACCGGCGGGGGTTATCCGGGTCGGCTGCACCGTTGGCGTTGCCATGTACCCAACTGATGCCAGCGACCCAAAGGGGCTTCTGGCACTCGCTGACCGCCTGATGTACGTCGGCAAAAAGGGCGGCCGTAACCGCCTGATGACGGTGAATGAATTGGAAGCCGCCTGATTGCTGCGGCAGAAAAATCCTCGACATTCAGCCAAAATAAGAACAAACCCCGGCCTAAACCAAACATCCCCTCAGCCTCTGCAGGCAGCCTTGCCTGGCGGGCGGTGAAAGAGAAGCACACATCATGGCCAAGAAAAAGCCGCGCATCGACGACAGCGTCATTCTCTTCGACGTGATCTACGAGGACGGCACCAGGAGTTCCCGCCGGAAGATTGCCGCGGCGGATTTGGCGGATTCAGATGGTGACGATCATGCCAAAACCCTGATCATGGAGCAGGACCGCGAGATTGCGAAGATGTCGGGCAATCAGCGTGGAACCGTCAAAACCATCACCCGTTCGCCCACCTGACGGGCATTAACTATTGAGGGCTTGTAATCCGGCTCGAAAGCGCCCATATGACCCTTATCGAGTTTCGGCCGACTGGCTCGGCTTCGCGCTTTTCAAGTCAAAGTGCTTCAGCCCTCCCCTTATTTCCAAAACATCGACACGTCACACCGCGCATAGTGCGCGGGTGGGGCACTAAAGCATTTCGTCTTGAAAGGAAGAATTATGCAAACAGGTACAGTTAAGTGGTTTAACGCGCAAAAGGGCTTCGGCTTCATTCAGCCAACCACCGGTTCAACCGACGTTTTCGTGCACATCAGTGCCGTTGAACGCGCCGGCTTGAGCGGTCTCAACGAAGGCCAGAAGGTCTCCTACGAGATTGCCACCGACAAGCGCACCGGCAAGGCATCAGCCGATCGCCTGCAGGTAACCAACTAATACAATCTCGTTCAAGCCCGTCGACCGCGGATGTACCGGCGGCGGGTGAGAACAGGATGGATCGGCGCTCCCCGGCGTTAATCGTCGGGTTGCAAGCATCGATCCACAGGGGCCGTGTTCTTCGCAAGGGGAGCGCGGCTTTATTTTCATTTGTGCAAAGGAGTTCCACCATGACAGCCAAGTCCAATCTTTTCATGTTTCGCTCGGAAAAGTCCGCCGCGCTGCATGGGTTTGCAATGGAATCGGCAGGCGTCAGCCTTCCGCAGAAATTTGGCCCCTGGGCTGGTGTTGGTGTCGTGCGCCCCGATCAGGTTCCGCCCCACGGCCTGCGCCGCGAAGCCATTGAATCGGGCATCGCCGCGAATGGCTATCAGCTCTGGCGGAAGAAAACGTCCTAGTCTTCTGAATGAAAACGGGGAGTCTCGACTGGAGACTCCCCGCGAACACACTGGGGTCCAGGTACGCATTACCAAAATCCCGGACTGGCCCTGACACATCCCCCGCAAAGGTTCCGCGTGTCATGGGTTCATCATGGGGCAACAGGGTTTCGAAAACGTTTCCAAGATTGCCAAAAGTGCTTAACAGCCGGTTTATCCGCTGTGCCGCTTCGACCGATTAGGCTGTTTCATGTGTTTTCTTTGGAGTGAGCGTGAGCCAGCGCTCCAAAAATTGCGAAAGCCATTGTTTCACCGAAGCATCATGAATCAGGTTGCCTGCCAGATGGTTCGGCGCCGGCTGTGCATGCGGCAGTGAAAACCGGTGCGCCCCTGTAACAACCCAACGGTGCATGGCCAGGCGCGTTACCTCCGGATGAAACTGAATGCCATAGGCAGACGGTCCGTAGCGAAACGCCTGGTTTTCAAAATGCTCGCCTCTTGCAAAAAGTTTGGCCTCGCGTGGCAGCGTAAAGCTTTCGCGGTGCCACTGGTAAACCTCCTGCGGCCAGTCGTTGATTCCGTCGCCGCCGTTCACCGGATAAATGGGATAGTAGCCAATCTCAACACGCTCCTCCGCGTGGCCGCCAACCGTTCCGCCCAGATGCTTGGCCAGCATCTGCGCGCCAAGGCACACGCCAAGAAATGGCTTCTGCTCTTTCAATGGCACGTCTATCCAGTCGATCTCGCGGGCAATCCAAGGTTCCGGATCATTGGCGCTCATCGGCCCGCCAAAGACAACGGCGCCCGCATGCTCATCCATCGTTTCAGGCAAGGCATCGCCGAGGCAGGGCCTGCGGATATCAAGCGTAAAGCCCATGGCCTTGAGCATCATGCCGATGCGCCCCGGCGTTGAGGTTTCCTGGTGCACGATGATCAGGATCTTTTTATTTTCTGAAACTTCCATTCACGTTGCCCGGCGCCTGCCCATGACCTGTTTTATGAGCGGCAGTGATATGCGCCTTGGCGTGAGGCGCAGGCCATAGGCGATGATCCGATTGAGGAAACCGGGAACAACAACCCGGCGCCTGGCCTTGAATCCAGCCCATCCCTGGCTCGCCACATCAAAGGCAGACAGCGTAGAGCCCCGTTCATTCTGCCCGGCGCGCGCCTGAAAGGCCGTTTTCACCGTGCCGGGGCAAAGCGTGGTCATCGTAACCCCCGTGCCCCGGAGTTCCGAACTCAGGGCGTCACTGAAACTCAGCACGTAATTCTTCGTGGCAAAATAAACCGCCATCATGGGCCCGGGCATGAATCCCGCGATAGATGCCACATTGATAACCCCGCCGGATTTTCTGGCCACCATGGCGGGAAGAAAGCGCAAGGTGAGGTCGGTCAGCACCCGCACATTGAGATCAACCATTTGCAATTGCTCGTCCCGCGAGAGTTCCACCGAAAAGCCGGCAAGGCCAAAGCCCGCATTATTGATGACAATGGCCGGAATCAAGTTGCGGCCAGCCATCTCACTCACCAGAGAGTCAACCGCCCCGGTCTCGTTGAGATCAAGCGCAATCACATGGACGGCAACCGGGTGCTTGGACGTGATCACCCCTTTGACCCGGTGCAGTTCCTGGTCCCGCCGCGCAACCAGGACCAGATCATGACCGTCAGCGGCCAACACATGCCCAAAGGCTTCGCCAATGCCACCCGAAGCACCGGTAATGAGAGCAACTTTATTTTCCATGCCTTGTCCTTAAACACTGGGAATGCCGCCCCAACACGATCAGACTCGGCCCCACCTTGCGTTAAATTTCATGTTTTGTCATGGAATCGCAAATAAACCCGTCTAAGGGGTTCCCAAAGGCCCACGAGGTTGCTACACACCGCCAGCGTCATTGACGCGGGATGGAGCAGCCCGGTAGCTCGTCAGGCTCATAACCTGAAGGTCGTCAGTTCAAATCTGGCTCCCGCAACCAAATAAAAACCCGTTATCTCAATGAGATAGCGGGTTTTCCTTTTGTACCAAACAACTTGAAAAATCGCGCTGGGTAACACCTGGGTAACATTTGAAAAAGAAATTTCGGGTTATCCACAGAATGTCTCGAACTCAGATCTTGCAGTATTCTATCTATGCCACTTATTCATGTGGAAAGTGACCAATCAGCTTCGGTTTGCAGGCGTGGTCAAAGTTATCGCCCCAGAGTTGATAGCCAGCGCGTCATCTGTTTCATTAGCCCATGCGTTTTGAACATTTTCCGTTGAGTCGGTGATACACTAGCTGGCTGAATTGGTTCAGGCGTCCGATAATGCTTCACCTTGGCGATGCGGTCCCGACGGCGTTCAGCTTCGACCTGTTTGTCCGTCCATGGACCTGCCTCAATCACCCGCCCCCGCTTGATCACATAATGAGAGCGGCAAGCGAGCGTCCAATTTCCAATGGACGGATTGAGTGACACCGTTTCGCCGTCAAACGTCATCTTCCAGTCGGTCGGCGTGAAGGGTGTCACCACCTCCTCGCCGCAGCCGCAACAACAGCTGTGGGCGGCCGTTCCATATTCCATCGAAATATAAAGCACGCCGGGTTCAAGCCCATCAGGAATGTGTTGCACGAACCGATGTTCGAGATGGCCGTGCCGCATCATG
>JBBQNU010000201.1:0-5070 GCA_038330285.1 Hyphomicrobiales bacterium | reverse complement strand
CTCCGCGACGCGGGCTATTTTCTGCGCCAAATGCGACGAGAAGCGGAAATGCAACAACGCCATTTCAATTGGCATGAGGTTCAGGCCTACGGGAAGCACTGTGTGAGGATTCATGAAGTAAATGTTCGGCTCCAGGATCAGGGGAGTCTTCGCCATCCAGCCGGGTGCGTCCCTCCTGCCAAAGACTCTCTCCACCGGCCCGCCATGGGCATTCAGCCTGGGAAATTGATTTTCGCGCCAGTTTACCGGCAGCCTCACCTCGTACCCGTCGCCATCGAAAAACGGACAGGCCTTGAGGAGGCTTCCGGCGGGTTCGATACGGGTCATGGCGATAGGTCCGACGCCATACATATCAACCATCAAGGCGGTAACTGCGCTTCGTCCCTTCACGCTCATCCGGTTGGCAAATTCGTCCAGGCCAATGCGGGGCCAGCCTTCAAAAACAACATGTTCATCAGCATCGGCGCTGAAATACCATTTTGCGGGCAGATAGGTGAGAAGCAGCAGATTTTTCCATATCATTCCTGCCCTGGAGTTTCTGAAATTTCCAGTGAATTGAAACACGTCACAATCGCTTTGATCGAGAAGAAAAGGCAGCGTCTGATCAACCGAACTGTTATCGACAAAGGCGAATCTTTTCACGCCCATTTCCCTGTAGTGCTTTAAAAAATGGGGAAGCAGCTCGATCTCGTCGCGCACGTGACACAGCACAATACCTTCAGAATGCGTAATCGCAGAACTTCGTATTGTCTTCAGCTGTGGAAGGGCTTCGCGGTTGGCTGAACCCAGATCTTTCAGTTGCTGAACGAGAAAAGCATTTGTAATCATCGTTTTGACAGACTTGGATGAACCGGGCTCCGGACTGCCTTGAGGACATCATTTGAACCAGCTTAGAAGCGGTACGAGCCTTTCGTCAGGCCAAAACCGTTGTCAAGTTGTAGCCCCGCATTGGATTTGGTCAATTCAATTCGTAATCGGCACTTTTGCCACGGCAACGCGCGCGCATGCAGGATGGAGTCAATAGCCTGGTTCAGAACAAATGAAGCGGCGCTTGTAGTAGTCAACCTTCACCAAACGGAACAGCGCGCCATATTTCTTTTTGCAAAGTTTGCGAAACTCCAGGGCCATTTTCTCTCGTTGCTCGGCCGTGAACTGGTTCCGGCTAGCATGCTTTGAGACTTTTGGGGGACACTTGCCATTTTTAGAACTTGGGCAAGTGCCAGCGGCAGACCCGGAACTGGCCACTCCCACTGTAAGCATAAATGCCAGAGGCAAAACCGCCAGGAGCTTTCTCCCCGGCCCGCTAATGTTCATTGCAGGTAACCCTCCACTTATAGTAGTCGAGCTTGTAGACGGTTGAACTTGAGCCATAGGCCTTTTTGCAGATTTTTCGCGCTTCTTCCATCATCTTGGCCCGCTGCGCCGTGGTAAAATCCGACCGCTTATGTGAAATCTTCCTTGGATTGGGGCATTTGCCGCCCTTGCTGCTGGGACAATAGCCCGCAGCTGCAGCCGGTTCGGGCATAGGCAATGGAAGAACAAAAACCAGGCAGAAAAGGCATAAGCTCAACTTTTGCATCATTCATCTCCCCATCACTTTTATCGATCCGGTTCATTGCTCCAGGTGAAACACTATATTTTTGAATTCTTTGCCTGCGCACCCACGCTGGATGCCCCTCACACAGACAGAGGCCAATCAATCCGCCCCCATCACTGACCCTTCAATATCATGTTTTTGTATGACTGGCACCAGTTCATCCACCACCCGACACACCTGATGATCACCATCACTGTTGGGAAGGGCTGCATGGTCATCGCCTAACGACAGGAGATAGCTCCCATCTGCGGAAACTTGCGTACACCCAAATCGGCAAATTTTGGCCATAGGTCTTTTTGAAGCAAACATTTCGGTGTTCCAGCCGCAACCATCTTCCCACTGCGTGCCGAGGGCAACTTCGAATGGCCCCATATCGGGAGTTACGTCCACACCTGTGAGGTTGAAGGCCAAAGAAGTGATGCGTGGGAAAGTCCCGGTGTCACAGCTGGTTCTGGTCGCCATGCGTTATCCAGCTAATCCCGAAGAACACGCTAAATTCAATGAGATCAAAGGCAATTGGCGGAGACGGAGGGATTCGAACCCTCGATACGCTGTAACACGTATGACGATTTAGCAAACCGTTGCCTTCAGCCACTCGGCCACGTCTCCGGTGCTGGGGCTTTTGCCGTGATTTGATTGCGCATGCAAGCGGGTGTGAACGTCTGCCCCCAAATCTTTCACGGGAAGTGGCAAAATGTCATAACCGAGTAAATTAGTCGGTTTTTTCTTGACTCTGAAATCCCCGGTGTTATTCCTGCAGAAAACCAACAGGAGATCCCGACATGAAGTTTTCCCGGCGCGGCCTTATGGCTCTTGCAGCGTTCGCTGCCCTTCAGACTTCGGCGCAGGCGGCTGAAGAAGTGAACGTCTATTCCTACCGCCAGCCTGAATTGATCAACCCGCTGTTCGAGCGATTTACCAAGGAAACCGGGATTACCGTGAAAACAGTTTTTGCGGAAAAGGGATTGATTGAACGGATGGAACAGGAAGGCGCCCTGAGTCCGGCAGACCTTCTCATGACCGCTGATGTTGGCAGGCTTGTCATTGCCGCGGACAAGGGCCTGGCGCAGCCCGTCGAACTGCCTGAAATCCTGAACAAGATTCCACCAGCATTGCGTGACACCGGAAATCTCTGGTTTGGCCTCACCATGAGGGCGCGTGTTGTTTACGTGTCCAAAGACCGGGTGACGCAGGACACATTCACTTATGAAGAATTGGCCGATCCGAAATGGAAAGGCAAGATTTGCAGCCGTCCCGGCAATCATCCCTACAATCTGGGGCTGATTGCGGCCATGATTTCCCATAAGGGCGAAGCGGCGGCCAAGGAATGGCTGACCGGTCTCAAGGCAAACCTGGCAATCAAGCCTAGCGGGGGTGACCGTGACCAGGCCAAAGGCGTGTTCGCCGGTGAATGCGATCTCGCCATTTCCAATACCTACTATATGGGAAAAATGATCACGAACGAGAAGGAGCCCGAGCAAAAGGATTGGGCGAAAGCGACCCGCATCGTATTCCCCTCCTCGGCCGAGATGGGCACCCACGTGAATGTCTCCGGCATGCTGCTAGCCAAGAATGCTCCGCACAAGGACAATGCCCTCAAGCTGATGACTTTCCTGGCCAGCGACGAGGCCCAGCAGCTTTATGCCAATGGAAACTTTGAATACCCGGTAAATCCGGCCGTGCCGGCTTCCGAAATTGTCCAGAGCTGGGGCAAGTTCACACCCGACACATTAAACGTGGCGGAGATTGCCAAGCTGGAGAAAACAGCCTCGAAGCTGGTGGATGAAGTCCAGTTCAACGACTGATCCCTGCAAACCAGGAAAGGTCCGCGCTCTCAAGTTCGCGCGGACCTTTTTGTCTCTCAGCTTTAGTGCAGCGTGAGCAAGTCACGGGCCTGGCGCTGGGCGGCGGCCACGTCGGCTGGGGTCATTTCACGCGAGATCTCGCAGCGGTACTGCTTGGCGCTATCGCTGCCCTTGAGAGCAGCAAGATTGAACCACTTGTGGGCCGCCACAAGATTCAGCGATACCTCGCGACCGATGCAGTATTTCATGCCGATCTCGAGCAGATCGTCGGCTGTTGCAGCGGCGATTGAAATCTCCGCTTCGTTTTTCATCATTTGACGTCCCATGCTAGTCCCCATCATTGGTATCATTGCCGTCACTTAAGTGTGCGGCGTTGATGGTGATTTTGACTCCAGGGTGGCAACGCGGAGTTAAACGACAGGCTTAAGAAACTTCCAATGAAGCGGAGGGCACATTTTTCCTGCCTGGAGATTAAGCCAATGAATCCGGCATTTTATACAAATGTACAGGAAAAATTTACGATGAAAAATTCACCGGCGGTTTACCAGGAATTCGATAACCGGGAGGCCGTGCAAAACATGCTACGGCACCGGAACAGCGAGCTTCATGTAAATCGGGAAGTGATCTGACCCTGCCCCATTGCCAATACCCTGGCTCTCAAGCTGGCGAATGCCGGGGCTCACGAAAATATGGTCAATGGCGATTTGCGGCATGCCGGTGCGGGCGGGCCAGGTGGGCAGGTCGGTGAGGCGCGTGAAATTTCCTTGGGCAGCAAAGGTCTGGGTCACGCGTGAATAGGGCGTGGCGTTGAAATCGCCCATGACAATGCGGCTGCCCGTAATCGCATCCAGCTCAACGGCCAGTGCCCTGGCTTGCGCAAGCTGCGAGCGCGAATAGGGAAAGCGGGTCGTATGGACACCGTAAATGGAAAGGCCGCCAAATTCTGGACCCAGCGACGCCCGGATATATGGAGGGCCTTCCCAGATCATCCGGTCGCCGATCTTGGTCAGGGGATATTTCGAGAGAATGCCAAAGTTGCAATGAGTGGGGTCCGAGCATTTGGCCTGATACGGATATTGGGGAAGCAACTGGTCAAAAATCCCGCGCTTGTTTGGCCCGAGTTCGACCAGGACGATCACGTCCGCATTCAGCCTTATGATCTCGGCTTTGACCTCTTCGACCTGATTGTTGTTGAACAACGTGTTGAAGCTTGCCACGCGGATTTCGCGTTCCCCCGCATTGACAGTGCTCATGACGGTAGGGTTCGCAGTGGCGTAATATGGCCACATGCTGTAGCCGACCACCATTGCAATGAGCAGCACGATGGCGGTCAACACCTTTCCATGGGGCATGAAGAACCCAAGGGCGAAGGCCGCGACGAGAAACATGAATTGCGGCGTGAACTGAGAAAATACATCAAACCCCACCCAAAGCTGGCCAAGGCGCGCCGCCGCCAGGCCGGCAATGCCAATGCTTAGCCCTAAAATGCAGCCGAGGTAGCCTTTGGGACGGTTGCGTTTTCTTTTGGCAGCAGCTTCAGCTTCAAGCGCATCTTTGCGCACGAACTTCTTTTTCTTTATTTCGTCCACAAGGAATGCCTTCGTCAGGAATCAGAGAAGTCTGCTCTCCATTGGCAGAATCTGTTCCGGTGTACCAAAACCCGGCATA
>JBBQNU010000200.1:0-5094 GCA_038330285.1 Hyphomicrobiales bacterium | reverse complement strand
CCTCTTCACCATCCAGAATGAACTGGGATTATCAGCGCTATATTGCGCCTATGTGCCTGAACAGGGATTTGATTATGCTGTGTTTGCGGAACACCAGTTGCAGCTGCCCAAAATCCAAAAGTCAATCGAGCTCAAGGCCATTCCCCGTGGTGGAAACGGCAAGGTGCTCAGACACGAGCTTGCTTCGATCTTTTTGGATATGAAAAAGCGTCTCGCGCTCTAGTCTGGATTCCTTTTGGCTGCCAGTCGCCAGTCGACTTCAGGAAAACTGGATGTTGCGCGAGCCCGGAAACCATTGAATCGTTGGTTCTTTGCCCCGGTTTTTGCGTTTCCTGCCTCAATTTGCGCCAGCCGAACAGCCTTGCCAATCTCGCTCATTCGCGCCAAATTGCGGCGCGTTTGGGCAGCAACGACTGGGAACACCATCTATCTGTTTGATGTTGACTGGCATCGGTCCTGCCCGCCGAACTGCGAGTGCGCGTAAGAAAGAGCAAAGTCCTATGAACAATAACCAATTTGAGTATTTGCGGATTTGCCCGTTGGATCCGGTTGAGTTTATTGAGCGTCATTCAAGGGCAACGCCGCACGCGTGGGCGATAGTCCATCCGGGAGGCGGCTACACATACCAATCGCTCATCGAAATCATCGACCGCGTCGCGGCAGAGTTTCATTTGGCAGGACTTCGCCAAGGCAACACGGTGTCTATCAACCTCTCAAATTTCTTTTTTGGGATCATTTCGTCATTGGCACTTGCCCGCTTGGGGTGCGCATGTGTTCTGGGGCTTAAGGAGGGTAAATCGGATGCTGTGGCGCTGGATGCCTCAATAGCCATGGATAGCTTGGCAACGGGCGGAATCAAACAGATCGAATTTCGGAAAGAATGGCTTTCGGTCGGGCGAGGGGCGGAACTGGCGCCAAGCATACCGAGGGGATTCAAATCTCTTGAGAGTATTGCGGTCTATACGTCGTCGTCCGGCTCAACCGGCAAGCCTAAACTCATTCCGTCGACCTTGGCCAGATTTCACAAAACTGTCACTGACAGCCTGTTCCACAAACATCACCGCCCTGCGGCGAGTCCGTGTCTTGTCAGCATCTGGCTTGGGACTTTGTGGAGTTACCGGCAGATAAATACGATCCTGTGGACCGGTGGTACGCTGATATTTGGTGCGGACCATTATTCGACTGCGCGCCAGCTTAAATCCTTTGGTGTCCGTCAGATCGCTGTTTCCATTTTTCAGTTGGCGATTTGGGCAAAGATAGCGCGCAAATTTCCTGAGTATTTCAGTACGGTTGATACTGTGACAACCGGTGGCTCCAAGCTCACGCCAATACTGGAGGATGCAGTTCGTCAATACATAACTCCGGACATTTATGTAAACTACGGATCAACCGAAACCGGCTTGATTGCAGCAGGAAATGTGGATCTGCAAAGAAAGCATCCGAATGCCGCGGGAGTCGTGCTCGATACGGTGACCGTCGAGATCGTGGATTCCAATGGCAAGGTGTTGCCGCAAGGGGTCTCTGGCACAGTTCGGGTGCGAACGGGTTCCATGATTGAAGGCAGTGCAAAAGATGGGTTTAAGCAAGGCTGGTTCTACACTGGGGACGAGGGCATACTGAATGAGGATCGGGTACTCTCCGTATTTGGAAGGGGTGATGGAGTGACCAACATCGGCGGAATGAAAATACAGCTTGATGATTGCGAAGAACTGCTTCGTGAATGCCCGGGAATTGAGGACACAGCCCTGTTTCTTGTTCACAACGAGTTCGAAATACCGGAGCTTCGCTGTGCCTTTGTGCCGGGAAAAAATTTCCATGAAGCCGAGTTTTCAAGACAGCTTGCAAAACTGCCTTCTGTTCCAGTTACAATTGAGGTTGGTGCCATTCCGCGCAGTGGCGATGGCAAAGTTCTGAGACGCGTGCTGGAAGATACTTACAAGATACCAAGGGCGATGTAGTCATCAACGGTTGTTGTGAAACAGTCTTTCCGCCTGGGAAATATAGGATGGTATGGTGACTGCCGAGGCCCCGCCATCGACAGCCAGCTCCGTGCCCGTTATGTGCCCAGACTCATCGGATGCAAGAAAAATCGCGGCGTTGGCCACGTCCCACACGCTGGCACACTGGCCAACAGGCACAAGCCGGTCTCTTATGTCCATGACAGCGTCAACATTTTCGGCACCATAACGCTCGGCGAAACGCCGCCGGAACTCAGGGGTGTCTGCCGCACCCACCAGCAGCGTATTCGATCTTACCCCGCGCCCGGCAAATTCCAGGGCGATACAGCGCGAAAGCTGCACAAGGCCCGCTTTGGCCACGCAATAACCCAGCATGTTGGCGCCCGGATAGCGTGAGCCATGCAAACTGCCGATGTTGACCAGGCTGCCGCGTCCTTGCTTGAGCATGATGGGCAGGGCCGGCTTGGAGGAATTGAAGGCTGAGGTCAGGTTAAGGTTTAAAGCTTCAGTCCATCCGGTTTCCGTTGTTTCAAGCGCACCGCCGGGTTTCCCGCCACCAACGCTGTTAACCAGTATGTCAATCGTGTCCAAGGCCTTCAAGCTTGAAGCAACCATTTTTTCCGCCATCAAGCTTTGGGTTACGTCGGCCTCTATAGCTATGGACCTTCCACCCGCCCTTTCGATCATGGTGGAGGTGACCTTGGCTGCCGCCAGGTTGCGGTCGACAGCCACGACGATGGCTCCTTGTCGGGCGAAGGCCAAAGAAATCGCGCGTCCAATGCCGATCTGCTCGCCAAGGCAACCTGCACCGGTGACAACGGCTGTTTTTCCGGCGAGCCGCCCACTGCCGCCGGTTGATTGCGATGATTCACTTGAAGGCATTTTGTGTTTACCGGAATGACGCTGCGCTGCTTTTTGTTGTAGGTACTTGGCAGCATGTGGTCAAGTTGCCCAAAGCTCAAAGCTCAAAGCTCAATGACAAGGGGTACGTGGTCCGATGGCTTCTCCCAGCCCCGCACGTGTTTATCGATATGTGCTGAAACCAGTCGGTCAGCCGCCTGCGGCGACAGCATCATGTGGTCGATGCGAATGCCGTTCCCCATTTGCCAGGCGCCAGCCTGATAATCAAAAAACGTAAATTGATTGGCCGCAGTTGGATGAAGCGCGCGGAAAGCGTCGATGAGCCCCAGAGCTTCGAGCTCCTGGAACTTCGCCCGCGTGGCAGGCAGGAATAACGCGTCGCCGATCCATTGGTTGGGAGTCTTGGCGTCGAGCGCCTTTGGAATAACATTGTAGTCTCCCGCCAAAACCAGCGCTTCTTCCTGTTTCAACAGCCCCTTGGTGTGAGCCATCAGGCGGTCCATCCAGGCCAGTTTATAAGGGTATTTCGGCGTGTCGGGGGGATTGCCATTAGGGAGATAGATGGATGCTACGGTGGCGCTGCGCGCCCCATCAATAACCGTCGCCTGGATATAGCGTGATTGCTCATCGCTGCTGTCGCCCGGCAATCCTCGAACGATATTTTCCAACGGAAATTTCGAAAGTATGGCCACTCCGTTATAGGTTTTTTGGCCAAACACCGCAGCGCCGTAATTCAGCTCTTCAAAAACCGTCGCCGGAAAGTTTTGATCCTCGCATTTGATTTCCTGAAGGCAAACCACATCCGGTTTGGCTTCGTTCAGCCAGCGGGTGACCACCTCCAGATGCGCCTTGACTGAATTCACATTCCACGTCGCAACGCGCATTCTTGACCTCGGCAGGACGGATTAAATTGTGAAGCTGGTTCCGCAGCCGCAGGAGGCTTTGGCCAATGGATTTTGCACCTTGAAGGACTGGCCGATCAGGTCATCGACGAAATCGACGGTGGCCCCTGACATGTAACCGAGCGAAATTGAATCAATGAGCACTGTCGCCCCATCCTTTTCAAGGACGAGATCATCGTCGTTGCGCTCCGCGGCAATGGCGAAATCATACTGAAAGCCCGAGCAGCCGCCGCCGTTTACCGAGATTCGGAGGCTGTGCGGCAGAGCCTGCCCGGCGGTTATCTCACAAATCCGGTTTGCGGCGCGGGCGGTAATGTTTACAGTGCTTTCCATGGGCATTTATGTCGGTCTTGGGCAGCGAATTGTCAATGGTGCGGTGACATGAAACGTCACACGGCAAGCTATGCGGCGAGGCCCGAGGAGAGCAGGGGCAGGCTGTTCCCGGAAGCCGAAAGCCCCCCGCGCTCGGCTTTTGAACGGGACCGGGACCGCGTTATCCACTCCTCCGCCTTCCGCCGCCTGAAGCATAAAACCCAGGTTTTCGTCTATCACGAAGGCGACCACTACCGCACCAGGCTCACCCATTCCATTGAAGTTGCCCAGGTCGCAAGGTCCATTGCCCGCGTCTTGGGCCTTGATGAGGATCTGACTGAAGCCCTGGCCCTGGCCCACGATCTTGGCCACACGCCCTTTGGCCATGCCGGCGAACGCGAACTCGACAAGCTCATGGCCTCCTACGGCGGCTTCGATCACAACGCCCAGTCATTGCGAATCGTAACGAAGCTCGAGCGGAAATACGCGAGGTTCGATGGCTTGAACCTCACTTGGGAAACTCTTGAAGGCCTGATCAAGCACAATGGCCCGCTGATCGATTCCCGTGGCCACGCCCTTGGCCATTTCAAGGAAAGCGGGTTGCCGCAAGTGATCATCGAATATGCCGAGGTTCACGATCTCAAGCTTGCGAGCTTTGCCTCCGTTGAAGCGCAGGTTGCGGCCATTGCCGATGACATCGCCTACAATGCCCATGACATTGACGACGGCCTCCGGGCCAAACTTTTCGATATCATCGATCTTGGCGATGTCCCCTTGGTAGGCGAGGCGCTGTCAAGTGTTCTTAAACTGTATCCCGGCCTCGAAAGATCGCGCATCATTCACGAAACGGTGCGCCGGGTGATTTCGGCGATGGTGAGCGATGTCGTGGCCCAGACGAAAAAAAACTGCGCCGAGGCGGGCATCAAATCGAGTGATGAAGTGCGCGCGCAGAAGCGGCCCATGGCGCAGTTCGCCCCCCAAATGGCCGAAAACAACCGCGTGCTGCAAAGCTTCCTGTCGACGCGGATGTACCGCCATGCGCGCGTCCTTGAAATCATGGA
>JBBQNU010000199.1:0-5123 GCA_038330285.1 Hyphomicrobiales bacterium | reverse complement strand
CGAAGGAGAACCAGGCCCCGGATTTCTCGACGATCCCGGCCTTGACCCCGAGGTCGACCAGTTCACCGGTCTTCGAGATTCCCTCGCCATACATGATGTCGAATTCGACCTGCTTGAAAGGCGGCGCCAGCTTGTTCTTGACCACCTTCACCCGGGTCTGGTTGCCAACCACCTCTTCGCGGTCCTTGATGGCGCCAATCCGGCGGATATCGAGACGCACCGAGGCATAGAATTTAAGGGCATTGCCGCCGGTCGTGGTTTCCGGGCTGCCAAACATCACGCCGATCTTCATGCGGATCTGGTTGATGAAAATGACCATGCAGTTTGATTTCGAAATCGACGCCGTCAGCTTGCGCAACGCCTGACTCATCAGGCGAGCCTGCAGGCCGGGCAGTGAATCGCCCATTTCGCCTTCAAGCTCGGCCTTGGGCGTCAGTGCTGCCACGGAATCGATCACCAGGATTTCAATGGCCCCGGAACGCACCAGCGTATCGGCGATTTCAAGCGCCTGCTCGCCCGTATCGGGCTGCGAAATCAGAAGTTCCTGGACATCGACCCCAAGCTTTTTGGCATAGCCGGGATCCATTGCGTGTTCCGCGTCAATAAAGGCGCACACGCCGCCACGCTTTTGCGATTCCGCGATGGTTTGCAGCGCCAGCGTGGTTTTGCCGGAGGATTCAGGGCCATAAATTTCAATCACCCGCCCGCGCGGCAGGCCGCCAATCCCCAAGGCGATGTCAAGACCGAGAGAACCCGTCGAAATTGCTTCAATTTCAACAACCGGGTTGGACCCCAGCTTCATGATTGAACCATTGCCGAAGGCCCGTTCAATCTGGCTTAGCGCCGCATCCAGCGCCTTGTGCTTGTCCATTGAAGTATTCTCAACTACCCGAAGATTCGTCTGCCCCATCGCCCATACTCCTTAAGTCAGATGCCTCGCTCGGTGCAATCACTTCCTTTGTACCAGCGATGTTGACGTTATGTTCTAATTTTGTTCCAAAAGCAAGTGGTATTTGCTAAACATGCGAAAAATCTATTGGAGCAGAATTTCAACCGCTTGGCCCACGGAAAACAGAACCTGGTCCTGTCCCCATGTACCCATCAGCATCAAGCCGACGGGTGCCGCACCCGGCTCATTCACCGGAATGGAGATGGCGCAGCAATCCAGGAAATTTCCCACAGAGGTATTGCGCAAGCTCATGGAATTATAGCGGAAATAGTCTTGATCTCCCTCAAGCGCCACAATGGGCGGCGGAACAATCATGACCGTGGGCAGTACAACGGCGGAAAGGCCCTGCGTAACAACGGTGAAACGCCGGACCATCTCTTCCCGTCGCTTCACGATTGAAAGATATTCGGCAGCGCTGATGCTACCTGCCGCTTCCATGCGCATCCGAACCCGGGGATCATAGTCAGCCCCCTTCCGCGCAATGAGATCGCGATGCCAAGCATAGGCTTCCGCCGCCAAAATGCCGCCCTTGATCGTAAGTCTCGGCATCTCAAGCAATTCTTCGAATGCGAGGTCAACGAGCGTGGCACCGGCCTTTGAAATCCGCTTCAGCGCATACTCGTAAGCCGCAGCCACGTCCGCATCCAAACCTTCAAGCACGGCAGTTTTCAAAACACCAATCCGCAGGGATGAAACCCCGCGCGCTGTAATCATCCCGCTCCAATCACCCGCCATGAACGCATCGGCGGCGGCACAGCAAGCCACCGAATTTCCTAAAGGCCCAACTGAATCCAAACGCGGTGAAAGTGGATAGGCTCCCCGCAGGCTCACCCGGCCCGTGCTGGGCTTGTAGCCAACGATGCCGTTATAGGCCGCAGGGATGCGGCATGAGCCGCCCGTATCCGTGCCGATGCTCAACACACACATCGCATCTGCCACTGCCACTCCGGCTCCCGATGATGATCCACCAGGAATGCGTCCGGTCTTCCGGTCAAATGCTGACTTCGGCGTGCCGTAATGGGGATTGAGCCCCACGCCGGAATATGCAAACTCCGTCATGTTGGTCCGGCCCAGCACAACCAGGCCTGCCGATTTCAAGGCGGCAATGGCTGGTGCATCGGCAAGCGCGGGGGCTGCATACTTCAACACCCGGGAGCCCGCCGTGGTGACCTCGCCAGCAAGATCAAACAGGTCCTTCACCGAAATGGGAATGCCCGCGAAGGGCGATGGCTGGCGGTTGTGCCGCCGCAGCCGGTCTTGGTAATCCGCCGCCGCGAGCGCACCATCCGCATCGACCTTGATGAAAGCCCGGGAACCCTCGCCTGCCGGATCGGCAATTTTCGCCAGCGCCTGCTCCACAAGGTTGCGGGAGGAAGTCTTGCCATCACGCAATTCAACCGCAAGCCCCTCCAGTGTCCATTTCCGCAGCATCAGCTTTCCATCACTTCCTTTACCTTCTCAACCAGCTGTTTCAGCGAAAACGGCTTGGGCAGGAAGGCAAAATCCGTTTGCCCTTCGAGATTTTTTTCAAACGCGTCCTCGGCATAGCCCGACACGAAAACCACTTTGGTTTTCACCCCGCGCTTGCGCAATTCGCGCAGCATCGTCGGCCCATCCATTTCCGGCATGACAACGTCCGAGAGGATGAGGTCAAAGGGCTCCGTCTGGGCTTCCATGACCTCCAGGGCGCTTTCGCCTGAATCCGCCTCCACCACCGTATAGCCGCGCGAGGTGAGGGCGCGAATGGCGAAGGCCCGCACCGCATCTTCATCCTCGACCAGCAGAATGCGCCCCTTGCCGGTAAAGTCGGAGCGTACCGTCTTCACTTCCTCCTTGGCGGCGGCGGCGGCAATCTCACTGTCCGTCGGGTAATGGCGCGGCAGATAGATGCTGAAAGTTGTGCCCTTGCCCACCAAACTGTGGCAGAAAATGAAGCCGCCGGTCTGTTTCACGATGCCATAGACGGTTGAGAGGCCAAGGCCCGTGCCCTTGCCCACTTCCTTGGTGGAGAAAAACGGCTCCCAGATTTTTTCAACGATTTCGGGAGCGATTCCCGAGCCCGTGTCACTCACTTCGCACAGCACATATTCGCCTGCCGGCATCGGTTCGCGGATGATGGCTTTCGACTCTTCAAAGCTGATGTTCTTCGTCTTCACCGACAGGGTGCCGCCCTTGGGCATGGCGTCACGCGCATTGACCGCAAGATTGATGATCACCTGCTCGAACTGGTGCACGTCGACCAGCACCAGGCCCAGGTCGCGGCTGTGGCTGATCCGCAGTTCAACCTTCTCGCCCAGAACCCGGCCGAGAAGATTATCGAGGTCCGACATGGCATCGGTGAGCGAATGCACCTTGGGCTGGAGCGTCTGTTTGCGCGAAAAAGCCAGCAACTGGCGGACCAGATTGGCCGCCCGGTTGGCATTCTGCTTGATGCTCATGATATCGGCAAAGGCCGGATCCGTGGGCCGCATCTTGGCCAGCAGCAGATCGGCAAAGCCGATGATGGGGGTGAGCACATTGTTGAAGTCATGGGCGATGCCGCTGGCCAGCTGGCCGACCGCCTGCATCTTCTGGCTTTGCGCCAGTTGCACTTCCAGCGTCTTGCTCTCGGTCTTGTCGACGGCGAAAACCGTGAGGTTTTTTCCCATGCCCTGCAGCCGCGCAAAGGAGAACTGAACCAGCCGGGGCTTCTCGTCCATGATGGTGGCGTCAACCACAACAACCGGCTCGTTCTTGTTCTGAAACTTGTCCAGGCCGCTGCGAAGCTCGTTGCGGTCACTCTCGATCACCATGGAGGCGAAGCTGGCGCCGCGCTTGGCCCGGGCCGAATAGGACAGGAAAACCGGGTTGGCTGACTGGATGATGCCCTGGTTGTCGATTTCCGCGATGCCGATCGGCGCAACCCCGGAAAAACGCGAAAGCGCTTCCCGGTCTTCGGTCTCCTTGGTGAACCGCCGCGGCACGATCAGGGTGCGGGCCGGCAAGGGCTTGGACTGGGCATCAAAATCCACCCGGTGGATGATCTCAACCGGAAGGGCCGCACCTTTGCGCGTCTTGAGGTCAAGGCTGAACAGCTCGGTCCGCCCGCCGCCGGCCAGGGGCTCAACGGCGTTGAGAAGCTTGGCCCCGGTTTCGCCCAGAACATCGCTGAGGCGAAGCTCGCCATTCTGGCTTTCGGCAATATCAAGGCCCAGCCATTCGGCAAGCGTGGCGTTGAGATAATCGATCTTCTGGTTGGGGAGCGATGAAAAGAAACCGGCCGGCGCATGGTCGAGATAGGTGATGATGAATTGCAGGCGGCCAAAGGCCTTCTCCTGGCGGGCCCGGTCCACGCTCACATCCTGCAGGCGCCACAGGACCAAGCCGCGCTTGCCCTGCCCGGCAAGCGGCGCCACGCTGATCTTCAGTGACTTCGCCATATCAGGGCTGGCCCCTGGCGCCGATGACCCGGCCGGAAGGCGGATTTCCCGGGAGTCGCTCTTGCCTTCGAGGGCGGCTTGCGACAACTGGTAGATCGCCTCGACAAAGGCCGCCTGCCCCGCATAGAGAAGATCAAATCCAACGAGGCGGCCAACGCCCGCCGCCGCCGTCAATTTCAGGAAGGGCGCGTTGCCGTAAATCGCCCGCGACTTGCCGTCGGTCACCACGCAGGCATCGCCTATGGCATCGGTGAGGCCGTCGAAGAAGGTGCGGGTCTGGTTCTGCCGGTCAAAGCGCACCAGCCCCGCCATGAAAGCGAAGATCGAAAACAGGCCGGCCAGCGCCAGCACCGCGCCGGTGTAGAGAAGGCCGCGGGTAAGCGTATCCTGCAGCTGCCAGACGGCGGCGCCTACCGCGGCGGCAAGCAGCGCGGCGAGCGAGAACGACAGCACAACGGAGATCCGGCCAGAAGCCGAAGCCATGCCGGCCACCTCATTTCCACTGCGCTCCGCCATTTAGCTCCCATCCCCGAATCATTTGAGTATAGACGATTCCCCCGCTTTCGGATTCCTCTCCACTCAATCAAAATTTATGGTATGGTGCCGCAACTGCGTGAGTTCTGGTAAGGAGACGGCCCATGGAATTGCTCGCCCCGTATATGAATTATATTGTCACCGTGGCGATCGCCCTGGCGGTTCTGCTGGTGGGCCTGCTGGTTTACAAGCTGCTGAGCGGGCCGGTGATGGGCCGCAAG
>JBBQNU010000198.1:0-5280 GCA_038330285.1 Hyphomicrobiales bacterium | reverse complement strand
AAACAACCTTGCCGCCATGGTGCATGAGATAGGACAGCAGGCGGAATTCCAGCGAGGTGAGCTTGATGGCGGTGCCGTTCACCGTCACGCGGGCGCTCTTGGTATCGAGAACCATGGGGCCGCAAGTGAGTTCGCTGGTGGCATGGCCGGCGCTGCGGCGCAAAAGGGCGCGCATGCGGGCCAGCACTTCCTCCATCTGGAAGGGCTTGACCACATAATCGTCGGCGCCGGCGTCAAAGCCCGCCACCTTGTCGCTCCAGCGGTCACGCGCCGTGAGAATCAGCACCGGCATTTTCTTGCCGGCCCGGCGCCATTTTTCGAGAACGCTCACGCCATCGAGAACCGGCAGGCCGAGATCTAGGACCACCGCATCATAGGGTTCGGTTTCGCCGAGGTAATGCCCCTCCTCGCCATCCGTGGCCTTGTCGACCACGTAGCCTGCCTCACCGAGGGCGGCAACCAGCTGCCGGTTCAGGTCAGGATCGTCTTCAACGACGAGAATGCGCATTTTTCAGTCCTCTAGACATTGGCGATTGTGGAGGTTCAATAGACCGAGCCATCCTGCCCGTTTACAAAAACCCGCGTCACATTGCCATCGGCCACCAAAGTGACAGCATAGTCGCCCCGAGGCAAGAGCCTGACCTTGACCACCTTGGAATAGGGCACCTGGGCCTGGGCAATGGCCGCCGCCTGGGATGGCTTGATCCTGACTTCCGGCAGCAGGGAAAGATTGGGTTTTATGACCTGGGGAGCCAGCTTCCGGAGAATGGTCGGCGCCCGGTTGTTTGATTGGTATTGGGCCATAGCAGGCTCGACGACAAGCAGGGTCGCCAGCGCAATCGCCACAAACTTCAAACCTCTGAACATTAAACCTGTCGCCTTTCCTGCGCCCGTTTTAGGGGGCGCAAGCTGAACTGGGGATGAATAGAAATGTCAGGACTACTGACTTATATGAAAGTTTAGTAATAACAACTGTTTAGGAGGAAATTTTCCTGCACTTCAGCAGTTTTTGGGGGTGGAATCCGGCCCCCGCTTTGCAGCTTCCAAAGCCCTCTTTAATAATGGGGAAGGAGGCCGGCAAATCAAGGAACAAAACCCCTTCCCAAATGTTTAAACAGCCGACATTCAGATGAACGGCGGATGAACGCAGCCTTCAAGTGCCATACAGGCACGGTGCGGTAATCCTTTGGTCATCACTTAACGCAAGGACCAGAGAGACCATCATGAACGCCCCCGCCGCCCAGAACGAAGTCACTGACATCAGCTTCTTCCGCAATATCGGGCTGGCCTTCATTGTTCTCACGGCCATCGCCGGGTCCATGACCGTGGGCCTGATCGTGCAGCAGAGCAACGCCGCGCCAGTCGCTGCCATCGCCAGCGCCGAATAAATCGGCTCATTTCCGTTTTTCAACGGCTCCAAAAATCTGGCTGGTGATTTTCTCCAGCGATCGTCCGCCGATGTAGCCGCCCATGCCGACCGCCAGCATGTCCCATACTGCGCCGGCGTGCTTCCATTTCGCCAACTCGTCGCACCAGGCCGCATCAAACTGCGGTCCGCGCAGGCCATCGGGTTCCTCGGCCGAAAACACATGGGCGACGCAGCCGTTGGGCCAGGTGAGCTGGCGCTTTGAAGGCTCAAAGCGCGGCCGCTCGTCCTCGCCATGAATGGCCAGCAGGCCGGACCTGCCCTCGATCATCACCAGCCGCGCCTCGGCAAAGGTTGGCGCCACGATGGCAATGCGTTCGGCCCTGCCGATCATGGGTTCCCAGATGCCAAGGGTGATGGCTTTCACCCACTCGGCCCCGCTGCGGGTTTTGCCCGCGCCCCTGCCGCCGAGAACGAGCCAGCTTCGCCAGTCGGTGCCTTCAGGCGGGATTTGCTGGCCGGGCCTCGCCCAGTTCCGCCAATCCTTCAGAACTTCCTGAACTTCCCACATCGACAGGTATCGGCTCAGAAAGCGAGGCTCCCCGTTCTTCGTGTAAAGCCGTAAGGCGGCGCGCAAGTTCATCACGGGCGGCGTCATCAAATTTCCGCCGCTCCTTGCGTTTCCTGGCGCGGCTGCTGCGATCCTTGCGTTCAAGTTCCAAAACCTTTTCTAAAGTGCGCACCAGCATGTTCACCGGGCGGATGTCGCGTTCGCTGGCGGCGGAGGAAACCTCCTCCACGAGCAAATCCATTTCGCCTTCAAGCTGCGCCAGGCGCTTCTGCAGCAGGTCCTTGAAGCGCTGGATGGTGGCGCGGGTGCTGCTGTTCCTCGCACCGCGCAATTTCCAGCCGCGATTGCGCGCCTCGGCAATCAGCTTGGACCGGTTGATGCCAAGCGCCTGGGCGATGGCATTCAAATCCGTGGTTGTTGTCTCGTAGTCGTTGCGGGCCTGCTGCCACAGCAGTTCGCCCGCGGGGCTTTCGCTCGCGCTGCTCATTTCGTTACCCAATTGTGGAGAATAGCCGTTTATAGCCAAACGACCGTACGGTGTCAAGCACTATTTTCCTATAAGAGGAATTTTATTTTTAGGGACTTCTAGGAGGTTGACGGCGGCGTTGCGGGAGCGGTGGATGGCAGGGTCTCGGTCATAGCCGGAAGGTCTGATTCGTAATGCCAGTCCAGGCTGTACACAAAGGAAGCCAGCAGCACGAAGGCGATTGCGGACAACACCACCATCAGCGGGCCGCTTACGTCTTCGCTGGCGTAGCCCAAGTCGCGCTCGCGCGATGCCGGCGTGGTCTTGGATTCGGGTTGGGCCTTGGTTGCCATAAGGTTTACTCCTGGGTGTTTTCAACAACACCCCTAATGCGGCATTGCTCCACTTGTTCCGCCGATTATCCATTCAAAAAAACGGGGAACCATTTTGGCGGCAGGCAGTTCTTTAAGCAAATGCCCGATCAGCCCGCCATGAAAATGGACGAAGATTGGGTGTTGCCGCCACAACAATCCTGTGGCGCTGATTGTTGGTTTTACAGGTCCCCACTTGGCCCGCAATCAAAGAGCCCCGTCACTGCAAAGTGGCGGGGCTTTTTATTGAGAGCGAAAAAGGCGGTCAGGCGTCCTGGTTGCGCAGTTCCTCGACAACCGCTTCCGGATTGGAAACATCATTGGCGGACTTGCGGCGCACCACCTTCGGTTCGCCGCCGGTTTTGTCGGGAGTCTCGGCCAGGCCTTCCTCGGCTTTTGACGTGCCGGATTCGGGCAGGCCTTCATCAACTTCGAGATCCTCGTTCTCCTCGCGCTCGATGCGGGTTTTTGGTTTTTGCCTGCCGGTCATTTCACAGGCTCCAGCTTGCCTTGCCGAGCCAGGCGCCATCCACCTTTTTCCACGACACGCCCATGAAGGTGGCCTTGGTCATGTAGGCAGACTTATCCTTGAGTCGCGCGAGAATGTTCGGCAGCCGGCGTTTCACCGGTTTCTTTTTCTGGGCGGCGTGTTCACGCTTGTGATGAAGCTTTAGGGCAGTCACATATTCTTGCGGCGTGACGCCGGGCCAGCGCGCGTAGAGTCCCTTGATCTGCTCGTCATGCGGCAGGTGCTTGGTTTCATCGAGATAATCCACCAGGCGGTCCACGTTATCCATCCGGTTATCGCTGTCCATTTTTTGATCTCCCTATTGAACTGTGGGGAGATAACGCCGGGGGCCGGGATTCGTTCCCTATTGCGGGGGCTCGAATTTCCCGGGAACCAAGCTCTAGGTGATGCATTTAAACTGCGGCATCAGAAACCGAAAGGAATATGGCCATGACCAATTATGACAAGAAACCGGAATTCAATGCCCGCGAGGCGGGCGAGAATACCAGCACCACCATCGCAATCATCGTGGCAGCTCTTGTGCTGGTTGTCGGTGCCTTCCTCTATTTCGGCAGCACCAGCACAACGCCCACCGGGCAGCAGTTGACCGAGAACCAAGTCCACGCCGGCTCCGATCACCGAGCCTGCTGCGCCGCTGCCAGCAACGCCTCCGGCGGTTGAACCGGCCACGCCACCCGCCACCCCTCCCGGCGATGCGCCGGCTGCCAACCCCTAGGTTGATGCAACCAGCTGTTATTCAGCGCAACCCGGGGAAAAGCCTCCATCCGTGTGATGGGGGCTTTTTCTTTCCCGGAAAGGATGTGGAACCTTTACGTCTGCCCGGAGTTTAAGCTCTTCAGGAGAGGGCGTTTGTTCACGTCTAACAATTAAGGAGTTTTCCCATGAAAGGTTTTTTTCTCGCCTCCGCCGTTGCGGTAACCTTGGCGCTTGGAATGTCAACGGCGGCTGATGCCAAGGTAAAGATTTACCTCGGCGTGCCGCATTACGACTATCAATACGGCCCGGACTACCGCTTCCGCGAAGGCTATGGCTGGTACCAGTACAGTGGTTATAACGATTATAACCGCGGGCGCCTGTCCTGCGGCGAGGCCAGAAGGGTCGTGCGCAACAATGGCTACCGGAATGTTAACACGATCGAATGCCGTGGCGTCACCTATACTTTTGAGGCCACGCGTCGTGGCCGTGATGTAACCGTGTTCGTGAACTCCCGGAATGGACGGATGTGGCGCGGTTAGAAATTTAGCAACGATCAGCGGGCTCCACGCGAGCCCGCTGATCCAAATTTCATAAAATTGGATTTGTATATTTCAGCGCGCATTATACTCCTTGAAAAAAGGAGCGCGTCATGGTTATGCCCTCTGCCTTCGAAACCGCTGTCAACCGGCACCAGGCGGGCCGCCTGACCCCTGAACGCCTGGCCACTCTCAAGAGCATTTTCGATACCGTTTGCGACGAGGCCGCGATTCCGGTTAACGCCAGCACCGACCGCGATGCGCTCGCGACCAAAATTCTGGTCACGAGTGAAACCATCGAATCGGAAATGATGCTCGTCCTTGCCGCCATGCAAACCGCCATGGAGGGCCGGACCTAGGTTAAAGCTTCAGCAGTTCCACTTCCAGACCGTGAACCGCCGTGCTGTCAGCGATATCGGTTCGCAGGCCCGGATTCAGGATGTTGATGTTGGATCCGTCTTTGGAAAGGCTGGGCCAGCGGCTCTTGTGGGCCAATGCCACGCCTTCGGGGACGTCGGCGGAAATGTTCACGGCGAGGTTGATGTGGCCTGCCTTGGTTGACAGCCTGACGATGTCGCCCTGCGCCAGTTTCCTGCGCGCCACGTCACGGGCGTTGAGGTGCACCTTGGCGGGGCCAAGCTGTGCGGCAATTTTGGGATCGTTGCCGTAGCTGGAATTCATCAGCCATTCGCCGGCGGGCGTGAGCAGGCGGAGCCTGCCCTCCTCCGGCGCCTCGTCCGCATGG
>JBBQNU010000197.1:0-5285 GCA_038330285.1 Hyphomicrobiales bacterium | reverse complement strand
CCCCGTGAACTTCCTGATCATTCACTTAAGTGAATGATAACAAACAAGAAAAATGGATTTTCAAAGTTGTGGACTGGGCCTTTCGTTTGCCTCCCGGAAGCCCTATATCTGGGGGGCCACCCAGCAATGGGCGGCTATGGTGATAAAATGCCATCGTAATAAACCTTTCGGACCCGGGGGCAGTACCCGGCGCCTCCACCACAGCCGTTTGACTTCAGACGGCGGCTGAAAGCGGCTTTGATGGGGGCGAACTAGGATCGACGAGGGTGTAAAGGATGGAGCTTTGCCCGTGATGGTTCCGACGTTATCGGGCTAAACAAGTAGTTGCAAATGACAACTATGCTCCGGTACGTCTCGCTGCTTAATGCAGTGCGAATGCCGAAATCAAAGTCCTAAGGCTTAGCAGTTTTAGGCGGGGTCCGCCGGCACCTGGCAACAGAAGCCGGCACTTTCAAAATGTGTGGGACAAATGACGACATGGCTGCAGAAAGCCTGAATCTGTAGTATCTGAAAGGTTGAGTCGACCCTTTCAAAGGATGTTCTGTTAATGCCTGAAGACCTGATGCGATATGACCAACTGGCGCAAAACGCCCTGCGCGGCGTGGTGCGCGAGGCCTTGCGCCGGGTCGAGAAGTCAGGCCTTCCCGGCGATCATCATTTCTATATCGCCTTCAACACGAAATTTCCTGGCGTCGACATCGGTGAGCGCATGGCCCAGCGCTACCCCCGCGAAATGACAATCGTGCTTCAGCACCAATACGAAAATCTTTTGGTCAAGGAAGACCGCTTCGAAGTGGAATTGTCATTCGACAATATACTGGAAAAACTGGTAATCCCCTTCAACGCGGTGAAGGGCTTCCTCGATCCTTCGGTGCAGTTTGGCCTGCAATTCGAGGTTGTCACGGTGGAACCTGCCGTTGACTCTGAGAGCAAGCTGGAGAAATCTGCATCCGGCAAGGTAAAGCGTGAGTTGGAAGGAGCTGAAACCGGCGGTCCTTCAGATGAACCACCCAAGGAAGGGCCCAAGGTTGTTTCCCTGGATTCGTTCCGCAAGAAATGAGGATCAGACGGCTTATGCAGATTTCAAAGTCCCTTGCAGCCTTATTCATTGCAATCATTTTCATGTCGGCGCCTTTTGCCCTGGCCCAGTCAGCCAAGGATCAGGCGGCCCTTGCCGCCCTTGCCGCCGTTGACCTCAAGCGCACCCCCGCCAAGAAACTTTTCGGCGCCAAGAAACTGCCGCTGAATATGCAGGCCCGCGCCATTGGCAGCTATGCCAAAGGCTGCCTCTCGGGCGCCAAGGCCCTGCCCGTGACCGGCCCCGCCTGGCAGGCCATGCGCACTTCGCGCAACCGCAACTGGGCCCATCCCGCCCTGGTCAATCTCATTGAAAAACTGGCCAAGGAAGCCAGGCAGGAAGATGGCTGGAACGGGCTGCTGGTCGGCGACATGTCCCAGCCCCGTGGCGGCCCCATGCTGACCGGCCACGCCAGCCACCAGATTGGCCTCGATGCCGATGTCTGGTTCACCCCCATGCCAGATCGCGTCATGACCGTCGCAGAACGTGAAACCTTTACCCCAATCGAGATGGTGAAGGACCGCTCGACGCTGAACCGCGAAACCTGGACCGAATCCCGCGCAAAACTGATCAGGCGTGCCGCGTCCTACCCGGAAGTGGCCCGCATCTTCGTGCATCCGCCGATCAAGGCCGAACTGTGCAAATGGGCCAAGGGTGACCGCTCCTGGCTGGCCAAGGTACGCCCCTATTACAACCACACCTATCACTTCCATATCCGCATGAAATGCCCGCCGGGCTTTGCCGGGTGCAAAAACCAGGCACCGGCCGCCCCGAAAGACGGAACCGGCTGCGGCGAGGAAATGGCCTATTGGATGGGCGACATTCCGTGGAAACCCAAAAAGCGCGACCCCAACGCCAAACCGGTAAAGCCGGCCCCGGCCTTGACACTGGCGGGTCTTCCTGCTGAATGCCGGGCCGTTGTGACGGCCCCCTAGACCGCCGCTGAAATGAATTAAGGAGTGGAGCCCCAAGTGGGCGGTCCATGACCCAAACAAGCACTCCCGCAAGCGAAGCCGCCCCCACCACGGGCCCCTCTTCGGTCAAATACAAATTGGCTTTCGCCTCCATTGGCGTGGTCTTTGGCGACATCGGCACAAGCCCGCTTTACGCCATGCGCGAAGCCCTGCACCCTGTGGTGAATGCCGGCGGCGACCTGCGCCTGGCGGTGCTCGGCGTTGTTTCGCTTCTGCTCTGGGCCCTGATCCTCGTCGTCGGGTTGAAATATGTGGTTCTACTCATGCGCGCCGACAATAAGGGCGAAGGCGGCATTCTCTCGCTTGTCGTGCTCGTCGAGACGCTCCTGAAGAAAAAGGGCGGACTTGTCCTTGCCCTCGGAATCATTGGCGCGGCGTTCTTCTTTGGCGACGCGATGATCACCCCCGCCATGTCGGTGCTCTCGGCGGTGGAAGGCCTCGCCGTCATCAATCCCCGCTTTGAATTCTTTGTGGTGCCCCTCACCCTCGCCGTGCTCTTCAGCCTGTTCCTGTTCCAGTATCGCGGCACCGCGGGCGTTGCCTCGATTTTCGCACCCGTGACCGCCGTGTGGTTTGCCGTCATCGGCCTGATGGGGCTGGTTCACATCGGCGATGATCTCGAAATATTCTACGCCTTCAATCCGCTGCATGGCGCGCGCATGCTGATCGAACAGCCCGGACTTGCGCTTCTGGTTTTTGGCGGCGTGTTTCTGGCGGTGACCGGCGGTGAAGCCCTCTACGCCGACATGGGCCATTTCGGAAAGAAATCAATCCGCCTTGCCTGGCTCTGCGTGGTGTTTCCGGGGCTGGTGTTGAATTACCTCGGCCAGGGTGCCTTCATCATCGCCCACCCGCAAAACGTTGAAAACCCGTTCTTCCTCATGGCTCCGAACTGGGGCCTGATCCCGCTTGTTGTTCTTGCAACTCTCGTAACGGTCATCGCCAGCCAAGCGGTAATTACCGGCGCCTTTTCAATTGCCCAGCAGGCCATGTCCCTGGGCTTGCTGCCGCGCATGAACATTACCCACACCAGCGAAACCGAACAGGGGCAAATCTACATCGGCCAGATCAACTGGATGATTCTTTTGGGCGTCACTTTGCTCGTGCTGGTTTTCCGCTCCTCGTCAAATCTTGCCTCCGCCTATGGCGTTGCCGTTAACACCTCGATGGTGGTCGATACGCTGCTCGCCCTGGTTTTCTTCTGGAAGGCGCGGACCCTTCCGCTCTTCCTCGTGATCCCGGCGCTGGTCGGCATCTTCGCCATCGAACTGACTTTCCTTGCCGCCAACGGCTTGAAGCTTGCCAAGGGCGGCTACATGCCGGTTCTCATTGGCGCCACCATCATTCTTCTCATGGTCATCTGGATGCGCGGGCGATTTGCCCTGGCCGCCAAGCTCCGCAAGGAATCCATCGAACTCGTGGGCCTTCTGAACAGCCTCGAAAAACGCCAGCCCACGCGCGTGGCAGGCGCTGCGGTCTTCATGCAAACCGATCCCATTTATGCGCCGAGCGCCCTCATGCATAATCTGAAGCACAACCGCGTGCTGCACGATATTCTGGTCTTCATCACCGTCGAAACCTCTGATGAACCCCGCGCTGATCCCGACAACCGCGTGACGGTAAAGCACCTGCCTCTTGGCGCCTTCCTGGTGGAGGCGAAGTTTGGCTACATGGAACAGCCCGACGTGCCTGCCGCCTTGCGGGCCTGCGAGCCCCTTGGGCTTTCCATAGACCCGGCGCAGGCCTCCTATTTCCTAGGCCGCCGCGTCATCCGCACCTCGGCCAAATCCGCGCTGCCCTTCTGGCAGCAGCGCATTTTCATCATGTTGGCAAATCAATCGGCCCGGGCTATCGAATTCTTCCGCATTCCTCCTGACCGGGTCGTTGAGCTCGGCATGCAAATGAGTGTCTGATGCCTTCACTTTCGCCCTTCTCGCTTCCCGGCCGCTTTTGGCGTGGCAACCTCCACACCCACTCAAACCTGTCGGACGGGGCCTTTGAGCCGCCGCAGGTGATCGAAGCCTATAAGAACGCCGGCTATGATTTCATGATGCTCTCCGACCATTTCATGGGACATTACAACTGGCCCATCGCCGATACCCGCGCCTTGCGCTCCAACAATTTCACCACCATCCTCGGCTCCGAACTGCACGCTCCGCAAACGCAAGTTGGCGAACTCTGGCATATCGTGGCCGCAGGTCTCCCCCTCGATTTCCCGCCCGCGGGCAAAAATGAAACCGGCGGACAGCTTGCCCGCCGCGCCCATGAAGCCGGGGCATTCATCGGCATCGCCCACCCCGCCTGGTCACAGCTCACCATCGAGGATGGCCGCGCCCTTGATTGCGCCCACGCAGTGGAAATCTACAACCATGGCTGCGCCATCGAAAACGACCGGGGCGACGGCTGGTATCTGCTTGACCAGCTTCTGAACGAAGGCAAACGCCTCACCGCCTTTGCCACCGATGACGCTCATTTCAAGACACCGGATCATTTCGGCGGCTGGGTCCATGTGAAGTCCGAAAGCCTCGGGCCGGAAGTGCTTCTCGAAGCGCTGAAGAAGGGACACTACTATTCAAGCCAGGGGCCGCAAATCCATGAAATCTCCGTAAGCGGCAGCGAAATCAATATTGCCTGCTCGCCCGTGGACAATATCACTGTTCTGTGCGGCAACTCCCGCACCCTGGTGCGCAATGCGAAATCCATTACCGAGGCAACCTTCGATTTGAAGAAACTGGAAACCGGCTGGCTGCTCACCAAACTCAGCCCGTGGTTCCGCGTGGTGTGCATTGATCATGCCGGGAAAAAGGCGTGGAGTAATCCCATCTGGAAAGATGAACTTTGATTCTGGGATAGAATTGCGATGAAAAAGACCCGTACCGAAACCGACAGCTTTGGCCCGATCGAGGTCGATGCCACGCGCTACTGGGGGGCCCAGGCCCAGCGCTCCCTCGGCAATTTCAAGATCGGCTGGGAAAAGCAGCCCCTGCCCGTGGTGCGCGCCCTTGGCATCGTCAAGCGCGCCGCGGCGGAAGTGAACATGACCCTGGGCCGCCTTGATCCGAAACTCGGCAAGGCGGTTGTCAGCGCCGCCCAGGAAGTGATCGAGGGCAAGCTCAATGACCACTTCCCGCTGGCCGTGTGGCAAACCGGTTCCGGCACTCAGTCCAACATGAACGCCAATGAAGTGGTGTCAAACCGCGCCATTGAAATGCTGGGAGGCGTTATGGGCTCGA
>JBBQNU010000196.1:0-5311 GCA_038330285.1 Hyphomicrobiales bacterium | reverse complement strand
GATTGGCTGTATCCCAAACCTTGAATACCTGACATGTCACACGCCTAAGCCAACTGGTCGGTTTGCAGTCGATTTTGCAGTTCATCGACGGCGATCTGCATGGCAGATCGCAGAAAATCCAGCTTTGGCTTCACGTAGCGCTGGCCCGTAATCGTCTTGGACGAATGATTCAATAGACGACCGACGACTTCTTCCGGAACACCCGCTTCAACAGCAACGGTTGCAAAGGTATGGCGAAGAGAATGCAGCGTGCCGGGAACATGCTTGTGATCCCAGCAGACGATGTGGCCGGTCTTGCCATAGGACGGAAACACCCAGCGAGCGTCGAGACCCCGAACCGAGAGCAGTATACGGTGGTGAGCGTCGGTGAGCGGGAGCCAGAACTCCCTGCCCGCTTTGGTCTGCGGGAAGTAAAGTTCATCCGAAACCCGGTCCCACTCCAGATTCTCGATTTCTGACCGGCGTAGGCCCGTCAGCAGGGCAAACATATAAGCGGCCCTATGGACAGGGTTATTGATCTCGTCGACCGCCTGCTTCCAGGCAGCAAGGTCGCGGATCGGAGCATTGAGGGCCCTCTTCTCCGGAAACCACTCCAAGCCAGCACCAGGAGATTCCGGAAGATTGCGGTCCATCCGCCGCGCGAAGTTCCAGACAGTATTGAACGACTGTAGAATGCCATTTGCCGCCACAGGGCCGCGCTTTCCCAGCTTGTGGTGGATATCCCGGCACATTTCAGGGGTGATATCGAGCGCCCGCTTCTGTACCCACTTCAAGTCGACTTCCACCGCATGGCGAACTGCCTGGCGGTATTTCTCGGAGCGAAGTGTCGGCCTCGAGCAGTATTGCTCCATCATTTCGCCGATCATCGGGTTCGACTGGGTGACGTGCCGGGCATAGCCGCGACGCATCCGGTAGTCCAAGTCCCTGGCCGCTTCCCGAGCCCGATCCAGCTTCACCGTCGGAAACTTGCCAATGAGATGGCGGCGGTTGTCGCGGTCGTAGTAAAGAGTTGTAGTCGTCTTCTGGACATGGGCGACAAAGCCCTTGATCTCGGAATCCCAATAGCGAACCGTGCCTACAACAGGGCGGTGGACAGACTTGAGGAAGGTTTCTGTCAGTTTGAGGCTTGGCATGACTTTGCACCAGATTTGCAGCGTTGATCGTACAAATATGTAATGCCTACTGCAAAGTTCTACAACCGGACAGAACAAGAAAAACAATGATTAACAATAACTTACAACGACTGACAGGAAATAATTCCAGCCTCATAACCTGAAGGTCGTCAGTTCAAATCTGGCTCCCGCAACCACCTTTACAGAACGCCGCAAGGCATCTGACAGCGCCGCCCCTTCGGGGGCGGCGTTTCTGCTTTTGATGGCAGCGAGTTCGACCATGGCGGCAATTTCGCCAATAAGCGCGATTTCAACGGTCTTTCCGTCTCGTTTGACTTCCACCCGCTCGATCAAGGAACGGATTGCTGCGAAGGCGGCGTCACGCTGTTCGGGCTGGTTCAAAGCCTGGCGCAGGTTTTCGACCTTCTTGCGGTAGATATTGGCGAGGTTGGGGTGGAGGAGAATCACAGCTCCGGGTTGTTGCTTCAGCTGCATGGTGATTGTGGCTTTCTCGGCTTCGAGAGCGTCCATCCGAGCCTGAAGACTGGCGCCACGCAAACCATCCGCGATCGCCGTGACGAGCCCCTCCAGCTGCTGATCCGTCTGTTTGAGACGCTTTTCGAGGGTGGCGTGCTCGGCATTAACATCGACGCGCTGGCGCGCCAGTTCGGCGTGGACCTCACGAATGAACTCGGCAACCAGTTCGGGTGCCATGAGGTTGGTGCGCATGGCATCAAGCACGATTTCTTCAAGACCATTGCGACGAACCAGTTCAACATGGCTGCAGCCTGCGTTGCGATGCGCCCGCGAACACCTGAGGTAGTCGTTGCCCACGACAGTCATGCTGTCCCCGCAGTAACCGCAATGGACCAGCCCGGTGAGCACGTGACGCGGCCGGCGCTTCAGCCAGAACTGACCCGCCTTGATGGCCTTTGACGTCGGCGAATCGGCCAGCCCCTGCAGGCGGGCCTGAACTGCCTCCCACAGGGGTTGGGGAACAATGCGAAGTTCGGGCACCTCCTCCACAATCCACTGGTCGCGAGGGTTTGGTCGAGACAATCGTTTTCCAGTGTTTGGATCCCGGACGAAGGTCTGACGGTTCCAGACCAGTTTTCCCACATAGAGCGCATTGCGGAGGATGCCTGTACCGCGACCGCTGTGGCCGCGGATCGTCGTATCGCGCCAGTCCTGCCCGCGCGGGCCCGGCACATGTTCTTGGTTGAGCTTGCGGGCAATGTCGCGGGGCGACCGGCCCGCGGCAAACATGTCAAAGATCTTGACCACCAGGGCGGCCTCTTCAGGAATGATCTCCCGCCCGCCGCGTATGGGCTCGCCGTGGGCGTCGAACTCACGGCGGATCCGGTAACCGAAGGAGAGGTTTCCGGCCGCGCGGCCCGCTTCAATCCTCCCCTGCATGCCGCGATGGGTCTTGGCGGCCAGGTCCTTGATGAAGAGGGCATTCATGGTGCCCTTCAGTCCGATGTGCAGTTCACTGATCAGACCTTCGCCAACCGTGATCAGCTGAATGCGCCGGAACTGCAGCAGCTTGTAAAGACCCGCCACGTCTTCCTGATCACGTGACAGCCGATCAAGGCTTTCGGCAAGCACGATATCAAACTTGCCGGCCCGCGCATCGCCAAGCATCTTTTGATACCGTGGACGAAAGCTGGTTGAGCCACTTTGCGCCTGGTCGCAGTAGGTATCGACGATCACCCATCCTTCTGCATCAGCGCGAACCCGGCACAGGCGAAGCTGATCATCGATCGAGGCTTCGCGCTGGAGATCGGAGGAGTAGCGGGCGTAGATGACGGCGCGGAGTTGGGTCATTCGGGTGTCTCGTCGCTGTCGGGATTCTTATCACGCAGGAGCCTGATTGTCTTCACGTAGCTGCGGTGTGCCACAAGGGAGTTCGCCTGGTTGTAATAGCGCTCGGTGGTGGCAAAGCTGCGATGCCCCAGCAACGGTGCTGCCATACGGACGTTATCGGGATCGTGGATGGCAGTGGTGGTGGCGGCCGCGTCCCTGAACAGATGAGGATTAAGAGGTTTGCCAAAGGCACCACGGGTCCGCTTGATGACGATGTCGTAGAATGCCATTTCCGTAAGGGGTGAGCCGTGCGAGGAGACCCAGAGACGGTCGCCCACCTCACTGTGCCAGCGGTTGCGGCAGGCCATGAGCCTGGGCCGGTGTTTTGCAAGATAGACCTCCAGTTCAGCCAGCAGCTGAGAGGGCCAGTCGCAGATATGCGGGGCATGGTTCTTCGTCACCGATCCCGCGAGATCGATCTCCCAGCCCTCAGGCGTCCTGCGCAGATCGCTGCCCAAGGTGAGGCTGACAAAATTGCCCCGCCGCAAGGGACGCAGTGCAAGGAGTGCGATGATCAGGCCGTCACGATACCGGATGGCCGCCAAACGCTGTGTCGACTGTTGCGGGGCCTCGGCCATGAGCTTCAGGCCAAGGTCAAACAGTTCGTTTGATTCTTTCAGGCGACTGCGCTTGTCACAGCGTTCGTTGGGCCCTGCCCTCACCTTCGAAGCCAGCCGGTTGATAAAGCTCCAGTCCCGCTCTGGAGCATAGAGCCTCGCCATGATGCCAACATCCTCAAGGCGGCCGAGGATGGTATTCTTCTTGTTTTCAAGGGCTTGCAGCCTCTTTATAAAGGCTTTTATCAACTCTGGGGTGATCCGCTCGGCCGGATGTTCATCGGGCTGGAGCAAACCCTCAAAGTCGAGGAAAGTCAGCCAGCGGCCATAGTTCTGTTCTACCTTGTGATTGCTGCGCGGCCGGTGCTGGTCCCTTTCGCCGCCGTGCTCGGCAAAGGGATCAGGTGGTGCGAGCGCCGCCTGCCAGAGTGCGCGGTCCTGCGCCGGCCATTTCTCGAGGGAGAGGCAGGTCCGTTCCGGAGCCTTGCCACGCCCATGGGGTCCACCGCTCATTATGTCTGATCCTTTGTGTGAGAGGTCCGGAGTTTCATGATTGTCTCGGCAAAGTGCCGGTTGGCGGCGCGCGTCTCCTGGCCGGTATAGAACTTGGTTGTGGTAGCCATCTGCTTGTGGCCGAGCACCAGGCGCATGACCTCATAGCCGCCAGGGTTTTGATCGAGATAGAACTTGACTGCGATTTGCCGAAAGAGATGGGGATGAACCTGGAGCCCCAAGAACTTCTGAACTGTCTTTATGATCTGGCCACTCAGAGTATGCAGTTTCTTGCTGCCGCCCGTCCGCCCCGGAAACAGGGCCCGGTTCTCGGAGGCTGCCTGCCGGTAGTTTTTGGAGTACCAGTCAATAAGCCCTTTGCTCTCGTCGGGCAAATCGAAGTCGAGATCCATATTGTTTTTGACCTCACTGGACTGAAACGACAAATGCAGTTTCCTGCCAACGGCTATGAGGTGCTGTTCAAAGGTAATGCTGGCGAGGTTCCCCACCCGGATACCGGTAAAGATCAGAAGCTCAATGGCCACCGCCACCTGGGCCAGCACGCGTTTTTCGCGCAGGGTGATATTCTTGGTTTCAACGTGGCGGCGCAGGGTCTGTGGCAAGTTGAGAAAATCATGCAGCACCGCGGGTGCTTCAAAGGGCTTGAGCCGGGTGCGGTTCTTCTGCGTCATCCCCGTGGCCTCTGGTGCCAACTTCCGGGCAATGCCTGACATTCTCTTGAGTGTTGCTTCTTCGGCCTTCAGCCAGTGCCGCGCCACGCTTGTGAGCATCGACGCCAGTTGGTGGGTGGTCCTGCTGTTCTTGCCACCATGACGCTCCTGGTAGTAGCGCAGGCCCTCGGTGAAGTTTTCGAGCGTGAGGCAAACAGCAAGTGAGATGAGGCCTGCAGGATCGCGCCCGCGCAGAACCAAGGCCGAGGCAAAGGCCCGCAGCTGGTACTCCCTTGTGGCCAACGTACTCTTTCTGGCGGGCCGGCTGGGGCCGTCATCGGCAAAGTCCTGGCCGGAAAGCCGGTAGAGCCAGCGATCAACATCCTGCTTGAGGCTTAGCGTAAAGGCCGACCAGGACAGCACCCAGGTGAACTGGCGAGAGACAACGGTCAGGGGAATTTGCGGCCATCCCGGAATGTTGGCGACGGCATGGTTCCAGGCCCAACACTTATCCCGCCAGGTCGCTGCGGGATTACTGAGAAACGGATCAGCAAACAGCTCCACTTTGAAGAGCTCAATGTCGGCCATCGTTACCGCCTGGGGTTGGATCCTG
>JBBQNU010000195.1:0-5337 GCA_038330285.1 Hyphomicrobiales bacterium | reverse complement strand
CCCCGGGTCCGAAAGGTTTATTACGATGGCATTTTATCACCATAGCCGCCCATTGCTGGGTGGCACCCCTGATATAGGGCTTCCGGGAGGCAAACGAAAGGGCCAGTCCACAACTTTGCAAACCTAAGTTTTTGCTCTTTTATCAATGATTTGTGTAAAAGTTCAGAGCGGCAGCGGGGTGCGGCCCAGCGTTCCCTGTTTTGTTTTGGTCAAAAGAATCGGCTAATGTCGGGTCCATGCGCCAATATCTTGATCTCATGCGGCATGTCCGCGACCATGGTGGGGAGAAAATGGACCGTACCGGAACCGGTACGAAGTCCGTGTTCGGCTATCAGATGCGCTTTGACCTCGCCAGCGGCTTTCCGCTGGTGACGACCAAGCGGCTGCATCTGCGCTCCATCATCTATGAGCTGCTGTGGCTGCTCAGCGGCGATACCAACGTCAAATACCTGCACGACAACAAGGTCACCATCTGGGATGAGTGGGCCGATGCGAAGGGCGATCTCGGACCCGTCTATGGGGCGCAGTGGCGCTCATGGCCATCGCGAGACGGGGGCGTCATCGACCAGATTGCCGACACCGTTGAACGCATCAAGAAAAATCCCGATTCGCGCCGGCTGCTGGTCACTGCGTGGAACCCCGCCGATGTGGACAAGATGGCCCTGCCGCCCTGCCACTGCCTGTTCCAGTTCTATGTGTTCAACGGCAAACTCTCATGCCAACTCTACCAGCGTTCGGCCGATATTTTCCTGGGCGTGCCGTTCAACATCGCGTCCTACGCCCTGCTCACCCACATGATGGCCCATGTCACGGGGCTGAAGGTCGGTGACTTTGTCCACACGCTAGGTGACGCGCACATCTATCTCAATCATCTTGAACAGATTGACGAGCAGTTGTCGCGTGAGCCCTATGCCCTGCCGCGGCTGGTGATGAAGCGCGAGGTCAAGGCCATCGATGAATTCCGCTACGAGGATTTTGAAATCGTGAACTACCAGGCGCATCCGAATATTTCCGGATCGGTGGCGATCTAGTCGCGATGGCAGCATTCGGAACGGACTTCCAGAAATATACCTATCCAAAACTATATCAATCCGGCAGCGTGACTGGCTTTTGGGTTGGTCTTGGAATCCTGCTGGCCATATTGGCGGTATATTTCATTCTCCAGTCAATTGTTGGCCTGGCCATTTCGTTTTTTGGATTTCATGCGTCATTGGACGATCCATCGGCCCTCCTGAAATCCGCGATTATCGGCGTGTTTCCTGCCTCGATTCTCACGGCAGGATTCATCTGGTGGGTTTCCAAGTTTCGCGGCGGCGTGCCGCGCGATGTCCTCGCGCTGCGATGGCCCCGCTTGGGATGGCTCGGATGGCTGCTTGTCATTGGCGGATTTCTGATCGCGATGTATGCCGTTGTCATTCTCATCGTTGCCGCCTTCCAAATTGACCTCAGCGAACTCCAGGGGGGACCGGACGGGGATTCAGAAGCGCAGGACCTGGTCAGGCAGGGCATGGCTGAAATGGCCAAGGAACCGATGCTGTTTTGGTTTGCGGTTGTTGCTGTGGTGGTTGGCGCTCCTCTTGGCGAGGAGCTTATTTTTCGGGGCTACATGTTTTCATTCCTGTCCAGGACGCGCCTTGGCCTGACAGGCGCAACACTTTTGACATCGGCATCCTGGGCCTTGATTCACAAGGGCACCGGCCCTTGGTTTCTTGTGGGCGTCCTGTTCGTCATGGGCATTGCATTGGGCTGCCTGCTCATCCGTTTTGGCAGCCTGTGGGTGACAATGGTTTGCCATGGCGTGTGGAATGCAATTACATCCCTGACAATTTTCGGGATGTCTTCGCAATGAGCCTGCTCATCCGTGAGGCGGTTCCGGGCGATGAACAGATCGTCTTTGATTACATCTGCAAGCTGGCGGATTATGAAAACCTGCGCCATGAAGTTGCGGCCACGGTCACTGATATTCGTGAAAGCCTGTTTGGAGCAACGCCGCGCGCCTTTTGCGATCTTGCTTTCTGGAAGGGCGAGCCGGCGGGCTTTGCGCTGTGGTTCTACAACTATTCTACCTTTCGCGGGCGGGCCGGAATTTATCTGGAAGATCTTTTCGTCGATGATGCGATGCGCGGCATGGGCATTGGCAAAGCGCTTTTGAAGCATTTGGCGCAGCGTTGCCTGAACGAAGGATTGCCGCGCCTGCAATGGTGGGTGCTGGACTGGGACGCCCCGTCGATTGAATTCTACAAGTCCCTGGGTGCGGTTCCTCAGGATGAATGGACGGTGTTTCGCGTGTCCGGCGATGCCCTGGACAAGCTGGCAGCGCAATGATCACGGTGCGTCCCATGCAACGGGGCGAAGGCGCCGCACTCCTGTCAATGGTCCGTTCCTTGGCCGAGTCGCACAACCTTCTGCACACGGTGCTGGCAACGCCGGAGATGTTTGAGGCGGCGATGTTTTCGGAAGCCCCGATTGTCGGCACCCTGATGGCCGAGTATGATGGGAAGCTTGCTGGCTGTGCCGTATGGCACCGCAGTTTTTCCACCAACCGGGGAGCGGAAGTCATGTATCTGGAAGACCTGTCGGTGCTGCCGGAATTCCGCCGGCGCGGCGTGGCGCGGGCGTTGTTGAAAGCGGTGGCACGTCTGGCGCTCGCAAAGAATTATCCCGGCGTTTATTGGCTGATGATGGATTGGAACACGGAAGCCAGCGCCCTTTATCAAAGTATCGGCGCCGAGCTCGAACCGGGCACGACGTTCTGCCGGATTCGCGATGACGCCTTGAAGGCGTTGGCGTCATGAGCCGCATTGCTTTTGTCGTTGCGGTGTCGCGCAATGGGGTGATTGGCCGGGCCGGCGGATTGCCGTGGCACATCTCGACGGACCTGAAGCGCTTCAAGGCGATCACCATGGGCAAGCCGCTCATCATGGGGCGCAAGACCTGGGAAAGCCTGCCGAAGAAGCCACTGCCGGGGCGCCCCAACATCGTGATCACGCGGCAGAAAAATTACCGGGCGGAGGGGGCCAGTGTCGTCAGTGATGTTCCCTCGGCTCTCGCTGCGGCAGGGCAGGCCGATGAGGTTTGCGTGATCGGCGGCGGGGAAATTTTCGATATGTTCCTCGCCCAAACGGAGCGCATCTATCTCACCGAGGTTGATCTTGAGGTTGACGGTGACACTTTCTTTCCGCCGCTTGATCGCGCGCAGTGGAGGGAAACGGCGCAGGAAATTCATCCTCGTGGGCCCAATGACAGCGCAGGCTTTGTGTTGCGGGTGCTTGACCGAAATGCCTGAACCCTGCACTATTGAATGATGGTTCAAAATCCAGATGTTGTGATCGTAGGTGCGGGTGCGGCTGGCATCGGCGCCGGGCTGGCTCTGACGCGGCTCGGTGTTTCCCACGCTATTCTTGAAGCTAAACAGCGGGTTGGCGGCAGGGCCTATAGCGATACGTCAAGTATCGGCCATCTCTGGGACCACGGTGCCCACTGGCTGCATTCCGGCGATGTCAACGTCATGCGTTTCATGGCGGAGAAGCTGAATCACAAGTTCCGCCCCGAAAATCCGGCGGTCGACAGTTTCCGATCATTCATCGGGGGCAAGTGGAAGGTTTCGGAATTTGCCACCGACTATGTCTGGAACAAGCTGGAGGATATTGCGCAGGCCGGACGCGATGGCAGCGATGTGGCGGCGGAAAGCGTTCTGGACCGCGGCCATGCGATGTATCCGTTGCTGCGCCACTGGTGCCAGCTCATTTACTCCAAGGATCCTTCCGAACTTTCGACGGGGGATGCCGGAAATTATTCTGACAGCCATATCAACCTGCCGGTGGAGGATGGCTACGGAGCGCTGGTGGCGCGCCTGTCTCAAGGCTTGCCGGTCAGGCTTGGTGTGACGGTCAAGGCCATCGAAGTTATCAGCAATGGTGTTCGTGTCGAAACAAGTTCCGGCACGATCACGGCCAAGGCCTGCATTCTGGCGGTACCTTCGCGCATCATGGAAAAGCAGCGCATTGCCATCAAGCCGGGCCTGCCGGCCGCTTTGGAGCGCGCCTTTGCCGAGGTGACCATGGGCTATGGGGAAAAAGTGGCCCTGGGCTTTGACCGCAAGGTTTTCGAGGGTTTCGAAATTCCGTTTGCCGACGTGTTTGATCCGGTGGCGCCGGAGACCAGACCGCTCAATTTTGAGCTGCATCCGTTTGGACGGCCCATTGCCGTGGCGCATGTGGGCGGCAGCGTTGCCCGGGAGCTTGCGGCAGCAGGCGCCGAGGCGATGAAGGGCTTTGCCATCGATACGCTGGTGAAAGCTTTCGGTGCGGATATCCGCCAGCGCATTGTGGCCAGTGCGGTCACCGGATGGACGATGGACGAGCATATCGGCGGGGCCTATTCGGGTGCCGCACCCGGCAAGGCGGGGGCACGGGCCGTGTTTTCCGAACCGATGCACGACCGCCTCTTCCTGGCGGGCGAACACGTGCACCGGCACTATATGGCAACTGTCCATGGCGCCTATGAAACAGGAATTGATGCAGCGCACAACGCCGCTGCAGTCTTGGGCTTTCCGGTGAGGCAAAAAGACCCCCTGTGGCTGCCCACCTAAACTCGTGGACATTCCGCCGCAGGCTTCCTATATCGGCTGGAACAATGATCAACCCTCAACCTATGGGAACCTCAATAGATGCCGTGGAATAGTGATGAAGGTGGTGGAGGCAAGGGTCCGTGGGGGCAGGGGCCATGGGGCCAGGGTCCAAAGGGCCCGCGCAACACCGGTGGCCGCGGTCCAAACCCGCCCGACCTTGATGAACTTTTGCAGCGCGGCAAGGACAGCCTGAAGAATGTTCTTCCCGCCGGTGGGCGCGGAACCTGGCTTTTGCCACTGGCCCTGCTTGCGGCCTTCTGGGTCTACAATTCCATTTACCAGGTTCAGCCTGATGAGCGCGGCATTGTGTTGAGGTTCGGCCAGTACGAGCGGACCGCCGATCCGGGCCTGCATTTCGCGGCCTGGCCCATTGAAACAATGGAAAAGCCCCGTGTGGGCGCCGTCCGCCAGATAAACATCGGCATGGAAGCCAATGAAGGCCAGATGCTCACCAGCGACAAGAACATTATTTCGGTTCCGTTCTCCGTCTTCTGGCGGATTTTGGAACCAAAGGACTTTCTTTTCAATGTGGCCGACCAGGAGCGTACGATCCGGGCGGTTGCCCAAAGCGCCATGCGTGAAGTCGTTGGCCAGACACGGGCGCAAATGATTCTGACGACGGGCAAAGATACCGTTGCCGCCCAGGTCCAGCAAATCACGCAAGGGTTGCTTGACGAATACAAGTCCGGGGTGATTGTCAGCCAGAT
>JBBQNU010000194.1:0-5355 GCA_038330285.1 Hyphomicrobiales bacterium | reverse complement strand
AGCGGATCAACAACGGGGCCTACGGGCCGCTCGACTTTCTTTACCATTTCGACCTTCCTAAAATTAGTCCGGGGTTATGCAATAACGCTGCTTTACCTGTTTGCCAAATCGGCTATCAGAAACCCATGTCCACCCACCTTCTGGCCCTCCAGTCCGCTTTGGAAAAATTGCCCCAGACTTCGCGTCTGATGGGGCTGGATTTGGGCACGAAGACCATTGGCATTGCGACCAGCGACCGCAGCCGGCAGATCGCCACACCCATCACCACCATCACGCGAACCAAGTTCACCAAGGACGCAACCGAGCTGCTGGCCATTGCGACGAAGGAGAATGTTGGGGTTCTGGTGCTGGGGCTGCCGATCAACATGGATGGCAGCGAAGGGCCGCGGGCGCAGGCGACGCGGGCCTTTGCGCGTAATCTTGCAAAGCTCACATCGCTAGAGATCGTCTTTTGGGATGAGCGGCTTTCGACAGCGGCCGTTGAACGCATGCTGATCGACGCGGACGCCTCACGGGCGACGCGCGACAAGGTGGTGGACAAACTGGCGGCGGCCTGGATCCTTCAGGCCGCACTTGATGCCCTGAGGCAGGCATGACCCAATCCTTCATTGCCCTGCTCCCGGTTTTCATTGTTATTCTTGTGGGCTACGGCCTGCGGCGCAGCGCGCTGATTGCCGAGGACCATTGGACTGCGGTCGACCACGTTTGCTACTATGTCTTGTTCCCGGCGATCATCTTCAAGGAAATTGCGGCGGCAGATTTTTCCAATGTTCCCGTATGGTCAATGGCGCTGGCCATGATCCTGGGCATCTCCACAATGTTTGCCCTGCTGCTGGTTTTGCGCAGGCCACTTACGGCAACCATGGACCTCAACGGCCCGCAGTTCTCAAGCCTGTTTCAGGGTGCCACGCGCTGGCACACATTTATCGCACTCGCCATAATCCCAATCTATTTCGGGCCATCGGCGCTAGCTCTAGGCGGCCTGAGTGCTGCCGCCATGACTCCGCTTCTGAACATCGTCAACGTGTGGGTGATTTCGGTTCATGGCTCCGGCATCAAACTGAATGCGCGCGCAATCGCCCTTTCCATTTTGAAGAATCCCTTCGTGCTGTCGTCTGTTGACGGCGTGATCTGGCAGTTGCTGCATTTGCCGATGCCCGTCATGGGAGTCCAGGTTCTCGACATGATCGGCAAGGGAGCTTTGGGCCTGGCGTTGCTGGCCGTCGGGGCTGGGCTTCGGATTGATGAGGCCCTTTCTACCAAAGGGCCGGTGCTGCTGGCGACTTTCCTGAAACTCCTGGTCATGCCGGTTTTCATGGCGGTTTGGCTTTGGATTCTGGGCGTTTCGGGGGAAGCGGCAGCGGTTGCCATTCTTTGCGGGGCGGTGCCTACGGGGTCCGGCGCCTATGTGCTGGCCAAGCAAATGGGCGGTGACGCCCCCATGGTTGCCAGTATTCTGACGCTTCAGGTCATTTGTGCGGCGGTCACAATTCCCTTTGTATTAAGCCTCTTGGGTTAATTTTCCACAGCCCAGCGATCTTCCCTTGCGGGGCGGGAGATTCGCCCCTACACAGCCCTTTTTAATGACATCGCCATCTGCAAGACCCAAGCTTCTCAAAGGCCAGCACCTTCTGGCGGTTGATGATATTTCTCCCCTTGAGATCACAGCGCTCCTTGATCTGGCGCAGACCTTTGTGAGCGAGGGCAACGGCCCCCGGCAGCGTAATCCGATCCTGCAGGGGCAAACCCAGGTCAACCTGTTCTTTGAAGCTTCCACCCGCACTCAGAGCTCGTTTGAAATCGCAGGCAAGCGCCTGGGGGCCGATGTCATGAACATGGCCATTTCGTCCTCAGCCCTCTCCAAGGGCGAGACGGTGCTGGACACCGCCATGACGATCAATGCCATGCACCCACATTTTCTGGTGGTACGGCATCAATCCTCCGGCGCGGTTGAGCTCCTGGCGCAGAAAGTTTCCTGCTCGGTGATTAATGCGGGAGACGGCCAGCATGAGCATCCGACTCAGGCGCTTCTCGACGCGCTCACCATACGCCGTCGGAAAAATTCGATTGAAGGGCTCACCGTCGCCATTTGCGGCGACGTGTTGCACAGCCGGGTGGCGCGCTCCAACATTCACATGTTGAACAAGCTGGGCGCGCGGGTGCGCGTTGTCGCGCCTTCCACGCTGTTGCCGACGGGCATCGCAAATTTCGGGGTGGAGGTTCACCGCAACATGCGTGATGGGCTTGAGGGGGCGGACGTGGTGATGATGCTGCGCCTGCAGCTGGAGCGCATGAGCGGGGCCTTCGTGCCTTCGCAGCGGGAATACTACCGCTTCTATGGTTTGAATGAAGAAAAACTGCGCTACGCAAAACCTGACGCCCTAGTCATGCATCCCGGGCCGATGAACCGGGGCATTGAAATTGACTCCAACGTGGCGGACGGAGCGCAGTCGGTGATCCGTGAACAGGTGGAAATGGGTGTGGCGGTGCGCATGGCGGTGCTCGATGCGCTGTCACGCAATTGGCCGTCGGGAGCGAAATCATGATGTCTCCCGCAGTGAAGCAATCGGCGCAGCGCAAGGCCTATTTGAATGCAAACATCATAGCTCCGGCCCAGGGCCTGAATGGCAAGGGCGGCATCCTCGTCGAGGATGGCTGGATACTGGCGGTTGGCCCGAAAGTGACCAAGGAGTCGATTGGTGCCGGGACCGCAAGTTTTGATTGTGCAGGAGCCACGCTTGTTCCTGGACTCATCGACATGCGGGTATTCACCGGCGAACCCGGCACGGAATACCGCGAGACGCTCGCCACAGCATCGGAAGCGGCAGCGGCGGGTGGTGTCACCACGATGATCATGATGCCCAACACCCAGCCGGTGATTGATGATGCGGCCATTGTGGATTTCATTTTACGGCGGGCGCGCGATACGGCGTTGGTACGGATTGCTCCCATGGCGGCGATCACCAAGGGCTTGGCTGGCGAGTTGATGAGCGAGATTGGTAGCCTGAAGGAAGCCGGGGCTGTCGCCGTCACGGATGGCACCCACGCAGTTTCGAATGCCAATCTTTTCCGCCGGGCGCTCACCTATGCCAAGGATTTTGACATGCTGGTAGTGCAGCATGTGGAAGAGGCAAGCCTTTCAAAAGGCGTTATGAACTCATCGGAGACCGCTTCGCGGCTTGGACTTGCGGGCAATCCGGCGATGTCGGAAGTGATCATGCTGGAGCGGGATATCCGTCTCGTTGAGATGACGGGTGCCCGTTACCACGCCTCGCAGATTTCGTGCGCGACGTCGATAGAAGTAATTCGCGCGGCCAAGGCCAAGGGTTTGCCTGTCACCTGCGGGGTTTCAATCCATCACCTTACCCTCAATGAAAATGACATTGGCGCCTACCGCACTTTCTTCAAGCTCTCGCCGCCGTTGCGAACAGAGGATGACCGGCGGGCCCTCGTCGCGGGCGTGGCGGACGGAATCATTGATGTGATCGTGTCTTCGCATGATCCGCAAAGTGCCGACACAAAGCGCCTGCCCTTTGCGGAAGCGGCGTTCGGGGCCATCGGGCTGGAGACCATGCTATCGGCAGCAGTTGGGCTTTATCATAATGAAAACATGCCGCTAGGCCGCCTCGTTGAAGCGATGTCATCAAAGCCTGCCGATATTCTTGGACTGGAAACGGGGCGGCTGGCACCGGGTGCCCCCGCGGACTTTGCGCTGGTGGACCTCACCATGAGTTGGACCGTGGACGAGACCAAGCTGCACTCGCGCTCCAAGAATTCTCCACAGGAAGACCGCACGCTGGAAGGCCGGGTCATTGAAACGGTCGTTGCAGGGCGCACGGTTTACGCATACGCTCGCTGAATCATGATTTCGTTTATTGCCGTTCTCATTGGTTACATCTGTGGCAGCATTCCCTTTGGCCTGCTCCTCACCAAGGCCGCGGGGCTGGGCGATGTGCGCAGCATTGGCTCGGGAAATATCGGGGCCACCAATGTCTTGCGTACGGGCAACAAGAAAATCGCGGCGCTCACGCTCTTCCTTGATGGCTTAAAGGGAGCCGTGCCGGTTTTACTGCTTACGCATTATGGCAGCCCGCAGGCGGGCATGATCGCGGGGCTTGCGGCCATGGCCGGGCATATTTTTCCGCTCTGGCTGGGCTTCAAGGGCGGCAAGGGCGTGGCCACAAGCCTTGGCGTGTTGTTCGGCTTATTCTGGCCTCTTGGACTTATATTTATCGCCCTCTGGCTCGCGCTTGCTTTCGCCTTCCGCATGTCATCAATTGCCGGGCTTGCCACGTCAGCGCTTACGCCGCTGTGGGCCTATATTCTGGGGCGATCTGATCTAGTATTTCCAACAGTGCTTATTGCGATAGCAATTTGGATTATGCACCGCGCCAACATCGGCAGATTGATGAAGGGCGAAGAGCCCAAGATTGATCTTAAAAAAAGAGCCTGACGATGCAACTGCTGGACCAGACGCAACGACGCGATTGGATCCGGCTCAGCCAGAGTGAAAACGTCGGGCCTGCAACATTCCGCCAACTGATTGGACGCTACGGAAGTGCTGCCGCTGCACTCGAGGCTTTACCCGAACTTTCAGTAAAGGGCGGCCTGTCCCGGCCCATCCGGGTTTTCTCTGAAGAAGATGCGCAAGCCGTCATGGACCAGGCGCGGGAATTGGGCGCTTCGTTCGTGGTGGCAGGAGAGACGGGCTATCCGCCCCTGCTCTATCATATTTCAGGCGCGCCGCCGCTTCTCTGCGTGAAGGGCAATATCGCTCTTGCGGAGCTTCAGTGTGTTGCCATCGTGGGGGCGCGCAATGCTTCAGCGGGAGGCAGGAAATTTGCCCGGCAACTTTCGGCGGAACTCAGCGAGGAAGGCTATCTCGTCGTCTCGGGGTTGGCGCGCGGCATTGATACGGCAGCCCATGAAGCGGCACCGCAAGGGCGGACCGCCGCGGTGATCGCCGGCGGAATTGACAATATCTACCCGCCCGAAAATGCCGAGCTGCAAAAAACTATCAGCGAGAATGGCCTGCTGCTGACCGAGATGTTGCCTGGCGCGGTGCCGCGGGCGGAACACTTTCCCCGCCGCAACCGTATTATTTCGGGCATGTCGAGGGCCATCATTGTGGTGGAGTCACTCCCCGAACCCCGAGCAATGGCTCGCGCTCGATGAGCAGACCCGAATTCGCCTCACCGAAGAACACCATCGCGCTGCCAAAATCAAGTTGCCCAATTTGAAAGCCCACGCTGTTTTCCATGCAATCATTGAAAACCAAATTGCCGAAAACACCGAACCCGTCATTCGAGCGATGGCTCGTCTCTCCACTGAGGGGCTCTCCCGGCGTCCCGGCGA
>JBBQNU010000193.1:0-5411 GCA_038330285.1 Hyphomicrobiales bacterium | reverse complement strand
CAGAAATTGCCGGACGTTTTGACGGGATGCTGATCGACCAGTTTGGCGTCATCCATGACGGCGAGAAGCTCTATCCCGGCACGCTCGAGGTTCTGAAAAATCTTCGCCGCCTGAAAATTCCGGTGGGGGTGATGACCAATTCGGGAAAGCGGAGCCTTGCCAACCGCGAGCGCCTGCTGAGAATGGGCGTGCCGCGCAATTTCTTCATCACGGCGATCAGCTCCGGCGAAGTGGCCTATCACATGATTGGCAAGAAGAATGCCTTTGTCATCGGAAAGACCGATGAAGACTACGGGTTTGATGGCATTCCAATCGTGGGCAATGTGGCGCGGGCTGATGTCATTCTCATTCTGGGTTCGGATGCGCCCAATACAACGATGGCGCAGTACCGGGATTTTTTCTCCAGCACGTCGCTGCCCGCAATCTGCTGCAATCCCGACAAGCTGATGCTAACGAAGCAGGGCCCCCAGCCCGCGCCAGGGGCTATAGCGGAGCTTTATGAAAACATGGGCGGACAGGTGCAGTGGATCGGAAAGCCCTATGGGGAAATTTATGCCACCGCGCTCAAGGCCATCGGCAATCCGCAAAAGGTCTTGTGCATCGGCGACAGCGCCGAACATGACGTCGCTGGCGGGCGCGGCGCCGGGCTTGCCACGCTTCAGGTGATGACGGGAATTTCGGCGGGGCTTGATCCCGCCACGCTTCATCCGCAAGCGGATTATGTCATGGATGCCTTTGTCTGGTAAGAAAGGTCGCCAACAGCAATGCGGCCAGCAGCAATGCACCAGCAAGCCAATATCCAAGCCCCGGCAAATCAAAGCCGTAGGCCGGATCAATTGAACGGGCAAAGACCGTTGCAAAGAAAATGGGGCCGAGGATGCCGGCGAAGGCCGTCACGCTGGATAGGGCGCCCTGCAACTGTCCCTGTTCGGAAGCAGACACCCGTTGTGACATCAGCGATTGGCTGGTGGCATTGAACAAACCCCAGAAGGCGGCGATTGGAACGCCGATCCAGGTGAGCGCGCCAATCCATGCGATGCCATACCACGCCAACCCGATGCCGCCGCAGAGCAGGCCGAGCAAAAGGGCCGGCCGCTCGCCGATGCGCTTGACGATGGGCTGCACGAGGCCGCCCTGAACCACCATGGAAGCGACGCCGACACCGGCGAGCAGAAAGCCAACCTGGTCCGGCCCCCAGCCATAGCGGTAACCGGCATAGAGAACATAGATGGCAGGCAGCGAGGTGTGGGCAAGCTGCGAAAGGAAGGTCACCAGGCCTAGGCCCCAGAGCTCGTGGTGTCTGACCAGAAGTTTCACTGAGCCCAGGGGATTGGCCTTGCTCCACGAAAAAGGGCTGCGGTTCTCCGGCCTGAGAGATTCCGGCAAAACAAAGAACCCGTAGGCGAAATTTAGCAGGCTCATGGCCGCTGCAGCCCAGAAGGGATAGTGCACATTGTAGCTGCCGAGAATGCCGCCGACGGCGGGCCCCAGAATAAAGCCGATGCCGAAGGCAACGCCCAGCATGCCGAAATTCCGGGCGCGTTTATCGGGCGGGCTCACATCGGCGATGTAGGCGCCGGCGGTTGCTACGCTGGCCGCGGTGATGCCGGAAATAATCCGGCCCACAAAGAGCCATGAGAGCGCCGGGGCCATGGCCATCAGAATATAATCGAGGCCGAGCCCAAGATTGGAGAGCAGCACGATGGGCCTTCTGCCGAAGCGGTCGGAGAGAGATCCCATGGCCGGTGAAAAGAGAAACTGCATGATGGCCCAGGCAGTGCCGAAGATGCCCACCATTTCGGCGGCCCGAACCGTGTTGCCGCCGACAAAGCTTTCGATCAGCTTGGGCAGCACCGGAATGATGATGCCCAGCGCCAGCATGTCGAGGGCCACGGTGATAAAAATGAAAATGAAAGCTGCGGGCCGGGGGGTTACGCCTTCAGCAGCCATTCGTGTTCCTTGGCGTTATGGAATTTCCAGGTCCGCCGGGGGCCACCCATGACATTGAGGTAGTAAAGTTCGTAGCCATGGATCGCCGCGCAAGGATGATAGCCCTTCGGCACCAGGGTCACGTCGCCATCTTCCACCGCCATGGCCTCATCGAGTTCGCGGTCATCGGTATAAACCCGCTGGAAGGCAAAGCCCTGGGGCGGGTTGATGCGGTGATAATAGGTTTCTTCCAAAGCCGACTCATGGGGAATGTTGTCTTCGTCATGCTTGTGGGGCGGATAGGAGGAGGTGTTGCCCGCCGGGGTGATTACTTCCACTACCAAGAGATTTTCGGCCATTTCCCATTCGGGCAGGATGTTGGTCACATGGCGCACGTTGGAGCCCTTGCCCCGGCTTTCCTGCACCAGGATATCGGGGGCGATTACGCGCGGCGGGAACTTTCCCTTGCCCGGAGCGGAACACACGGCAAGCACCAGGTCTTCCGTTGCTTCCACCGACCAGACCATGCCGGGCGGCACGTAGACGGACCACGGCCTGCCTTCAAAGGGCGAACTTCTCGCACCCAGTATCCCATATTCCTCGGCGCCAACACGCACGCTGCCGCGGCCGCTGATGAAGACCAGGCAGGTTTCGCGGTCGCCATCGGTGCCGGTGGCCAGTTCGCCCGCTTTGCGCTTCCACAGGTCGAAGCCAACATAGGTCCAGCGCGCCGTCTTCGGCGTCACATGATGAACCCGTCCGCCGCCGGCGCGGGGCTTTACAAGAAGTGGGGACATTTAGCTCAGGCCAGCCTCTTTCAAGAAACGCTTAAGATTGTCGCATCCCAGCTTAGCATAAATTGCTGGCGGTGCCTTTTCCGGATCCTGCTCGGCCTCAACCACAACCCAGCCGCTGTAGCCCCTAAGTTCCTTGAAAACCGAAACATAGTCAATGGAGCCGTCGCCGGGCACGGTGTAAACGCCGGCCAGCACGCTGTCGAGGAACGACCAGTCATGCTTGTCGGATTCGGCCTTCACGGCAAGGCGCACATCCTTGCAGTGCACATGGCTGATGCGTTTCTTGTAGGTCTTGGCCAGCCGGACCGGATCATCGCCGCCCCAGGTGGCGTGGCCCGTATCGAGCAGAAGGTTAACGGCCTCGCCGGTTCCTGCCATCAGGCGGTCAATTTCAGCGGCGGTCTGTACCACGGTTCCCATGTGGTGGTGATAGGCAAGCTGGAAACCGTCGGCCTTCAGCAGCTCGGCAAGCCTGGTGAGGCGCGTGGTGAAGGTTTTCCACTGGGCCTCGGTCATCACGGGCCGGGTGGAGAGCGGAGCGGCTTTGTTGCCGTGGACCGTGTTGGTGCATTCGGCGACGATGAACACGTTGGTGCCCATGGCTTTCAAGAGCTTGCGGTGATCCGCGGATTTTGCGAATTCGGTTTCCGCATCGTGCTCCAGCAGGAAGGTGGAATACCAGCCGCCCACCAGCACCAGGCCATGGGCATCAAGAATGGGGCGCAGCTTGGTGGCCACACGCGGAAACTTGTTGCCAAGTTCCATGCCCTGAAAGCCCGCGGCCTTGGCTTCGCTCAGGCATTGCTCCAGCGGAATCCAGCCGCCAATTTCCTGCATGTCGTCATTGGACCACCCGATGGGGTTGGCACCGATCCGTATTGTCATAGGCCTGCTTCTCTCTTTTAATTGCCGATGCGTTGTTTGGTTTTCGCCTTGTCGTAATTCTTGCGCGCGGCGCGCACCTGGCTCCGGGTGGAAACTTCGGGTATTGCCACATCCCACCAATGGCCGCCCGCGTCGGTGGTTTTCATGGGATCCGTGTCAATCACGATGAAGGTGGTGCGGGTGTTGCTCCTGGCTTTCTTCAGGGCGCGTTCGAGATCGGCGAGGGACGACACCTTCTCCGAAATCGCTCCAAGGCTTTTGCCGTGACCGGCGAAATCAATGTCGGGGGAAACTTCCTGCACCGTGTTGTAGTCAAACAGGTTGTTGAAGCGCTCGCCGCCCGAGGCATGCTGCAGGCGGTTGATGCAGCCGTAGCCGCGGTTGTCGAGCAGCACCACGGTGAGTTTCACGCCGAGCATCACCGAGGTTGCAAGTTCGGAGTTCATCATAAGGTAAGAACCATCGCCTACCATCACCACAACTTCGCGGGTTGGCTGGGCCATCTTGAGGCCGATGCCGCCGGCAATTTCATAGCCCATGCAGGAGAAGCCATATTCCATATGATAGGATGAAGGCGGACCGGCCTGCCAGAGCTTGTGCAATTCACCGGGAAGTCCGCCCGAGGCGCAGAGCACGGAAACATCGCGGCCAAGGGCGCGCTGCACGGCGCCGATCACTTGGGAATCCGATGGAAGCTCCGCATTGCTGGCGTCAGTGTATTTGTTTGCGGTTTTCATCCAGGCGGCAAATCCATTTTGCGCGGCTTTGGTCCAGGCGGCGGGAGCGGCCCATTTGCCGAGATTGATGGAGAGTTCCTCAAGCCCAACGCGGGCATCAGAAATCAAAGGCAGGGCGCGGTGCTTGGTGGCGTCGAACACTTGCGTGTTGAGGCCGATGATAGTTTTTTTGTCATTCTTGAACAAGGCCCAGGAGCCGGTGGTGAAATCCTGCAGGCGCGTGCCAACTGCCAACACCACATCCGCATCTTCGCATACCATGTTGGAGGCACCGGTGCCGGTGACGCCCACCGCACCCATGTTCAAACCATGGGTGAAGGGCAGGGAGGATTTTCCGCCCTGGGTTTCAACCACCGGAATGCCGTGGGCTTCGGCAAATTTTGCAAGGGTATCGAAGGCTTCCGAAAACAGAACGCCGCCGCCCGCGATGATCACGGGTTTTTTCGCGTTCTTCAGTACACGGACGGCCTCGGCCAGCTCGTCCTCGTCGGGGCGTATGCGGCGCGTGCCCCAGATTTTTTCCTCGAAGAAGCTTTCGGGATAGTCATAGGCCTCGGCCTGGGTGTCCTGGCACATGGAGAGTGTCACGGGGCCGCAATCGGATGGATCGGTGAGCACCACCATGGCGCGGTTGAGGGCCGGGATCAGTTGTTCAGGCCTTGCAATGCGGTCGAAGTAGCGTGACACGGGCTTGAAGCAGTCATTCACCGAAATGGTGCCATCACCAAAATCCTCAACCTGCTGCAACACGGGATCGGGCAGGCGGTTGGCGAAGACATCGCCGGGCAGGAGCAGCAGCGGCACGCGGTTGACGTGGGCCACGGCGGCGGCGGTCACCATGTTCAAGGCGCCGGGGCCGATGGACGAGGTGCAGGCCATGATGCGGCGGCGGCGCGAGCCCTTGGCAAAGGCGATGGCCGCATGGGCCATGGCCTGTTCATTGTGGGCGCGGTAGGTCGGCAGTTCCTTGCGCGCCCCAAACAGCGCCTCGCCAAGGCCCACCACATTGCCATGGCCGAAAATGGCCCAGACGCCAGCGAAAATCGGCAGCTTCTTGCCATCG
>JBBQNU010000192.1:0-5418 GCA_038330285.1 Hyphomicrobiales bacterium | reverse complement strand
GGTCATCGGTGGAGGTTACAAGGAAACCCTTGTCGGCGAGTTCCGCATTGATCTCGGTGAAATATTCGCGCTGTTCGGGGGCGGCCCTCTCGATCAATCCCATTCGAGGGCCCCTTTCCGCCATTCATATACGAAGCCGATGGTTAGAATCCCGAGGAACACCATCATGGACCAGAAGCCCAGAACGCCAATCTCCTTCAGGCTCACGGCCCAGGGAAATAGGAACGCCACTTCGAGATCGAAAATGATGAAAAGAATGGAGACGAGATAGAAGCGAACATCGAATTTCATGCGCGCGTCGTCAAAAGCATTGAAACCGCATTCGTAGGCCGAAAGTTTTTCCGGATCTGGGTTGCGCACGGCGATGAGAATGGGGGCGATCATCAGCGCCAGGCCAATCGCGGCGGCTATGCCCATGAAGATGGCAATCGGCAGGTAATCTTTCAGCAGTTCAGGCATGATACCCCATCGCAAGCCCGCCACAGGGCGCGCCAGATTCACCCGTTTGGTAGCGCAGCGCGGGCCCTATCGCAAGCGTTACAAAAGCCGCACTTCCTGCGGAGTCCGCATGGCTGGAAAACAGCATTTGAAACAGCAAAAGGGCCGCATTCCTGCAGCCCTTTTTTGTTTCATTGAATGGCGCGAGAGACGGGGCTCGAACCCGCGACCTTCGCCGTGACAGGGCGACGCTCTAACCAACTGAGCTACTCCCGCAATTCAACTGGGCGGTGGATAAAGTAGCCCTCCCCCCGTGTCAAGCTAAGCGGAGGGCTTTTTGCCTGTAACCTCAATTTCGATCTTCATGCGCGGATCGACCAGTGCGGCCACAAACATGGTGGCCGCCGGGCGGATTTCGCCGAGAAATTTCCGCAGTACGGGCCAACAGGCCTGAAATTCCTCCGGCTTCGGCAAAATATAGTGAACCCGGACAATGTGCTCCAGCCCGAATCCCGCCTTCTCCATGGCGGTCTTGATGTTGAGAAAGGTTTGCTCGGCCTGGGCTGCCACATCATTGGAAATCTCCATGGTGGCGTAGTTGAAACCGGTGGTGCCGGAAACGAAGATCCAGTCGCCATCCACTACGGCGCGGGAATAAGCCATTTCCGTTTCAAATTTTGAGCCCGACGAAATGAGCTTTCTCGACATCTGGTTTTCTCCACTCTCAGTTGAATTGCCCGCCGGGGTCAGAAAAGGTCGCCCCAGTCCCGTTTGCGAACCCGCTTGTATTCCGCCCTGTCGCGCCTCGCAATACTTTGCTGGGTGAGGCCGTTTCCGGCGCAAAGTTTGAACTTGATGTCAGCCTTGCTTTCAGCGGGTGGCGCGAGAATGCGGGCACCTTCCAGCGCGCCGGGCTGGCGCGCGGCTATGAGGTAACTGAATTTTTCGTCCTCAAAGGGAACCGTGGCTTTTTTGGCATGCATATGCTCGCGGCGGCGCGCCAGCCGGACGGAAAAATGGCACCAGTCGGGAAGCTGCATGGGGCAGGAATTCACGTGGGTACAGGGTGCAATCAGATTTGCGCCTTCGGCCAGGAGGGCAACCCGCACAGCGTGGATTCGGGCGAAGCCTTGCGGCGTGCCGGGTTCAATGACGAGAAGGGTGTTTTCACAGGCCTTCCAAAGGGCACCAGCCGTTTGCCCGGCTTTGGCGAGCGGCATTTCAGCAAGGGCATAGGCCGCAATAACCAATTCGGCTGATGCTTCACCGGGCAGATTGCTCAAGTCGGCGTTCAGCGCCCGCGCGCCTTGCAAAGCTGAATGGCCGCCCTGGGCGGCAAGGTTGCCAGCCAGATTCAGGAACGGCAGATTGTTGTCCAGGAATGTAACAGCCGAAATTCCCTGATAGGCGGAAATTGCCGCCCAAGAGGCCGTGCCGGGGCCCGAACCGGCGTCCAGCAGGGTTTGCGGCGAAAATTGCGGACGCCTGCCCGCCAGCTCGGCAAGGCAGAATTCCACCGCCGCGTAGGTGGCCGGCAGCCGCGCAACGAGATAGGCGCCAAATTCCATCGTGCTGTCAGAACCCCTGCCCTGCCGGTAACGCTCGGACATGCGCTGGGTTTTTTCCACCAGCGAACCCGCGTCATTCTCTGCCAGGTACCGGTCAATTGCCGCTTTCAAGTCTTGGGGAATGGCACTCATGGGCGGGCTAAGTCTCGCTGTCGGGTTTGGTTGACTTACAAGGCCGGGTCACCTGTTTGGGTGGGCAAGTAAGGTTAAATCTTTACCGATCCAATCGTTACAAGTGGAATTAAAACTTAGGAAGCCTGATATTGGATGAGAAAGCATGTGGCCCCGGTTTTGCATGTTTGGCAGTGCAAACAGTTCTGACCCCGGTTTCGAACTTTTGTGATCTGGATTGTACCATGGCGGTACAGGCTCCAGGTTCCGACCCGAATGAATTTTAGACGACCTGCAGATTTTGTTGTTTGTCAGTAAGAAAACGAGATGAAAGAATTCAGCGATCTCCGCTTTACGGTTTCCGGTGGTTTTGCGCGGCGTTCTGGCGACTACAAACTTACGACGGACATTGACCCTAAGGAGATTAGCGTGACGACAAGACACCTCGAACATTCCGGTCAATCTTCGGATCGCTCTTTTCAGGGTGCCTCGGACGAAGAAACGTCAGTGACGCCTGCCATCCAGGTTGAGCAAAACACATCATATAAGTCCCCATCCAAAAATCCCCTTGCCAGCCAGCCTCCAAGGTTTACGCCGATCGAGAGGCTTCCGGGCGGCTCGAAATACAGTGAATCGGTGCTCAGCAAGAAGGTCCTGGATGCCCTGTCGGAGGATATCGATCCGGCAAAATCGCTGGCCGACATCCGCCGGGTTCTGGTCGGCCCAACGCGCCGCCTGCACGAAGCCCGCATGGAAGAAGTGATCGCGATTCTGGAAGAATCCGACCGCAACGCCCAGCAGTCCCTTGGCTCCCTTGAACAGCGCTACGGCGAACTGGCCCGCAGCTGTGAAAAGCTGTTTGTTGCCTCGGATGATACGCAGCGCCGGCTGCAGGACCAGGCCATGCACATGAATTCCGAGCTTCAGAAGAGCAATGAAGCCCAGCAGCAGATGCTGTCGGAAATGTTCCTCGTCTTTGACAAACAGCTGGAAAAGCTGACCACGGAACTGAACCAGAAAATCGATTCACTCGCCGGAAAGACCGGCCATGACAATCAAATGCTGGCCAACGAGCTGTCACGACGCATTCAGGAGCTTGCGGCAAACACCCGTGCCGACAATGACAAGATCGCGGCCGTGTTCGAGGCCCGCCTGACGCGGTCTGAGGCCCATGCTGAAAAGGAAAACCGCCGGCACATCGAAGTCTTCGCCGATGGCTTCTCGGACATCGCCGACCGGCTCCTGGCGCTTCGCGGCATCCAGGGCAGCTAACACACCATTCGCCCAGGCTCCACGTTCAAGCGCGGCCCCATCACGCCCTGAAGGCTTTATAAGCCCTCATAGCCAAAAAACTTCAACCAGCGGTCAAGTGGGCGCGCTTCGGGCCTGCGGAAGAGAAATGCATAATTGCGCCAAGACGTTTGAACGCCAAGCGAGACACCTTGCCGGACCTTGGAATAGCTTGGTGTCCGGCTGCCCCTCTCATCGGAATTCCTGGCGAACTGAAGTATGCCGTCATCCCAGCTTGTTCCAACGAATCCCAATACCCGGGTCACCTCGTCCTGCAAATTTTCCACCAGCCGATGGTAATGAATGTAGCAAACCTGCTCTGATTCCAAGCTGAACACGCTGAACCACTGACTCATGGCGAAGTCATAAAGGTGGCAAGCGTCCCCGATCGTCGTAAAATTGTCCATTGCGCCATTGGGCGCGAAGTATTGCTTGAAGCAGCTCAAAACGACGTCATAGGGATGGCGGACAGAGAAAATGTACTTCATCTGCGGAAACATTTTTTGAAGCAATACAGCTTCGGCAGATCGGACGGGAAGCTTGTCGATGAAAATGTCCGCTCCGGCTTTTTTCCTGTTTTGATCAATTTCCCGGTAGTATCTTGCACGCGCCTTAAGGGCGATATCGGGCGGCAAGGCAAGTTTTTTCAAGGCAAATGAACCCGTTATCTGGGTCATGCTTTCCCAGCTCAGGATCTCTTCAAAAGTTTCAATGGCCGGGTGGCTGGCCAGTATGTTTTCAAGCAAAGTGGTCCCGGAGCGCGGAAAACCCAGCATCATGAAATAGGCGCTGCGGTCTTCGATGGGCAGCGCAGGCACCTTCAGGCTTGCGTTTATTTTTACCCTTTCAATGTACCTGTGACGGTCGAACGGGTTTGGTTTTGTCGTATCATTTCGGTAGAATTCATTTTGTTTTTCATACCATTTATAGGCCTCTTCAAATTTCCGGGATTTGTCCAGGAGAGAGGCTTTTGCCCCACAAAACTCAACTTCAAATGCCCGCGGCAAGGGATTTGCGGATAGTTTGTCCAGGAATTTCAGGCCCTCTGCGGGTTCGCCCCTATTGCCAGCCAAAATGGCCCTGGAGATTCCAGCTATTTCCGGAAGGACCTTGGCGGCATCCGCAACGTCGCAGAACTGCTCGAGCAGTTCAAATTGGTTAAAGGCCGTAAGCAGTTCACGCAGATAAACCGACCAACGCCCATCTTCCGGATTGATCAGCATTAGCTTTACAGTCAGGGGCAGCACGCGCGTCCATCCCCCCTCCTGCTCCGCCGCAATTCGAGCGCCATTCAGATGTTTCAGCGCGCCGGTTTGCAGGAATTTCTGCACCTCAACGTCGGCTACTTGACCATAGTCGTTCGAAAACGCTGCTTCCATGCCTTGCTGGGTGATATTGCCAACATTTACGGCCGGAACGAGCAAGATGGCTTTCGCCAAATCATATTCGCGTTCCTTCATGAAAAAATCGAACGCGCGCGTGCGCACCGATTCAAATTTGGCCAATTCCTGCAATCGCGGCAGCGCATTGGGGGAAACGAATTTTGATACCAGCAAGGCGCAGGCTGCGGCAACCGAGAGCACCTCGTCCGCTTCGCGCAGCAATGCCAGGTAGTAGTTTCCCATGCCCAGCTTCTGGTTTCCCAGAAGCGCCAGTTTGCCGATGATGTCAGATGGAAATTCGGTGTTTAACGCCATGTCGCTCGTTGCTTTAGTTTGGTCCTGCGCAAGACCGCAGGAAAGGCCAGTGCGGCTTCTTCACCCGCTCAAAACCAATCCTAATACAGCAGCGATGCTCGTGGAAGCGCGTAAACTAATTCTCTGCCGGCCGCTTTCGCGGCAGCACAATTTGGCGATATCTGGCAACAAATGGATGGTGGGAGATGAGAGACTCGAACTCCCGACATCTTCGGTGTAAACGAAGCGCTCTACCAACTGAGCTAATCTCCCGGTGGGCGCTTAATAGCCAGATGATTTGGGCTTTGCAAGGGCATTAAGAAACCCCGCGCGAT
>JBBQNU010000191.1:0-5427 GCA_038330285.1 Hyphomicrobiales bacterium | reverse complement strand
CATCACTTTGGATGATATCCGCAATGCCAGCGACATGGGCTACAAGATCAAGCTGCTCGGGGTTGCCATCGCCCATGCCGAGGGCATCGAGCAGCGCGTCAATCCCACCCTCGTTCCCAAGGGCTCGCCCGTCTCGGACACCGATGGCGTGTTCAACGCCATCGTCGTGAAGGGGGATTTTGTCGGCGATCTCATGCTGGAAGGCCGCGGTGCCGGGGCACATCCAACTGCTTCCGCTGTATTGTCGGACGTTGTTGATATCGCCCGCGGCAATAGGCGCCCCGCTTTCGGCATCCCCGCCGCCAAGCTCAAGCCTTACAAGCAATCTCCGAAGAAGGCGCACGAGGGCGGCTACTACGTGGCCCTTGAACTTGTTGACCGCCCCGGTGCCGTTGCGTCCATCGCGCAAATTCTGGCCGATGAAGAAATTTCGATCGAAAGCATCGTCCAGCGCGGCCGCCAGGGCCAGGAAACCAAACGCGCCACGGCCACCTTCATCCTCATCACCCATGACACGCTTGAGACTTCCATCCGCACCGCGCTCGGGCAGATTGAAAAGAATGGCCATGTCGCCTCAAAGCCGCGCGTCATCCGCATTGAGCGGCTGTGACGGAGCGCAATTTTCTTGGCGTTCAAAGTTCATTAAGCGGCAGGCGCTGGACCCCGCGCCTGCAGGATGAACGCCTGGCTCAAGCGATAGCCGAGCGCCACGAACTTCCGGAAATTCTCGGCCGTGTCATGGCGGCGCGTGGCGTCGGGCTGGACGAAGCGGAAGCCTTCCTCAATCCCACGATCAGAAGTCTGATGCCGCAGCCCTCAGCTTTGAAGGATATGGAGAAGGGCGCGGAGCGTCTGGCAGAAGCGATCATCGCGCAAACCCGCATCGGCATCATCAGCGATTATGATGTGGATGGGGTTTCCTCCGCTGCAATCTTTCAACTGTTCCTCCGTGCCGTGGGCTCGGACGCTATCATCCATGTGCCGGACCGCCTGACTGAAGGCTATGGCCCCAGCGAACATGCCGTGAAGCTTTTGAAGGAGCAGGGCTGCCACCTGCTGCTCACTCTGGATTGCGGCGTCCTCGCCCATGATCCCCTGGCCCACGCGGCGGAACTTGGCATGGAAACCATCATCGTCGACCATCACCAGGCTGGCGAAATTCTCCCCCAGGCCCATGCCGTGATCAATCCCAACCGGCAGGATGATATTTCCGGTTTCGGTTATCTCTGTGCCGCCGGTGTGGTGATGATCCTTGTGGCCACCGTCAACAAACTGCTGCGCGCCAAAGGCTGGTATTCGCCCGCACGACCCGAACCCAACATGCTGCAATGGCTGGAACTCGTGGCGCTGGCCACCGTCTGCGATGTCGTGCCCCTGAAGGGCCTGAACCGCGCCTATGTCACGCAAGGGTTGAAGATCATGGCGCGCCGCGAGAACCTGGGCCTTGCCATGCTGAGCGACATCGCCCGCCTCAAGCGCAGCCCCGATGTCTATGCCCTGGGCTTTGTTCTCGGCCCAAGGCTCAATGCGGCGGGCCGCATAGGCCATGCGGACTTGGCGCTTGAACTTCTCACCACGCGCGACAAGGGCAGGGCCAACCAACTGGCCCAGGAGCTCGAGCAGCTCAACCGCCAGCGCCAATCCATCGAGATGCGTGTGGTGGATGCCGCCGCACTTCAGGCCGAAGCATCCCTCGGCAAGGAACATCGCAGTTCGGTGATCGTGGTCACCAATGATGGCTGGCATCCCGGCGTCGTCGGGCTGGCCGCTGCGCGGCTCAAGGAGCGTTATCAACTGCCGAGCTTTGTTCTCGCCAGCAGTCCGAAAACCGGTTTCGCCAGCGGCTCCGGCCGCTCCATCGCCGGAGTTGATATCGGCAGCGCTGTCCGTGCCGCTCTTGAAGCCGGCGTGATCGTGAAAGGCGGCGGCCACGCAATGGCGGCAGGCATCACCGTTGAAATCGCCAAACTTGCGGAGTTCAGAAGTTTTCTGGAAGACAGGCTCGCCACCGCAGTTTCAAACGCCGCCGAAAACGCCCTCCAAATCGACGGCGCCTTGACCGCATCGGGCGCAACTCTCGATCTCATTGAATTGCTGGAACAGGCGGGCCCCTATGGCTCGGCCCATCCCGCGCCCGTGTTTGCGTTTCCCGCCCACAAGGTGGTCTATGCGGATCCCGCGGGCAGCGATCACGTCCGCTGCACTTTGGCGTCTGCCGATGGCACCCGAATCAAGGCCATAGCCTTCCGCGCCATGGGTACCGAGCTTGGCGAAACCCTCCTCACCGAACGTAAATTGCCGCTGCATTTCGCTGGCCGTCTAACCATTGATGAATGGGGCGCAAAGCGCGTTCCGTCGCTCCAAATCGAGGATATGGCGCGTGTTTTGTAAGGCTTGCCAGACTGAAATAACCTCTTTATAGACGCCCGCACAGTGCGCCCTTCGTCTATCGGTTAGGACGACAGCCTTTCACGTTGTAAAGACGGGTTCGACTCCCGTAGGGCGCACCATTTCCTCATTTTCCATACTGTTCGTCGGTCACATGCTCTAGCCAGTCGACAGGCGAGCCATTGAGCTTTTCCTGAAAGGCGATATGTGTCATGGCCGTGGTGGGCGTGGCCCCGTGCCAATGCTTTTCGCCGGGTTCAAACCAGACCACGTCGCCCTGGCGAATGTCCTCGATGGTGCCGCCCTCGCGCTGGGCCCAGCCGTAGCCTGCAGTAACGATGAGCGTCTGCCCGAACGGGTGGGTGTGCCATGCCGTGCGCGCGCCGGGCTCGAAGGTGACGCTGGCCCCGGCAACGCGGGCCGGATCAGGTGCGTTGATAATCGGATCGATGCGGACAGTGCCGGTGAAATATTCTTTCGGGCCTTTGCCGGAGGGCTGTGAACCACTGCGTTTGATTTCCATTTTTGATCTCCCTAGGCTCAATATACTATCTGAATGGGAGACCTTCTATGACACATGAATTCATCACCCGCCATCTGGCCGATAAACCGGATGCGATTGCGCCCGATGGCTCGGAAGTTCGCCTGCTGGCCGCAACCCCGCGCGGCTCCATGGCGCATTTCGAATTGCCCGCGGGAAAGGTCTCCGCCGCCGTTGCCCACCGCACCGTTGAAGAAGTCTGGTTCTTCACCAGCGGGCAGGGCCGCCTGTGGCGCAAAACGGACAACGCCGAGGAGACGATTGACGTCCACCCCGGCGTTTCGATTTCCATTCCAGTCGGCTGCCATTTCCAGTTCCGCTGTGATGGCGACGAGCCGCTCGAGGCCGTAGGCGTCACCATGCCGCCATGGCCCGGCATGGACCAAGCTTTTGCAGTCACTGGAGTTTGGAAAGCTGAAGCCTGATTTACCAGCTTCCGATGTTCGGCATGCTCTTCCACGGTTCCTGCAAGGGCAGGGCGGCATCCTTCTGCAAAACCTCAATTGAAATGCCATCAGGTGTCTTGATGAAGGCCATGCGGCCCTCGCGCGGCGGGCGGTTGATGGTGATCCCTTGCGCCATCAGCTTGGCGCAGTAGTCGTAAATGTTATCGACTTCGATCGCCAGATGGCCAAAGTTCCGGCCGCCCGTGTAGACTTCCGGATCCCAGTTATAAGTGAGTTCTACCGGTGCATCGGGACTCTCCGGCGCCGCAACAAATACCAAAGTGAAGCGGCCTTTTTCATTGACGTGCCGGCGCTGCTCCACAAAGCCGAGCTTGTTGACGAAGAAATCCAGTGACGCGTCGAGATCGGCGACACGGATCATGGTATGCAGATATTTCATGGGAACCTCATGGGTTGGAGAAAGCCTGAAGAGGCATGTTTAGCCGCACCCGGAGCAAAAGTCCGCAACGAATCACTCGCGCGCCAGCGCCGATTTTGCCAAATTTCCCGTCTTGCAATAAAAATTTGAAGTTCCGGGCCGCGATTCGCAAAATCAAAACCCCATTTGCCTGCCCGGATGAAGTCCCGTGCGAAAAAAATTGAAATTTCCAGTTCAACTCAACGCCATAACGAATTTTTCCAGGGCGCGCGGCCAGCTCAGCAGATGCAGCAATGCCACAGTCGGAGTTTTCCATCGGGCTTTGCGTGAATCACACTGTACAAATCTTTAAGATATGCTCAAAACTTGGCCCTGTGGTGTGCAGAGGCAAGGCCGCCACGCGAAAATGGGGTGGGTGAAACATGGCGGTGAGTATCACCTCTACTACTGGGGCGGTAGTTGGGCACGAGCAGGGCGCCGAGCCCAATGTCCAGATTATCCAGATTGATGGCTTGGTGAAGTGGTTCGACGTGGGCCGCGGTTACGGTTTCGTCATTCCCAACAACGGCATGCCTGACATTCTTTTGCATTTGAGCTGCCTGAAGCGTGATGGTTTTGAAGCCCCGCTCGAAGGCGCGCGCGTCACCTGTGAAGTTGTGGCGCGCCAGAAGGGTTATCAGTGCCTGCGTGTTCTTTCGGTTGATCTTTCAACTGCCATTCATCCGGTTGAGCGCAAGTCGCGCACCCACAATACCGTGGTGCCCTCCACCGGCTGGGTGAAAGCCAAGGTAAAATGGTTCAACCGGGCCCGCGGCTTTGGTTTCGTCTCGGAAGGCGAAGGCAAACCCGATGTGTTTGTGCACATGGAAACCCTGCGCAAGACCGCGATCTCCGAACTGGTGCCGGACCAGTGGGTCTATGTGCGGTTCGGCGAAGGCCCGAAGGGCAACATGGCGGCAGAAATCCGCCTGAGTCTTGAGGGTGGACCACCTCATACGAACTAGGCTAGATTCGCCAAAATCTGTTGCGTATGAGGAGAGCCGATGAAACAGGTCACCTTCATTCTATTGACCTGCTTCCTGTGGCTGGCCGGAGCTTCGGCAGCCCTTCCTGAAAACGCGCAGATTTCAAAGCTCGAACCGATTACCCTGGAGAGTGCTGATTCCGTCACCATGCTGACCGCTGAAATTGCGGACACGGACGAACTGCGCACACGCGGCCTGATGTTCCGGCACTTCCTCCCGGAAGACAAGGCCATGCTCTTTGACTATGAAAAGCCGCGCCCCGTGGCCATGTGGATGAAGAACACCAACATTTCTCTCGACATGCTTTTTATCCGGGAGGACGGCACAATAGCCGCCATTGCCGAGAATACAGTGCCCCAGTCGCTTGACACCATCAGTGTCCAAGAGCCTGTCCGGGGCGTACTGGAATTGGCCGCCGGAACCGTCAAAAAGCTCGGTTTGCGGGTAAATGACAAGGTTTACCACCGTATTTTCAATACCGCTGAGGACTAGCTTGCTCTCTGCAAAGTTTTCTCTATAAGCAGCCCTTCATAAAGTCTGAAATGTCGGGGCGTAGCGCAGTCTGGTAGCGCACCTGCCTTGGGCGCAGGGGGTCGCGAGTTCGAATCCCGCCGCCCCGACCATTCAGGAATTTGACAGTGAAGAGGG